>JAQIBX010000160.1 GCA_027858895.1 Desulfuromusa sp. | reverse complement strand
CCGGTCGCTGACATGCTCAAGACAAGAGCTAAAACTGAAATTAAAACGGTCATTTTTTTCATGCGTGTGCCTCCTGAAATTAAAGGTAGAGAAAAAAAACAATGGTTTATCGGATTGATAGATATAATTCAAAGCACTAAAGTGGTCAAGAACAAACATCATCTATATTCAAACTTATAGCAATGACCTGCCTTGGTGGTGTTTTTTGACCATTTACGACCAAAAACCACCACGACAAAATCAGCCATGAGGAGTCATTTGTTTTTTCATCTCAGCAATCATTGTTGAAATTTTTGACTGCCCGGCAACCAGTCTGGCAAGTCGCTGCAGATCAACATAGTATTTCTCCAGATCTTCAGTGTTTAAGTCCGAACCAACCGCGGCAAAAGCTTTTTCGACCTGGGTCACCCCAAATTTACCAATATGATTTCCGGCAATGGTTTTAAAGACAGCCAAGGTGTGTTGTCGCTTACGCTCCTGATTCTGTTCTTGCGACCGAACAGCCGTTTCCTCAAGCTTGCTCCGTTCTGCAAGGAGCAACTTACGGGTCCGCTGCCAGATTGGCCCCAGATCGGCGGATCCCATCAGATCCGCCAGAACAATCTCATCAGCACTGCGGATTTCCAGTATATCCAACTTTGCCCCAGGCAAGCGGGCCACTGAATTTGAAATATCAGCCATTGGTT
Organism: Desulfuromusa sp.; assembly: GCA_027858895.1. Lineage (GTDB taxonomy): Bacteria > Desulfobacterota > Desulfuromonadia > Desulfuromonadales > Geopsychrobacteraceae > Desulfuromusa. The sequence goes on along the minus strand of JAQIBX010000160.1, from coordinate 3,534 downwards.
CCAGCTCCATTTCACCTTCATGAAAAAAACCAAGGGCATAGCCTTGATCATAAAAAATAAGTACTGTCTGATCCTCAGCGTAAATACGCAGGCAAGCTGTGAGCCCTTCGCTCTTGATGAGATCCAACTGCATACGCACATCAAGGCGACTCAAATCCTGAGCTTTTTGCAGATAACGACCATGAAAAAGGGCATGGATGCCCAACACCAGATCTGGTGACAGGCGAAAAATATTTAAGACTGCATTTCCCAGTATTGAAACTTCAAAAATTTTTGCTATGGCATCATAAGCAATCAAACGTTCGGTTTCGTCCTTATCAACAAAAACCGAGCTGATCAATTGGCCTGTTTGAAACAAAATCACTCCGGCACCTTGTGGCGCATCAAAACGGAGATAGCCCGTAAAAGTGCTGGCCCGCAATTTTCCCATCGCCTCCGGAAGATTGATTCGAGCCGGATTAACTTTCTGCCTTACCGGGACACCACGTGGCAAAAAAATCATTGTTCAGAACTCCACAGCTATAAATAATAATACATATGGCCGCCATCAATCTTGCAATTGTTCCCATTGAAGATACAAGTCAGCCAATTTTTCTTTCAAACTAGCATGGTCAGCACTTATTTGTCGCCATTGTTCCTGATCCTGATAAATCTCTGGCTCAGCCATCTGCTGTTCCAGTTTTGCCAGCTTCTCTTCCTTTGTTTCAATCTTGCTTTCCACCATGGACAGTGCTCTTTGTTGCTTTTGTTCGTTTCGTTGCTGTTCTTTACGAGCGGAATGAGCCTGGATCCTATCTTTTTTATCAATTGATGGGTCATCTTTTGGTGCGTTTCCAATAGACTGTTCAACCCGATTGATGCTGTGGCTTGCATCCCCCAGAGACTGCTTTGCCCGTAAAAAATCTTCGTAATTGCCAAGGTAGGATATGACCTTGCCGGCACCAACTTCCAGAACACGTGTAGCCAACGCATCAACAAAATAGCGATCATGCGAGACAAAAACGATTGTTCCTTGATACTTCTTCAGAGAATCGAGCAAAATCTGTTTGGATTGCAAATCAAGATGATTGGTCGGTTCATCAAGTAACAATAGGTTCGCCGGACGCAGCAGTAATTTAGCCAGTGCCAGGCGATTTCGTTCACCACCTGAAAGCACCTTGACCGATTTTTCGATATCATCTCCCGAAAAAAGGAAGGCCCCAAGGATATTGCGCAGGCGGGGAACCATTGCTATCGGAGAGTCAGCCATTATTTCGGCATATACATCTCGTGCTGAATTCAGTTCATCGGCCTGATTCTGAGCGAAATAGGCCTGTAGCAGGTTATGACCTTCCACCCTTTCTCCAGCCACCGGAGCTTCAACCCCAGCAAGCAGACGTATCAAAGTCGACTTACCCGCGCCGTTCGGGCCAACCAGGGCAACCCTTTCCCCCTGCTCCACCTGAACATCAACATGCTGCAGAACTTTGAGATCTCCATAGTGTTGAGATGCACGGTTTAAACTGATTGCTAACCTCCCACCCTTCGGTGGTGCTGGAAAGGTGAAGGCAATTTTTTTCCGCTGCGGCGGCAACGATATCCGCTCAATCTTTTCCAGTTGTTTGACACGGCTCTGTACCTGCGAAGCCTTGTTGGCTTGATAGCGAAAGCGACTGATAAATCCTTCGATTCTGGCGATTTCCTCATCTTGCTGCTGCTTGGCCGCTTTTAATGCCAGAATCCGTTCATCCCTAACTTGGATATAACGGCTGTAATTCCCGGGGTATGCCGTCAAATTACCATTCCAGATCTCGACAATACGTGTAACAACCTTATCCAGAAAAAATCGATCGTGAGAAACCAGCACCATGGCATAAGGATAGTTCAGCAGATAATCTTCCAGCCAGTCTCGGGCAGGCAGGTCCAGGTGATTGGTTGGTTCATCCAGTAGCAGCAAATTGGGTCTTTGCAGCAGCAACTTTGCCAATGCAATCCGCATCTGCCAGCCACCGGAGAAAGTTTCACAAGGCTTGTCGAAATCCTCAGCGCTAAAGCCAAGACCATGGAGAACCCGACCGACCTCCGATTCCATCTGATAACCGCCACGCTGTTCAAACAACTGCTGCACTTCCGCGTAACGTTCCAGTTCAAAAGCTTCAGGATTATCGGAGATAACACTTTCAAGCTGGCGAAGTTCCCGCTCCATCTGCTGTAGTTCAGCCAGAGCACTCTGGGTTTCAATAAACAACGACTGCCCTCGGTGAACCAGTCCATCCTGTGGCAGATAACCGAAGGTCGTCCCTTTAGCAACCTGCAAAGTGCCACCGTCACTCTCAACCAGACCTGCCAGAAGTTTTAAAAGTGTCGATTTCCCGGCACCATTTTCCCCACAAAGACCGATCCGATCGGTTGGACGGATGTGCCAGTCGATTGCTGAAAATATTTTTCTGTCAGCAAAATATTTATCTATATTTTTAAGCTGTAACATTTTTAGCGAATTCCGATTTAAGGGCAAAAGAAGGTTCTTATAGCACAACAGGACAAAAGCCAAAAGAATCCTGACAAAAAAAGAGACCACGGTAAAAATCGGGTCTCTTTGGCAAGCACCTGATCCATAAATAAGATAGGTTAAGGCATCAAGGGCGGACGGCGGTTAGCTGGTATAGCTGATCATATATTCCTCAACCAATTCAGCAATTTTATCAACTCCCAGCCGACTATTATTAATCACCAAGTGGTAGAGTTCTGAGTTTTCTAGCTGACCTTCGGCAAATCTGCGCACAAAAGCATCCCGCTGCTGTTGGTGTAATTCTATGAATTTCGCTGCCTCAACCTCACTCAATTTGTGAGCCCGCATAATATTCCGGACCCGAAAAGCACGCGGTGCAACCAAACGCAAATGGATACAATTTGGCAAATCCTGAGCAGCAAACACTGCCCCACGCCCGACCAGAACACAGTTACCGCGCCGGGCAAAACTTCGTATAACCGTTTTCATATGAGCAAAAACTTCAGTTTCTTCCGCCCTGCTGCTATCCAAAAACATGGCAAAGATGGCTTTAAGCGACGCGGGTGTATCCTGCGATTTCTCAATCTGTTCAACCCTGTACCCGGATATCTCTGCCACCTCATCTAGAATTTCACGACCGATAACCACCCAGGGTTCTCCCGCAACTCGAGCATTTAACCGCCTAATCAATTCTTCCGCCAGCGGATAAGCCTGACAACCAAATTCCCGTGCAATAGTGAAGCAAGGCGCCGGCTTTTTCTGATCCGCAACCTGCTGCATCCTGTGCCAAGCGAGAAGTTTAGCTTCTTGTTGTTGAGTCCAGAAATTCGAATCTGCCATAACTACCCCCTTTTTGACCGAGTGTTTATCCCTCAAGTTGGGTGATGTAGAGCAATTATACTCGATATCATTCAAGTTGTCACATTAGACTGAAGACAAACCAAAAAAACCCCGACATTTCTGCCGGGGCTTTGGGCAAGTATGACGAATCCGTTTTAACTGTTATCAAAAGACATATGAAACATCCGCTGCTTGCCATCAGCCAG
>JAQIBX010000109.1 GCA_027858895.1 Desulfuromusa sp. | reverse complement strand
TGTCCCGATTGGAGGCTTTATGATAAAAAGACGTGGGGAAACTTTTCACTTTAGATTATTCGTACCAAAAGATATTCAGAATGCAGTTGGCAGCAAAGAATTTGCCAAATCCCTTGGCACAGGTCGAACTAAAGAAGCCAAGGCCATAGCACATAGTATCAAAGCAAAAGCAAGCATACTCTGGCAGAGGATGAGAACCATGTATCAGAAACTTACACCTGATGAAATGCAAGCTATGGTCAGACGATGGCTTGATGATGAGTTAGAAAAGTATGCTGACCCTATCAATGTTCCACGCTGGCTAACAGACCATAGGCCAGATGCATTTGAATTCTTTTTAGATGAACTTTCTGCTCATCAAATGCGCCTGGAACATCTCGCTCAATTTCCAAGTTATGAATACACCGTAACGGATGAAGAGCTTGCTATTGGTGCCCCTGAAGAAGGTAAAGAGCTTCAAGCCTGCCAGACGGTTATCAGTGAGTTGCTTAAAAAGCACAACCTCAAGAAGATTGACTCTGATAGCCAATTTTATCTACAGTCCTCGCCTTGTTCCAATACATCCGATGCTGGTTGATTTAGGCTTGTCCAGCTTCAACTTGAGATTAGTGCATAACCAGATAACACAAAAAGGGCATGAAAGCCTTTTAAGGAGTGGCGCAAATGAATTTGCAACATCCATATTTAATGTTTCTCGGCGATGTGCAGGATCAGTTAGCGGCCAAGACATGCGATGGTATTGTCCACTGGCGACCGGAATGGTCTCTTGGGCAATTTCGTCTTCCAAACTGCAAGGCGGATGTAAAGCTGGACGACATGACCCTGACCGAAGGATTGGAAAAGGGAGCCAAAACATTGCTCATCGGCATTGTTAATCAGGGTGGTTTTCTTCCTGAACACTGGACGGCAAGTATTGTGGAGGCCCTGCAGCGCGGTTATGATGTCGCCTCGGGACTGCATGCCAAACTCGGTGATATCCCTGAAATTGCTATGGCAGCAGAGAAATATGGTCGGCGATTGTTCGATGTACGCCACCCTTCTGCCACATTTGAGCCCGGAACCGGCGTTAAACGCGCTGGAAAACGCTGCCTTGCCGTTGGCACCGATTGTTCGGTGGGAAAAATGTATACCCCTCTGGCCATGGAAAAAGAGATGATAGCGCGTGACATGAAAGTTTCGTTTCGGGCCACAGGGCAGACTGGCATTTTCATCGCCGGTACCGGCGTTTCGGTTGATGCGGTCGTTTCTGATTTTATTTCCGGTGCCGTCGAGCAGATTTGCCCCGCAAATGATCCCGACCATTGGGATCTGATAGAGGGTCAAGGTTCGTTATTTCATCCGTCCTATGCAGGTGTAACCCTTGGACTGACCCATGGAGCACAGCCGGATGCACTGGTTTTATGCCATGAACCAACACGAACCCACATGCGAGGATTGCCGAACCAGAAATTACCGGATCTACAAACCTGCTTGGAACTTAATCTAGCGGTTGCGCGCCTAACAAACGTCGATGCAAAATTCATTGGTGTCGCAATCAACACCGCCAATCTGGAAAGCAACAAGGCAGAGACATACCTGGCCGAAGTGGAACAATTGCTTGGTTTGCCGACAGTTGACCCGGTTCGCACGGGTGTCGTCCGCTTGGTCGATAATCTACTTAACATTTAACACCTTTCCGTTTCTCTGTGATCCCTTATTGGGAGTGCGAAAATCAAAATCAGATATTCTCGCCCCGGCCATAACTTCATGCACTTAGGGTATTGCGACTCTAGATGCTTTTTCGATGGATGAGAGCCTCGTGGAAATTGAACTTTGGCAGTATTTTGCTGTCTTTATATTGATCGGCTTTGCCGGGTTTATCGATTCCATTGCAGGTGGAGGCGGGTTGATCTCAGTCCCTACTTATCTGGCGATGGGAATGCCCGTTGAACTGATTCTGGGAACCAATAAGTGTGTCAGTTCCTCTGGAGCGACCTTTGCGGTGTTTCGCTACATTAAAAGTGGCACTATTCTTTGGAAAACAGTCATTTATGCGATCGTTGCTGCGTTGGTCGGCTCGGCCATCGGCGCGTCACTCTCAAGCTACCTGTCCCGAAACATCATCTTTACTCTCCTGCTGGTCGTCATCCCAATTCTATTTTACTTGCAGGCCAGACACATGGGATTGCAAGCGGTCAAGGCGGAGTTGACCCGACAACAGATTGCTTTACGAGCCACCCTGGCTGGCTTTTTTCTTGGGGGCTACGATGGTATCTTTGGTCCCGGAACAGGTACCTTTTTATTGTTGGCGTTCATGCTCTTTCTCCATATGACGACCCGTGAAGCCAGTGCCAATGCCCGGATCGTCAACTATGCTTCCAACGTTTCAGCCTTTATCTACTTTTTACTTAACGGATTGATCTTCTGGCCTGTCGCATTGGTGGCTATTGCTGGATCAATTTGCGGCAACTGGCTGGGGAGTGGGCTGGTAATCAATAATGCCGACAAGGTGGTAGTGCCGGTGTTCCGCTTTGTGCTGTCTTTGTTGATGTTGAAATGTGGCTATGATCTGTTTTTGGCGTAGCCATCCTATTACTTTTTTGCGAGTGCATCAAATATGGATCCACTTATAACGCCTGACTTCGATTTGCCAAGTGATGTGTAAATTGATTCAGAACTGTTATATGTTTTTCTGTTGCTCTCCGCTCCTGCATTAAAGTCCTTGATTTGTTTGGTACTCTTTTATAACTTCGTCATGCTATGGATGACAACTATACTGAAAATCAATAATCTTACCGCCCATTATGGTGCCGCCCAAGCCCTGGTCGGTGCAGTACCGGGAATCGGTTCCGCATACCAGATCCATTTGACCCGGGACAATGCTGAACGTGATCACCTGCACCTGTGTGTTGAGCAAGCCGAAGGTGTTAATGCCAAGCGCGGCCCTGAATTGAGTCACGAAGTCGACCATCAGATCAAAAAGCAGTTGTTGGTTTCGCTTGAATTGGAACTGGTTGATTATTTTAACTTGCCCCGGTCAGAGAAGAAGAGTCAACGGGTGTTTGATAACCGGATTCATGATGAGATTGTGTGATTTTGCGGTTGTAAAACATCTACCCTAGATTCAGCTGTGTTTTTTCAATACAGTAGACCCACGCGAAACTGTGGCGATCCCGACACCTAACCGATCAGCAATTTGTCGTTGCGGCACTCCCTCTGCCAGCATTTCAAAGATCTGCAGCCGCTTTGCCACCTCATCAAGCTCACTGGCCGTCAAAAGATCATTGAGAGCCTTTTCCATCTTCTGTGAAGACTTCTGTGCAAGCAAATGATTGACTAAATATTCAATGTATTTTATATTGGTTTTCATGTACTAGTACAATAGTACATGAAAACCAGAAGTCAACGACTTTTTATCAATTTTTATTCTTAGCGCCACTCAAGGAGGATTGTTATGCGCAATGTTCGTTTCGTTCTAAGTATACTGTTGGTCAGCGCCATGCTATTGGTGACCCCGGCTTGGTCATATGATCAACCGTCGGTAAATTTAGGCTTTACCAGCTTTCTCGACGGTGGGCCACCAGCCGGGCCGGGGCTTTACTTTTCTGAATACCTGCAATATTACACCGCGGATAAGTTCACCGACTTAACGTTACCAGACGCCGAGGTTGAGGTTCTGGTCAGTCTGAACCAGTTTCTCTACCAATCTGATACCCCAATTTTCATGGGTGGTAAGTGGGGGTTGGATGTCATTGTACCGTTGGTCAGTCTGGATAGTACCCCTTTGCCAGATAACAATGCTGGTCTAGGTGACTTGTTGATCGGCCCCTATATTCAGTGGGATCCGATCATGGGGAAAAACGGACCAGTATTTATGCATCGCATTGAGTTGCAAACCATCATCCCCACGGGTAAATACGACAACGACAAGCTGTTGAACCCGGGAAGCAATTTTTGGTCATTCAACCCCTACTGGGCTGCGACGCTGTTTGTTACCCCAAAACTGACCACCAGCTGGCGGATTCACTATCTGTGGAATGGTAAGAACGATGACCCGTTTGGCGGAGGAAACGATACTCAAGCCGGGTCGGCAATCCATGGCAACTTTGCTGTTGCGTATGAAGTTATGCCGCAGCAATTGCGCGTTGGAATCAATGGCTATTACTTTAAGCAGATCAGTGACTCAGAGAGTGTTGACGGTCGGGAGAAGGTATTTGCCATAGGACCCGGTCTTATCTGGCATGCAAACCAGGACAATCATGTTTTTTTCAATGCTTTTTTTGAGTCTGGGGCTGCCAACCGCACCGAAGGAGAACGTTATACTCTGCGCTTTGTCCACCATTTTTGAGGGTGAATAAACCTTTTAGAATTGGTATGATCAAAGGGTCTTTCGGAAATCGAGAGGCCCTTTTTGATGCAACCCCCAGGAGGCGCAGATGAAATACGATTTTGATTTTTCAAATATGCCCAACTACGTTCTAATCAAAACAGGTGGGTTTGCTGTTGTAGAGGATCTTTACAAGTTGCTGAAAGATTTACTTGCTTCGCCCAAATGGATCAAAGGAACCCCACTAGTGATTGATCACCAGTACCTCGACCTTAAAAAAATGACTTTTGCAGAGATCAAAATGATCCAGTCAATCGTTGAATTTGATGCAGAGAAATTGGGGGGAGGTAAGTGTGCCTTTGTTATTCAGGCAAACAGCAAAACGGTAGCGGCTGAACTGACCAGCCTGACTGCCAACCAATCTTTTTCGACAATTAAATTTTTCTCCGATCTTTCTGCAGCAAAAAAGTGGGTCGTGCTTTAGTTTTTTGCTGTTGTCAGTGAGAGCTCCCCGTCTTTTTGTATCCGGATTTTTGGCATCAACCCGCCGACATCAAGAAGAGCCTCAAGTTTAAAAGTAAATTTATCCCGCGGTTGATTCAGCAAATCGGTGAATAAACTGATCGTACTGAACAAATCAGGCCTGGCCTGCAGCAGGACATCCCCCTCACCATAAGCCTCAATCACCGGAAGCTGATTGGAAACACCACTGAGAACCTGATATCCCTCCAGCTCCACGTTGTAAGAGAGACCTTTCAGTTTGAGAGCCATCCGATTTGGATTGATGACGTGCAAGCCGATTTCAAAGGTTGGCACAATACTGTTACTGGGCAAAACCCTGAAGCTGGTCAGGTTAACAGTTGGCTCCTCAAAATTGGGGAGCAAGGGCGCACAGCCGACAATCAGGAAAATCAGCACAGAAATAATATTTTTGCACTTAAACATCAGAATACCTCATTCTTAATTATACGCCCTACGAAACCGCAGTTCCAAGCGCCCGGCCAGCCAGGAACAGCTATAAGTTAATAGGAAGTAGAGCACGGTTATGCTGATCCAAACTTCAAATGTCAGGTAGGTTGCCGCCATCAGCTCCATGCCCTGAAAGGTCAATTCCTGAATAGAGATAACCGAAACGATTGCCGAATCTTTTATGGTTGATATCGCCTGACCTGCCAGTGGGGGAATCATCCGCTGAAAAGCCTGGGGCAGAACAACCTGTTGCAGTATCTGCCAGCGCCGCATTCCCAATGCCCTGGCCGCTTGCCACTGCCCGGTTTCAATACTGTTGATCCCTGCCCGCACGATTTCACCGATATAGGCGCCTTCAAACAGAGCCAAGGTGATCACTGCAGCGATAAACGCTTCTAACTGATCCGGTGGAGCCACCAATAGCTGCAACATTCTCTGCAGCCATTCTGGCGCTGTGGCCATTCGCTCAGCGATATTTAAACAGGGGAGAATTTGGTCACTGATAAAAAAGTAAAAAATAAAGACGAGAACCAGCGGCGGCAAATTTCGCAACAGAGTGACATAAGTACTGCCGACCAACCGATTAAACAGGTGCAGACTGGCGCGCAACAACCCGGCAATCAGCCCGAGGGGTATTGCAAGTAACAGACTCCAGAAACTTAACCGAATCGTTGTCAGCAAACCGAGCAGTAACAGGTTCGGTACCCAGCCATCAACCGGATCATGCCGCAGTAGATACTGTGGGATGAGCTGCCAATTCCACTGATATTCCAGACCGATATTAATCCGATAGCCGAGGTAAGCGACGGCACTGAATAACAGTAACAACAAGGCTGTATCGACTTGACCCCAGCGAAATTGGCGTTGTGACAACAAAAGTTAAACTCCTTCAAATATTAACAGCCGTGCTATTCAAGCTGACTCTTCCAATTCTGAGTGGTAAACCAATATTCGTAGCGGTCTTGCAGCCAGCCATCAGCATTTTTCACCCGAATCCAATTATTCAAGAAATTCAGGAAATCAACATCTCCCTTGCGAATGGCAAATCCAATCGGCTCCTTAGTAAAAGTGTTCCCGGCCAGCGGTAAAAAAAGTTTGCCGGCATATTTCAGGGTCTGGAATTCAGGAAATGGCTGCGATGACACCATTGCAGCAGCCCGCTGGTTAAGAACTTCTTGAAGTGCCTGTCCTTCATCGTCAAATAAGCGCAGTTTCGCTTTGGGCAGATACTTCTTTGCCGCGGTCGCAGCGGTGGTACCAATCCGAGCCACGATTGTAACGTCGGGATCATTAAAGGCAGCCATCCCGGCACTTCCAGCAGCAAGCTTGCTGTTTGCGACAATCGACATCCCGGAAAATTCGTAGGGGTCACTAAAATTAACCTTAAGGTTCCGCCCGGGAGTAATTCCCATCCCCCCGATGATGATATCAAACTTGCCAGTCAGCAGTGCCGGAATGATCCCCGACCACTTGGTCGGGATAAAAACCGCCTCAACGCCCATGTCCTCAGCCAATTGCCTGGCAACTTCAATTTCGTAACCGGTATAATCACCCTTTTTATCTTTCATCGCCCAGGGAACAAAAGTTGAAAAGCCGATTCGCAGTTTATTTTTTGAGATAACCTGTTCAAGGGTGCCCTCTTTGATCAAATCCTGTCGTACATTTTGCGCCAAAACAGGGGTGGCCAGAATCGTCAAGACCAATAACAATGCCAAACTCATCCATTTATTCATTAGTTTCTCCTTCTGCTTTTTCAGTTTTCATACTCAACCAATCGATACTCAAAATATTTTACCAGAATTGACAACAACATTGTAACTATCAGGTAAATTGCTGCGACAACAAACCAGATTTCAAAAGACAAAAATGTTTCAGCAATAATCTGTTGCCCCTGCATGGTCAAATCATAAATTGCAATCGTAGAAACCAAAGCAGAATCTTTGACCAACGAAATCCCCTGGCTGGTCAGCGGTGGAATCATCTGCCGCAGGGCTTGGGGAAGGATAATGTAGCGATAGCTCTTGCCACGTGACATCCCTAACGAAGAGGAGGCCTCCCATTGCCCTGCTGGTATGGCTAAAATCCCGGCGCGAATAATTTCGGTGGCATAAGCACCCTCAAATAAACTGAGAGCCACAATGGCTGACGTAAATCGACCAAGATCCAGAATTGGTGCGAAGACAAAATAAATAATAAAGATTTGTATGAGTAACGGCGTGTTACGGATAAGCTCAAGATAGACCAACGAAATTCCCCGAGCCATCGGACTACTTGATAGACGCATCAACGCCGACATCAGACCGATTGTCATCGACAGACAAAGGCTGACAAAGGTGATCCCCAACGTCAGCCACAGGCCTTGCAACAACGGTCCGAACTGCCAACCGTCAGTGGAGCTTTTGATCAGATAACGGGTCACCCGATTCCACTGCCAGTTATAGCCAAGGTTTTCTGCGCCCTGCATCAAGCCAAGATAACACCCTGCCAAAAACAACAAAAATGCACCCGTTTGAAGCAAGGTTGAAAGACGTATTTGGGATAAGAAGCGGAGTGAAAAGGTCGTCAAGATAGCTCCAGACAACTACAGCATAAAATCGGGCTTTTGTTTCATAAAATATTGCTGATGGTATTCTTCTGCACGCCAAAATGGCCCGGCTGGAGTGATTTCAGTCACAATTGGTGCCAAGTGAATCCCCGAGGCAGCAAGGGCAGATTTTGATTCTTCGGCCTGTTGGCGCTGATCATCACTATGATAAAAAACTGCTGATCGGTACTGAGTTCCACGATCCACACCCTGAAAATTCAAGCTGGTCGGATTATGCACAGCCCAGAAACATTCCAGTAATTGCTGATAACTGATAACTGCCGGATCAAATTCAATATCCACAACTTCAGCATGACCGGTTTGACCAGTACAAACCATTTCATAACTTGGATTCTCTGTCGTTCCACCCATATAACCAACCACAGTTTTAATCACACCATTCAGGGTTCTAAAGGCTTCTTCTGTCCCCCAGAAACAGCCGCCTGCAAAAGTCGCTCGTGCCATTATTCACTCCTTCTTCAAAAGTTGTTGTCCAACCCAATAACGGGAAAATTGCAAAGCCGTTCTTCCGCAACGCTTACTTTTATCATGAGCCCATTTTAGGGCCGCAGTATATAATTCTTCATCCAGAAGCGGGACGAGTTGATGTTCGAGGCAATGCTTGGTGACCAGCTGACCGACCAGTTCAAAATATTGGTTCTGACTGAAAAGATGAAACGGCACCCACAGCCCGAAGCGATCGGCTAATGAGGTTTTCTCCTCAACCGCCTCTCCGGCATGGAGTTCATTATTGACCATTTTAAAACCGAGATTATCGGTTTCATATTCGGGCAGGAGATGGCGCCGATTGGAAGTGGCATAAAAACGAACGTGTTCTGGAGCTGCGTAAACAGCCCCATCCAAAGCACTTTTCAACACCTTATAGCTCGATTCGCCAGGCTCAAAAGAAAGGTCATCACAGAGGAGAATAAAGCGGTAGGGTTCTCCTTTAATTGCGGCGAAAATATCGGCCAGATTGAGCAGATCTTCCTTATCGACCTGAATAACCCGCAACCCTTTTCTGGCATAAACATTCAATAAAGCTCGCACCAAGGTCGATTTACCGGTGCCACGGGTTCCCCAGAGCAATACATTATTTGATGGAAATCCCTGCACAAACTGACGAGTATTGTCCTCAAGGATCTGCTTCTGCTTATCGATCCCAAGCAAATCATCAAGGGTGACCGGGTCCAGTTCATTGATCGCTTCCAGATGGCCGGCAAAAGAATAGCTACGCCAGTTAGCCGCCCAGCTTTTGCTCCAATCAATCTTATCGATCGCTTTCGGCAATAACTGCTCAACCGAGGCCAGCACCCGTTGTAATTGCGTTTTTAGATCTTCGTCAGCAAACATAAAAAACCTCTTTACACCCCTTGCTTAATCAAATCAAACACCACCTGCGCAAACCCCTTCGCAACTTCCGAGTTGGACAGAATCTGCATCATTTGGTTCTGATGCGCCTCGCCGCTATCCAGCACCGCATCATCAAGCGCTTTGGGGAAATCTCCCAGCATCGCCTGTTCTGGAGTATTATTCTGGATCTGATCCATAACGCTCTGATTTTCTCTCACCTTGTCTCGAATGGTGAATGCGTAGTTAACCAAATCCTTGGCTGTGAGTCCATCGGTCATGAACAATTCGTTTAATCGTGCCAGGATCTGCGACATGAACTCTTCTTTTTTATCCTTCGGCTTGGCTGTCCCCAGGTCGCTACCTGGTTTCAGGCCATAAGTTCCCTCAGTTTCCAGCACCAGATCCTGATGGCGAAGAACAGAGAGTCGATAGTGGCTGAGAGCGACGTTGCTCAGGTCGATGTCATCCTCATCATCCAGCTTCTCTCGCAGCAACGGGCGCAAGTGGCGGGCATAAAGACTGAGCTTCTCTAGATCCTTATTGTTGTAATCGACTATCTGCGACATGAACTCATAGAAACGGGTAAAGCTGCCGAGGTCTTTCTTGAAGATCTCCAGCCGATCTTTTTCCTGGCGACACTCCTTGAAACTCTTTTCTGCGTTGGCAATCAATACTGGATCGCTAGTTTTTTTGCTGCGCTCGAACATTTCCTTGGACGTTTTGTAGGCATCGATCGCCAGTTTGTAGCGTCCCTGCCAACGCTGCACGGCTGGTTTGCAGATGTTACTGATCGCAGCACTGCTCTTGTTCTTGGCGAAGAAGGCGGCGGCGAACTGTTCGACCTCCTGCCAGGTGAAGATGTTTTCGGCCCGCAGCTTGTCGAACAGATCAAAGACCAGATCTGGATCGGAGACGTCGGTCAGCTCTGCGGTTTGATAATAGGGCTGAAAGGCGTCGAGGATCTCCTGCGGCTCGTTGAAGAAATCGAGGATGAAGGTGCCGCTCTCTGCCTTGCCGGGATAGGTGCGATTCAAGCGCGACAGTGTCTGTACACACTCGACGCCACCGAGCTTCTTGTCGACATACATGGCGCAGAGTTTGGGCTGATCGAAGCCGGTCTGAAACTTGTTGGCCACCAGCATTATCTGGTAGTCGCCGGAGTCGAAGGCCTTGCGCAGGTCGCGCCCCTTCAGGTCGGGGTTCATATTCCGTTCGGTGAACTTCTCGCCCAGCAATCCGGCAGCATTCGGGTCCTTGTCACCAAATTCTACTTCACCGGAAAACGCCACCATCGCGCGAATCGAAGTATAACCCTTGCGGGTGACATACTTATCGAACTCCTTCTTGTAACGCACCACCTCTTTACGCGAACTGGTCACCACCATCGCCTTGGCTTGCCCGCCGAGCAGGCCCATGACGTTGTCCTTGAAGTGCTCGACGATCACCTGCACCTTCTGCGCGATGTTGTAATCGTGCAGGCGCACCCACTGGTTGAGTTTGACCTGGGCCTTCTTGCTGTCGACCTCTTCGTCCTTGGCCTGAATCTTCTGTGCCAGTTGATAAGCTACCTTGTAGTTGGTATAATTCTTCAGCACGTCAAGGATAAAACCCTCTTCGATTGCCTGACGCATGCTGTAGACGTGGTAGGCCTCGGGCTTATTCTGTTTCGATGGCGGCAGTGCAGGATTCGGCAGACGGCCGAACAGCTCAAGGGTCTTCGGCTTGGGGGTCGCGGTGAAGGCGAAGTAGCTGAGGTTGCCACTCTCACGCCGGGCGGCGATGGTCGCATCGAGGATATCTTCCGAGGTAAATTCCACGTCGTCGCTGGTGTTCTCGGCCAGCAGCACCTCTTTCAACTGCCGTGCGGTTGAGCCGGACTGCGACGAGTGCGCCTCGTCGGCGATGATCGCATAGCAGCGTTCTTTAAGGCTGACACTGTTCTCGATCGCCTGAAGCACAAAGGGGAAGGTCTGGATAGTGACAATGATGATCGGCTGCGAATCTTCTAACGCCTTCGCCAACTTCTCCGACTTGGAACCGTCACCGATATCGCGGTTAATCCGCCCCACCACGCCATCGACGTGTTCGAACTGGTGGATGGTGTCCTGCAACTGATCGTCCAGAACGGTGCGGTCGGTGACGACGATCACCGAGTGGAACTGCTTTGTCCCTTGCGCATCGTAGAGCGATGAGAGCTGATGCGCGGTCCAGGCGATGGAGTTCGACTTGCCAGACCCGGCGCTGTGTTGAATCAGGTATTTATGCCCCGCGCCCTCGCTGCGTGTGGCACGCAACAGACGATTGACCACATCCCACTGATGATAGCGGGGAAAGATCAGGGTCTCTTTCTTCGATTTTTTCCCCTGCCAGTCTTCGACCTCTTCGATCTGGAGATGCACATAGCGGGCGAGGATGTTGAGCAGGTTATCAGGCAACAGCACCTCGTTCCACAGATAACCGCTGGCGTACTCTTCTTGATTCTCGGGGATGTCATTCCCCGCGCCACCCTCTTTAGTTCCCTTATTGAAAGGAAGGAAGAAGGTATCGCCCCCTGCCAGCCGGGTGGCCATGTAGACCTCGTATTGGCTGACGGCAAAGTGAACCAGCGCCCCACGCTTGAAGGTGAGCAGCGGTTCCGGCTTTTTGGTGACCGGGTCTTTCGGCAGGCGGGTGCGCTTGTACTGCTTGATAGCGTTTTCGACCGCCTGCTTGAACTCTGACTTCAACTCCATGGTGGCGATCGGCAGACCGTTAACGAACAGCACCAGATCGATACGCCAAGCCTTGGCCTTTTTGCCGGTCTCAAGCAGATGTTCTTCAGTGGCGTAAGGGCTATAGACCAACTCCGGCACGATGCGTAGGCGGTTCTTTTCGTACCGCGCCAAAGTGTCGGGGTTAAGGTCGTGTTCCGGTTTGAACTGGCAGAGTTTGAAGCGGGTGCCGCGATCGCGCAATTCATGACGCAAGACGCCCAAGGTGCCGAAGGTACGCAGGTCGCGGTCAGCAGCGTTGGGGTCGACCTTGTTGAGCTGGGTGGCAACTCGTTCAAGGAAGTGCTTTTCAGGGTTTTGCGGATAGAGTTTGTAGTATTTTTGCCACTGCCCGTCCTGGGTCTCTTTGACGAAACCGAGCACGTCTTCTGCGTACAATGCCAGCTCCCGGTTGTAACCGGCGGGTGTTCCCAGTTGCCAGCCGTTCGCGACCATCTGGTTGATGATGTCATTCTGGAAGACCTGTTCGTTTGCTTTATTTGCCATGGTCACCCTGCCATTCCAGCTTATTCTGCACTGCGGCGAAAAACCGCTTGGTGGCGGAGGCGCTTGGATCGTAATCCAGTGCGGTGGAGTAGATGTCTGTGATCTTCTGATAGAACTTGCGCTCGGAAAGCCGGTTTTCCCGGATTTTTTCCAGCTGGCGTTCAAAGAACTCATCGGTCAGATTACCGCCGTGTTTCAGGCGCTCCACATCCATCGTCCAACCCTGAATGGTGTAGTCCTTGACAATCTGGTTG
>JAQIBX010000098.1 GCA_027858895.1 Desulfuromusa sp. | reverse complement strand
CGGGCCGTTTCATCCCAGTTTATGACTATTCTCTGTCGATATTCCGGATCTTCATATAATGCGTAATCCTGAGAGCTGAAACCGAGCTGCAGCGCCTGCATGATCCATTCGAAAATCGGGTTTTTGGTCATCTTTGCCAGATGGATATTTAGTTGGCGGTCAATATGGCCCAAGGCCTCCATATCCGGTTCCGGCTGGTTGAGACACTCCTGCAGCTTTTCGACCTCTGCCACGAGTTGTTGCTTCTCAGCGCAGTCGGCACGTGCGATCGCCAGGGTGGTGATGGTGCGATCAAGGCTCTCGCGAAATTCGGCGATATGGGCCAGACCGACATGCTGCTGTTTCAGAAACAGGGCCAGCGACTCACTGACATTGCTGACTTCCATCTGTTTGACATAAGCTCCACCCTTGGCACCTTTACGTATGTCAATCAGGCCTTTTTGCTTCAGTGCGCGCATCGCCTCCCTGATCACTCCACGGCCGGTTTGGAACTGAATCTGGAGCTCCCGCTCACTAGGCAGACCCTCCCCCGGCATAATTTTTTCATCCATGATTGCTGCCTCTATTTGCAACGCTACATCCTCGCCAGCACGACCGATGCGGGCCGGAGTAAATAGGGAATTTGTATTCATGAAGTGGTGATCCTTTTTTTGGTAGTACCAATATACAGGCGTCAAGGATGATATCGGGGTTTTATTGATGAATTTGAAAGCCGAATCTAGAATATTCAGCTAATTGGTAGGACCAAACTACAGGGTACTGTCACTTTTGTCAACTTACACTCGGAATTCCATATCGATAAACAGTGAAACGGGTCGCCGACAGTAGCTACCGCAGACCTGAGTGAGGGTAAAGGCAAACCGGTCCCTGTACTGCCGAGCGATTGTGTCAGGACGCTCTTCTTCAGTGGCTCGGTTCTCTTCCCAGACGGTCAATACTGTTGACGAAGTCTTTCAGCTGGTCTTGCCGGTTCATTTGTTTCATCTTTGCGTTAAAGGAATTGTTCGCTTATGGTTTTTATTGCACCTGGATTGAAGGGCTCCGGGATATGGTCATCCGCGACCAGCAATAGACGCGCACTGTCTTCGCTGTCTTGTCCAGGGTCGGTCAGTAGGTATTTCTGCAGTCTCCTGACTCTCTTTCAGCTCTGCCAGGGCATTGAAACAGCGTTCCGGTGTATCGATCGCGTTATCGATGATCAGCAAATCGGGTGGGAAAAGTTTCGCTTAATTGATGCATCCGTCCAGGCCGTAGGCGTTGGTAAATGCCCGGTTCGGTTTCCAGAGCAGCATCACAAACAGCTTGCCGATTTCCTTACGCTGTCCGCCGATCAAAATGTTATACATTCTCAATCTCCTCCAAGCCTTTGTGCCAGACGTTCATGCTCTCCAGACCACCGGCAATCTGAGTGTTATTCACCAAAGTCCCGCTGAATTGATATCCATTTTGGGCAAAGCAGATGTTCATGCCGAATGAGGTTGCCCGGGCGATGGTGTAGCAGGTTTTGATTTCAAATAGCTGAAGCTCTTTTTCGAGCCGTTGCAGCAACAGGTTAGCCAACCCGTGCCCTCGCCAATCGGGATGGGTGGCGAAATCGGTCAGCTCCGCGTTGCCGTTCTGATGATCAATCTCAGCCGATGCCAATGCCAGCAACCGATCCTTCTTCCAGACCCCGGCGTAAAGAACGTTCTTCGCCATGGTCGTCGCCAGATATTCCGGGTCCTGAATCGGAAACGGGTAGCTTGCGAAGGTTTTCTGATAGAGTTCGGCCATTTCTCGACAATGGGTGGGGTTCGACAACCGACAAACACAGTCAGCGGGGAGGGAAGTGGAGTGCCGCTGTTCGGCTTTTATGAAGGACGCATCCAGCACCTTCTGGACCAGGGCCGCATCAGGGTCGCTACGGCGTTCGTCATCATAATAACGGGCCATAAACAGTCCATCCTCTTCTCCGCGGAAAAGCCCTGGAATAGTCGCCTCGACCCTGTAGCCCTCGGCGCTGAAAACTGTCTGTGCCGAGACGGGGATTTTGACAAACGCCTTCGAATAGCTGTGCAGGGTGGCCAGATTGTCAATCCAGGACAGAATGGACGGAAGATCGGTTTTATCCAGTTTAATCAAATACACCCGATCATTCTCTGAACCATGCTGAATAATTGACTTGCCGAAGCGTTCTACCTGATCAATGTTCATCTCTTCGCTCCATGCGCGGGTTGCCTGCGGGCGTCAAGCTGATTGTCTCATCAACGTCGGAGAGCAGTTTCTCTATTCCGGTGACATCGACCTCCTCGCCATCATCCAGTTTTAATTGTAGCTCGCAATTACTGCATTTCCGGTTGCAGAATTTCTCTTCATAGCTGTCCGGCTCTTGGTAAGTGGTAATGACCCCTTCGTAGTTGCGTAGCACCACTTTGTTGGTCGAAAGGGAAATCAGGTAGTTCGGCGTCAGCGGTATTTTCCCGCCACCGCCAGGAGCATCGATGACATAGGTCGGGACGGCAAAACCGCTGGTGTGTCCGATTAAACTTTCCATGATTTCGATCCCCTTGCCAACCGGTGTTCGAAAGTGGGACAGCCCTTCGGACAGATCGCACTGATAGAGGTAATAGGGGCGCACCCGGTTTTCCACCATTTTGTGGACCAGCGACTTGATGATCCGCGGACAGTCGTTGACCCCGGCCAGCAGGACCGATTGGTTGCCGAGCGGGATCCCGGCATCAGCCAGTTTTCGCAGGGCTTCCCGCGAGGAGCTGGTGACCTCACGTGGATGATTGAAGTGTGTATTCAGCCAAAGCGGCTGATGTTTTTTCAGCATTGCAACCAGTTCGTCAGTAATTCGATAAGGCAGCACCACCGGCATCCGCGAGCCGATCCGGATCACCTGAACATGGTCGATCTGCCGTAACTCGGTCAAAATCCAGTCGAGGTAAAGATCATTGAGCATCAGGGGATCGCCACCGGAGAGCAGCACGTCCCGGACTTCCGGTGAATTGCGGATATAGTCAAGCGCTTGGCGGATCTGGTTCCGGTCCGGAATCGAGTCAACATCCCCAACTTTGCGCTTGCGGGTGCAGTGCCGGCAATACATGGCGCAGACATTACTGATGTGGAACAGCACCCGATCCGGGTAGCGATGAGTGATTCC
>JAQIBX010000005.1 GCA_027858895.1 Desulfuromusa sp. | reverse complement strand
GACAGGTAATAGGGCGTGATCGAAAGCGGAAACTTCTTCAGTGTCAACTCAACCTTCCGCCGCTCCAGCGGTTCCAGTTGAATATCGAGTAATCGTTCAAAGGTTTCGACCCGCGTGGTTGAATGCTTCAGTTGCCAGTGCCAGTCGGTCCACATTGATGCTGAAGGGTTATCATCCCCGCTCAGGTGTTCGGCAATTTTTTGTTGGGTGTTCGAGTAAATACTCATCGGTTTAAAGTCCTCGTGCGCAAAAGCTCGCTGTTTCCATGCAATAACACATGACGACAAAAAGTGTGGCGCATCAGATTAAGATTTGTGCCGCGATTTTGCGGCGTAGAAAAGATTGGTCGTGCCAGGTGGAGTTTATGGACAACCCTAAGGCTGTCTCATCTCTGTGGCTCCATTCACTTGAAAGAAGCTTACAAAGCTTTGTATTTGCAAATGCTTCGTGTGCGAACAATTTTAACAGAAATCGTTTGTCCTGTCAAGAGGTGGGATTTTCTTAGCTTGAGTAACTGGTGAATCCGGCCGTACTTCGGAGATTATTTTTCCCGGTTGAGAGAGCCGGTTTCAAGTAAAGGAGCGGCTCCGATGTGGCGGGCCTCCATCAGGTCGACCAGCTTTTCCAGGGCCAGAGTTATGGAGACCTGTTCAATTTCGGGCAGCTCAACCAACGCGTTGGCGAGGGTGTCCTGCAGTAGAGATGGGGCATCAGCAATTAGTTGCCTGCCTTGCGGGGTGATGGAGATATGCACTTGCCGCCGATCGACGCGACTGCGATTGCGTTCTACCAGTCTTTTTTCTTCAAGCCGGTCAATAATACCGACCACTGTGCTAGGACTCAGATAGACCCTTTTCGCGAGATTGCTGCTCGTCGAAGGCCCCTCTTCCTCGACGACCGTCAGGCAGGCGAGCTGCGGGCCGGTAATTTTGTGCTGAGTCGACAGTTTATGCGAATGAATATCGACGGCCCGAATTATCCGCCGTAACGCCTGCAGAATCCGCAGATCGTAACTTCCCTTGGGAACTTGCGGCTCAGTCATGAGATTATCTGTTGGCTTGTCCATCTCCAAAACCTTTTCCTGTTTTTGAAGAACAGCATATAGACTGATTTGAAATCAGGCAAGCAACAACTGTTCTCTTAAATGCTGGCGCACATCAGTAGATCTTGTGGCGTAAAAACGTCGAACCCGAACAGTCGCCTGGAACGAAATTGTGCGGAATGGCAACCGCTTTAAGCGCAATTGCCTGAATCAATGAGCCGATAGTGATCAGGCTGCAGTTCCAGAAGATTGAATAGACGAGCCTGCTCTTTTCTTCGGTTATGTCAACTCCTCGGCCGACCATCACATCAGGTCATAAAAAGAGAGGAGATGTAAAACATGTATGGTTACGTCAGATACTGTATGTCGTCAAAGTATTTGGCACTCATTGGCGAATAAACTAATAGACTGAGATTCGTGAACCTGTTGGTGGTTGTAATATTGGACAAGGGTTTCAACTTCTCTCTCTAGTTCTTCCGGCAAGTCAACACTTGCAGAAATTTGTTTGTCAAAACCAGCGAGTAGTGAGATCTGTTACATTTGACCCGCTTGTCTGGTTTTAGTACGATCCGACAAAAGAGACGGCACCCAGCCAGGGAGTTTCTGCTTTGCCCCCAAGAGTATCGTCAAGGATATTGCCACGCAATATTCCAGATATTCTTCTTCCATTAACGATTTTGCTCAGGAGAAATTTATGACAAACCGTAAAGAGATTCATGACAGAGTTCTCAATGCAACAAGCAAGGAAGAATTGGCGACGGCCTATGGTGAATGGGCTGAGCATTACGATAAGGACCTTATCGATGAGATGGGCTACGTTGCCCCGGTTATAGCCAGTCAACTCCTGCAGGGGTATGTTAGCGATCTCAGCGCCAGAATCCTGGATGCCGGTTGTGGGACCGGGCTTGTAGGGGAAGACCTGCATCAAAAGGGCTATAGCAACCTTGAAGGATTTGACTATTCTGCGCAAATGCTGGCAAGAGCCAAAGACAAAGAGGTCTATAACAGACTCCATCAGGGGGACCTGACCGGCAGACTTGATCTGGCAGATAACAGTTACGCTGCTATTATCAGTGTTGGAACATTTACCTGCGGTCATGTCGGGCCCGAGGCTTTTGGTGAACTGATTCGCATTACCAAACCGGGAGGATATCTCTGCTTTACGGTTCGGGACCAGGCCTGGGAAGAGGACAATTACCGCGTTGCGATGGATAAAATAGAAGATATCGGTGCCTGGAAACGCGTGGAAGAAAAAACCACAGCCTACATCCAACAGGACGGATCAAGCTGTAATGTCTGCATTTATCAAAAAGGCGTTTAGCATCTATTTCTGAGCATCTACTCCAAATGGCAGAATTCTTCAGGACTTAAAAAGGAGTTGTGCAACAGATTTGAGCCGCGGTGGACAGTAAAGGTTTTGGTTGAAAAAAAACTACTGCGCCGAGGCAACGATGGTAAACCTCTACCTGCTGCTCGCCGAATTCTTTATCTACGATCATAGATATTCCACCAAGTAAACCGCTTTATTTTCATAATCATCTATGTTCTTATACTTTTCCCTTGAAATTTTCTACGTATTCACTATAAATATAAGAACGTAGATAATTATGGAGGTATGATGAAAATCAGCACAACACAAGACCTCGGGCTGACCATTCGAAAAAAACGCAAAAAGGACGGTCTGACACTACAGGACACAGCAGCCATCTGCGGGGTCAGCTATGCTTTCCTTTCAGCACTTGAAAACGGCAAA
The DNA here is from genome assembly GCA_027858895.1 of Desulfuromusa sp. Taxonomy (GTDB): domain Bacteria; phylum Desulfobacterota; class Desulfuromonadia; order Desulfuromonadales; family Geopsychrobacteraceae; genus Desulfuromusa. Next base: position 5,145 of record JAQIBX010000005.1, on the reverse strand, counting down.
GAGAGCGTACAGCTGAACAAGGTTTTGCAGGTACTCAACTGCCTTGGCATTGAATTGAATGCCCAGGTTCGGACATGGGCGGCAACGGATGGTGAGGGATGAAAGATCATCTGCAGGTCAAAATTGATGGGAGGCTTGTCGGTCAGCTATGGCTGGATGAGCGCAAAAACTTTTGTTTTCAGTATGACACCGGCTGGTTGCGCCACTCCAGACTGCCGTTATCTTTGTCTCTGCCATTACAAAAAGAACCTTTTCTCGATGACCGGTCACACCCGTTTTTTGCTAATTTGCTGCCGGAAGAGAAAATCAAGGTGGTACTGGCCCGGAATCTTGGTATTTCGCTCCATAACGATTATGGGATATTGGAACGGATCGGCGGTGACTGTGCCGGTGCTGTTTCTCTCGACATAGAAACAACAGAGTTAAAGCAAGAAGCTGGAGGATATCGCCGACTATCCGCTGAGGAACTGGCCACCATCATCAAAGAACTCCCCAAACGCCCTTTTCTTGCCGGGGAAGAAGGGATTCGCCTCTCTCTGGCCGGTGCCCAGAAGAAACTACCGATCTATTATGATGAACAGGATTTTCATCTTTCAATGGGCTCTGCCTCCAGCAACGCGATCATCAAGCCTCCCATTGAAGATCTGGACAATACGGTGGAAAATGAGACTTTTTGCATGGCTTTAGCCAAGACAATCGGCCTTGATGTGCCTGAATCATTTATTTATCGATATGGCGAAGAGAAGGTTTTTGTCATTAAACGTTATGATCGGGTACAAAACGGTTCATCCGTCCAGCGTCTGCATCAAGAGGATTTTTGCCAGGCATTAGGCGTACTCCCCGAATACAAATATGAAGCGGAAGGTGGCCCTTCTTTGGCAGCATGCTTCAGCCTGGTTCGCAACAACAGCACGCGAGCCGCTAAGGATGTCTTGTCGCTGTTGAACTGGGTGATTTTCAATGTCCTGATTGGCAACTCCGATGCCCACGCCAAAAATATTTCCCTATTGCTCCTGGAATCAGGCCCGGTACTGGCTCCTTTTTACGATCTGCTTTCGACACGTATTTATAGTCATTATGGCCTGACCGAAAAGCTCGCAATGAAAATTGGCGGCGAAAGCGATCCAAACTTGATTCAAAAAAAGCATTGGCAATTCTTTGCTGAAGAAGTCGAGATCAAGCCGCACCTGGTGCTAAGCCGTGTTGTTGATATTGCGAAACGCATTGAGGCAAATAGACTGAAGCTTTTCAAAGGGAGTTTTTCTCAGGATCGCTGTGATGCTTTTTTCAGGCTGATGCAGTTGATGGCGGAGCAGTGTAAACAGGTCATAAAAAGGGTTTCGTGAAACTCTTCTCACTCCCCGCAAATCAGCTCTCTTGCTATGGGTACCAATAAAGCAATGAGGTGTTAGATCACGGCACCCATGGCCTGATAGGGATTGGAAACTTTGCACAAACAATCTATCAAGAAAATATTGGCAAATTACAAATGATTTCGATATGATCGGCGAATAGTTGCCAACAGGGGGACATGTGGTGTCGATGAAACAATTATCAGAGCGAGATATTTGCACAAAGCATATCACTCCAGCGATAATTGCTTCCGGCTGGGATCTCCATACGCAAATCCGCGAAGAAGTCACCTTCACTGCTGGACGCATTATTGTCCGGGGTAAACTGCATTCCCGTGGCAAGTCCAAACGTGCCGATTACCTGCTTTATTACAAACCAAATCAACCTCTTGCTGTTATCGAAGCCAAGGACAACAAGCATGGCCTTGGTGATGGCATGCAGCAAGCACTTGACTATGCTGAGATCCTCGACCTGCCATTTGTTTTCAGTTCCAATGGTGATGGTTTTATCTTTCATGATCGTACCGGCCTCCCTGGACCAGTAGAGCAAGAACTCTCCCTTGAGCAGTTTCCATCTCCTGCCGACCTCTGGCAACGTTATAAACAGTGGAAAGGTATTGAGCCCTCGTTTGAGGATGTTGTCGAACAGCCATATCATACTGACGGTAGTGGTAAAGAGCCTCGATACTATCAGCGTGTTGCCATTAATCGCACCGTTGAAGCCATAGCTAAAGGGCATAACCGCCTTCTGCTTGTCATGGCAACTGGAACCGGTAAGACCTACACGGCCTTCCAGATCATCTGGCGTTTGTGGAAGTCACGTACCAAGAAACGAATCCTGTTTCTTGCCGATAGAAATATTCTCATCGACCAGACCAAAACCAATGACTTTAAGCCGTTTGGCCAGGCGATGACCAAGATTGTGAAGCGGCAAGCCAATAAGGCTTTTGAAATCTATTTGTCGCTCTATCAAGCGGTTACTGGCAATGAGGAAGAACAGAATATCTACAAACAGTTTTCTCCCGATTTCTTTGATTTGATTGTGATCGACGAATGTCATCGTGGTAGTGCTGCTGAAGATTCCGCATGGCGGGAGATTCTTGACTACTTCTCCAGCGCAACCCATGTCGGCCTGACCGCCACACCGAAAGAGACTAAGGATATCTCCAATATTCATTACTTCGGTGAACCAATCTATACCTACTCCTTGCGTCAGGGGATCGATGATGGCTTTCTTGCCCCCTACAAGGTGGTTCGCATTGATCTGGATAAGGATCTGCAAGGCTGGCGGCCAGAGGCTGGGCAAATGGATAGAAACGGCAACCTGATTCCGGATCGGATCTACAACCAGACGGACATGGATCGCCAACTGGTCATGGAGTTACGGACTCGCCTGGTCGCGCAGAAGCTGACGGCTTTTTTGACCGCGACCAATCGCTTCGATAAAACCATCGTTTTCTGTGAAGATATCGATCACGCTGAGCGGATGCGGCAAGAGCTGGTCAACGCCAACAAAGACCTCGCGGCGCAGAACAGCAAGTACGTGATGAAGATCACCGGTGATGATCAGCTTGGTAAAATGGAGCTGGACAACTTTATCGACCCTGAAAGCCCCTATCCTGTCATCGCTACGACATCACGGCTGATGAATACCGGCATTGATGCCCAGACCTGCAAGCTGATCGTCCTTGACCAGACCATCAACTCAATGACCACCTTCAAGCAGATCATCGGGCGCGGAACCCGCATCAACGAAGATTACGATAAATTTTATTTCACCATTATTGATTTCAAGAAGGCGACCGAGCTGTTTGCTGACCCTGATTTTGATGGCGATCCGGTCGTGATCTATGAGCCTGAGCCAGAAGACCCACCGGTGCCACCAGATCCGCCGGAAGGTGAAGATCCCCCTGGTGAACCAGAGTCTCCCCCAGAGCCGCCGGGTGGCGGCGAAGGGCCTGAACCTCGAATAAAGTATGTGGTCGAAGATGTTCCATTTTATGTCGTGGCCGAGCGGGTTCAGTATTATGGGCCGGACGGCAAGCTGATCACCGAATCGTTGAAGGATTATACCAGGAAGACCGTTCACAAAGAGTTCTCGACCCTGCGGGACTTTTTACGTCACTGGAATGAGGCAGATAAGAAGCAGGCATTGATTGATGAGCTGGCAGAGCAAGGCGTGTTCTGGGAGGCGTTGGCCGATGAAGTGGGTAAGGACTTCGGTGCGTTCGACTTGATCTGCCATGTTGCCTTTGACCAACCGCCTTTAACCCGTCGTGAACGGGCCGAGAATGTCCGTAAGCGGAACTATTTCACCAAATACGGAGATCAAGCCAAGGCGGTGCTTGAAGCACTTCTGGAGAAGTATGCGGATGAAGGGGTGCAAAGTATTGAGGATTTAAAGATTTTGAAGATCAACCCATTCGATACCTTCGGGATGCCAAAGGAAATTTTTGAAACCTTTGGGGGAAAACAGAAATACCAGCAAGCCATCCGTGAGCTCGAAGAACACCTCTATGAAACAACAGGATAAGGAGTAGTTTTCTCAACATGTCAGTATCCACAACCATAAAATCGATCCAGGACATCATGCGCAAAGACGCCGGTGTTGACGGCGACGCACAGCGCATCGGGCAGCTTGTCTGGATGTTCTTTCTGAAAATCTTCGATGATCAGGAGCAGGAGCTTGAACTGCTTCAGGACCGTTACACTTCGCCAATTCCTGAAAAGCTGCGCTGGCGCAATTGGGCTGCCGATGCTGAGGGGATTACCGGCGACGAGTTGCTAGACTTCATCAATAACGAACTGTTCAAAACCCTCAAAGAAATGGAGTTGAATGCCGGAACCAATGGGCGCGGCATTGTGGTACGCTCGGTGTTTGAGGATGCCTACAACTACATGAAGAACGGCACCCTTATCCGGCAGGTGGTCAACAAGATCAATGATATCGACTTCAACCGCTCCGACGACCGCCACACTTTCGGCGACATTTACGAGCAGATCCTTAAGGACTTACAGAGCGCGGGTAACGCTGGTGAGTTTTACACTCCGCGTGCCGTCACCCAGTTCATGGTCGATATGGTCAACCCCAAACTTGGCGAAAAGATCCTTGATCCGGCTTGCGGCACCGGAGGCTTTCTCTCCTGTTCCATCGAGCATGTGCGCAGCAACGATGTCAAGACTGCCGAAGACGAGCAGCTTTTGCATAAATCAGTTTTCGGTGTCGAAAAGAAGGCTCTGCCACACTTGCTATGCACTACGAACATGTTGCTGCACGGAATCGAAGTCCCATCCAATATCCGTCACGACAACACCTTGGCGCGTCCCCTGCGAGATTACAGCCCCAAGGATCGCGTTGATGTGGTTATCACCAATCCACCTTTTGGTGGAACCGAAGAAGACGGTATCGAAGCCAACTTCCCGGCCAATTTTCGTACCCGTGAGACTGCCGATCTGTTTCTGGTGCTGATTACCCACCTGCTCAAAAATGGTGGCCGCGCCGCCATCGTTTTGCCCGACGGCACCTTGTTTGGGGAAGGTGTCAAGACCCGCATCAAGGAGAAGCTGCTCACTGAGTGCAACCTGCACACCGTAGTGCGTCTGCCCAACGGCGTCTTCAACCCCTACACCGGCATCAAGACCAACCTGCTGTTTTTCACCAAGGGAGAACCAACCAAAGAGGTCTGGTACTACGAACACCCCTATCCTGAAGGGGCAAAGAGCTACAATAAAACCAAGCCGATGCGCATCGAAGAATTCGCGCCGGAAAAGTCCTGGTGGGGAGGCGAGGAAA
>JAQIBX010000180.1 GCA_027858895.1 Desulfuromusa sp. | reverse complement strand
GCCAGAGCCACGCCATGCTGTCCCGCACCCGTTTCAGCCAACACCTTGGTTTTCCCCATATGTTTAGCCAGCAGTGCTTCGCCCAAACAATGATTGATCTTATGTGCGCCAGTATGATTTAAATCCTCGCGCTTCAGAAAAATCCGCGCACCGCCCTGCAGGTCGCTCAAACGCTTGGCAAAATAGATGGGGCTGGGACGACCGACATAATCAGCATAAAGAGCTTGTAATTCTTTTTGAAAAGCCGCTGTTTTACTGACCTTCTCATAAGAATCATTGATATCATCCATGATTGCTTTCAATTCCGGCGGGATAACCTGTCCACCATATTCGCCAAAATAACCATCATTGTTGGGCATTTCCAAAAATTGCATTGCCATTTTTTTCTCCTTTGGGACAATTCTTATAAAAAGATTGCAGATAGATAAAACCACACCCTGTACTAGTACGCTGATACACTAAATGCAAGCAGGAAGATCTGTCAAGAACATCTGAAAAATAAAAATCCACCACCTATATACGCATCGGCGGTGGATAAAGTGGTCAATCAGGTCAGTGAAACGTCTTCAGGCTCAGCATAAAACCTGGAAAGCCGGGACAAGTCCCATATGTGGATGTCCCGGCTTTCCGGATTTAGGTCAAATACTCATATACTTCTGATGTTCGAAATCAGTGATGGTAGTACGATACTCATCCCACTCCGCAATTTTGAGGTTCAGATAGTTATTAAACAAATCCGCCCCCAAAGCTTCAAGGAGAAATGAGCTCTTTTCTGCCTCCATCAATGCCGGATAAAAGTCGCGAGGGAGAAACCGCTCATCAAGCACCTTGACTTGGGTTTCCTTTTTATAGGTAGTGCCCATATCAGGCAGCCCGGCATCGGCCTTAGTTGCAATACCGTCAAGCCCGGCAAAGATCAGGGTTGCAAATTGCAGATAAACATTGCCAGTGGCGTCGGGGCAACGTAATTCCATCCGAGTCGCCTGGGTCGACAGAGCATGGGGAATCCGTACCATCGAACTACGATTCTGTAATCCCCAACCACGCACAATCGGCGCCTCCTTACCCAATACATACGCCTTGTATGAGTTCACTGTTGATGCCAGTATTATTGACATCGCCCGAGCGTGAGTCGTCACTCCACCGATAAAATTCATCAGCATATCACTCAGACCATGATCACGGTTTTCATCATAACAGAGGCTGTTTCCTTCGAGATCGGAAAACGAGAGATGGATATGAAAAGCATTGCGGTTTTGTCCGGTAAAAGGTTTCGACATAAAGGAGGCATGCAGGTTGTACTGTGCTGCAACTTCTTTAGTGACAAATTCAAACAGGATGGTTCGGTCGGCAATCGTCAGTGGATCACCGGGCTCCAGATTGATTTCATGCTGCGATGAGGTGACTTCGTGGTGAGTTTTCTCATACTTGACACCGCAACTTTCCAGGACATTGACAATCTCCTGGCGCACCACATCGCCAATATCGGTCGGTGAAGAGCCGAAATAACCGAGTTTGTCGGTGTGAGTTTTGTCGTTAATCTCATCACTATTAAACAGGAAGAACTCATGCTCCGGACCCATCAGAAATTTGATCTGATTTTCTGCAGCCGCTTTTTCTACTGCTCTTTCCAGCGCATACCTTGGATCAACTACGGTGCGGGTGCCATCCTGATCAAATAACTGTCCGACAAAAAAACCGATCTTACGATCACCAAAATCAACCAAGCGGAAACTTTCCATAACCGGTTTCAGAATCCGGTCACTATTATCGACTGTTGCTATCCCGGCAATGGAACTCCCGTCGATACCCACACCATTGTCCAGAATAGCTTCGACATCATCTGGATTGATTGAGAGGTTTTTCAGACGACCGTTCAGATCGGTAAAAAACAGCTTGGTCGTGTAGGCTTCTTTCAGTTGCTCCTTGATTCTGGGTAGCTCTGTACCACTCATCGATTGCTCCTTTTTAGAGGTTGAAATACAGGTTCATTTCATACGGAGTTGGTCGTTCGTTGACAGCGATCACTTCTTTCATCTTTTCTTCAATCAATCCATCAATCAGCATTTCACTGAACACATCACCTTCCAGCAGGTATTGGTGGTCTTTTTTCAATTCTTGCAGTGCCTCTTCCAGATTAGCTGGAATTGCCGGCAGAGCATTACGCTTCTCTTCCGACCAGGCAAAGATATTTTCATCAAAAGGTCCGTTATTATTTGCGCTCGGGTCGATCTTGTTTTTAATTCCATCAATACCGGCCATGATCAGTGCGCTGGTGGCCAGATAAGGATTACTGGTGGCATCACCGGTGCGAAATTCAAAGCGTTTGTTTTCCTCGGTTGTCGCATATTTGGGGATGCGGATCGCGGCACTGCGATTGGCCAAGCCGAAGATTAATTTGACCGGGGCTTCAAATCCAGGCAGTAGGCGTTTATAGGAATTGGTACTTGGGTTTGTCAAAGCCACCAGCGACTTGCCATGGTAGAGAATCCCGCCAATAAAATGGAGGGCATCATCGGAAAGATCGGCATAACCACCTTTTTTATAAAGGATATTCTTACCGTTCTTTTTCAGCAACATATGGAAATGCATTCCATTTCCGGCTTCATCATACATCGGCTTCGGCATCAGGGTTGCTGCCAGTCCATGCTTTTTAGCAATCTGCTGGATGGCACTTTTAACATACATGATGTTGTCGGCAATTTCTGGAAATGGAGCCAGTTCGGTTTCGATTTCCTGCTGTGAACTGATGCCGACTTCGTGGTGGTGGTAACGGATCGGGCAGATATTTGCTTCGATATAATCAGAAATTTCCTCCCGAACATGGGCATTGCGATCATAGGGTCGATCCAGATGATAGCCTTTGCGAAGAGTCAGAGCTGTAGCATCGGGATCTTCATAATCAAACGGCAGGGCTTCCTTATTTTCCATAGTGGAGAAGCGGTAACCGGCTTTATGCTTGGTGTTGTAGTAGACCGCTTCACTGAGCAGGTTGAACTCGAACTCCGGGATCCACAACATTTCATCGGCAATCCCGCTCTCTTTCAAGTAGTTAAATGCTCTGTGCGCCACACTACGGGGATCTTTTTTAAAACCTGCTGGGGAGTCAGCCTCACGGATTGAGCAGATGATCTGCACCGTAGGATTGGGGTTGAAATGGTCATAACGGGCAGTGGAAATGTCGGGCACCAGGATCAGATCGCCCGATTCCACGTTCCGCATCCCGGGAATGCTGGAGCCATCAAAAGGGATACCATGATCCATGACATACTCAAGTCGCCTGGCCGGGAAATTGATATGATACAAACGCCCCACCAGATCGACATATTTCAGGTCAATATTTTTCACCTTTTTTTCATCGATGAGTTCCTGTAGACTTTCAAGATTCATATGTACCTCTTCCTGTGAGATGTGCATCTTTATGGAGGCTGTGGCAGCAGCCTCCATAATATTTTTAAGACAATTACTCAGGCATGTTCGGGATTTTGGTTGTCTGCCCCAGGTGGTTTCTCAGCGTATATTCCTTGTCATTCTTGTCAACAATATAGTAGTCCGGCATCAGTGGAATCTTGCCGATATTGGTTGCCAGCACATACATCGGTTGTGCCAGGCCGGTGGTATGTCCACGCAGCGCATCTCGGATCAGCTCAGCACCTTTTTCCACGGGGGTGCGGAAATGATCGATCCCCGGAGCCGGCTCACAATAGAAGATATAGTAAGGGCGAATACGAATACGCAACAGTTTCTGGTGGAGTTCCCGAAATGTTGGCACGTCATCGTTAATCCCCTTAAGAAGAACCGCCTGGTTGCCAACATTGATCCCACAACTCATCAACTCATAAACTGCTTTTGCTGTTTCTTCAGTGATCTCATTGGGATGATTACACTGGGTATTAAGCCACACCGGAATCTTGTGAAAACCTCCAATCGCTTTTTTCAAACCCGGGGTAATGCGCTGTGGCAAAACAATAGGCAACCGTGAACCGATACGGATCATCTCGATATGTGGCATCTCACGCAGTTTACCAATCACGTATGCCAGCTTATCATCCGACAACAGTAGCGGATCACCGCCAGTAATCAGTACATCGCGAATTTCTTTATGTTCGGCAATCCAGGCCAAACCTTCATCAACATCAAAACGCAGCTGCAGATCCTGATCAACGACCAACTCCTTACGGAAGCAGTGACGGCAATAAATTCCACAGACCTCGATTACAGTAAAAGCGATCCGGTCTTTGTACTGACGGGCAATACTGTCCGGGCGGACCTCTTCCGTTGCGCGATTTTCTTTCCATACCAGGTAATTATCCATCCCGAACTCATTGACTTTTTCTTTCATCGAAGGAAGAACCTGCATCCGAATTGGACATTTTGGATCATCCTTATCCATCAATGACGCAAAGTAGGGCGTTGTCCCCCATTTGGTTTTAAGGGTGGTAATTGCTTCTCTTTCGTCAGCAGAGACATTGATGTATTTTTCCAGTTTTTCAAGCGTATTCACTTCGTTCTGCACCTGCTTGACCCATTCTTCTGCCATTTCTTCCTCCTTTTTCAGCCTTAGTCTAGCTGTGTTTGATAAGTTTCTGAGTCGGCTGGCCTTTAAACCCTTAAAGGCTTCCCCACATCGATTTGTTTTTTACGCAATTGCAACCTCGCTGCCCCCCCCTGTAGGGGAAAACCATGGGCAGACACTCAAACCCTCTCTAAAGCATATTATTCCAGCCAATTGCAGACAAGCTGGATAGCCGTAAGAACTTTTTCACAGTACTGTTGCAGAAAATCATCGTCCAAAGGAAGATCGGCGGCAATCTGTTCGGCCGCAGCAAGCACCTTGGAACCATCGAAATCAACAAAAGCCAAACGAGCGGTTAACTCTTCTTGCGGACGGCCAAAACAGTTACCCGGTAAAATTGCCACCCCAGTCTCCTGTAGCAACCTGCGGCACAATTCTTCTCCATTGTTAATTCCACGGGTGCCAAATTTCCCCCGGAATGGTTCAAAGTCGGGGAACATATAAAATGCTCCATCAGGACGTGCAACAGTAACTCCTGCCTGACTCAAGCGGTTCCAGATCCAATCACTCAAAGCCTTGAGTATCCGCCGAGACTGAAACAGGTAGTTTTCCAGCTCTGCTCCGCCCTGAAAAGCCTTGACTGCAGCATACTGAATCGGCGCACTGGTCGCAGTAAAGGTTTCGCTGGCAACCACTGCCATCGCATCCAATAACCATTTCAACTCAGCAGGAAAAGTAAAAGTTCCAAGCCGCCAGCCACCGGCTCCGGCCCATTTACTCAGACCGCTCGCAATGATGGTTCCTTCGGGATAATGCCGGGCGATAGAACGGTGTGCGCCGTCAAAATTCAGCTCACCGTAGATTTCATCAGAAAGCATGATGATCTTGTATTTGCGAGCCACTTCGGCAAGCGACTGCAGTTGCTCATCAAAATAGGAACATCCGGTCGGATTATTCGGATAGTTGAGAATAACAATCCGCGGCTTTTCCGGATCACGCTGACAGTGATGCTCAAGTTCTTCCGGGGTCAACAACCAGTTATTCTTCTCATCCGTTTGCAGCCAATGGACATGCCGACCGATAATATGTGCCTGGGGTGCGTAAGAGACCCAACTCGGAGTCGGAATCACCAAGTCTCCATAATAAACCAGCTGCAGAATAAACATCAGCTCTTTGGAACCAGGGCCGATCAGGACATTTTTACCCAGAAACGACAGATTCTGGGTACGCCGATAGTACCCGGCCACAGCTTCACAGAGTGCGGGCAATCCGCGCACCGGCAGATAATCTTTCTGATGAGCATTGTTCTGCAGCTCACGGACAATCGTCCCCGGAACCGGGAAAGGCGACTGCCCCAGACCTAATTTATAAATCTGCTTTCCTTCTGCCAGCAGGCGGTTACTCTCCTCGTTAATCCCCAGGGTTGCCGAAACCGGTAATCCGCGAACATTGAGATTCAAATGAACCTGATGTTGTCCCCTATCCACGTCAAAGCTCCTTTTTTCTGCTTTCAATTGAGGGTGCTATAAAGCTGCTATTTTTGTTCCCGTTTCGAGGTAATGGTGTCGAATCACTTTTTCAATCAAACCTGTATCTTTTAATTTAACACTTTCGACAATTTCCCGATGCCGCCTGCCGATTTCAGAGGGGCTATAAAGCTTGCCCCAATATTTAAAAAACAAGATATGTAACTTAAGGCTGAGGCGATCTGTATAGTCAAGCAGCTGAACATTATTGTTTTTACTGATCAAGAGATCATGAAATTCTCCCCCTGCCTCAACAACCATCTTGTGATTCTTCTTTTTCGCATAATTTTCCATTTTATCGACCAGATATTCCAGTTTTTCAATTTCTTCCGCTGAAAACTGATCGCAGGTTTCCATAACTGCGTAACCTTCAAGAACTCCACGGGTGGTATAACTGTCGATAATCTGTTTTGTTGAGAAAACAGGGATAAAATTTCCAACCTGGGGGCGATAGTCAACTAGGCCGTTGATGATCAGCTCTTTCATCGCCTCACGGATCGGCGCCCTGCTGATTCCCATCTGTTCAGCCAACAGAGTCTCTTTCAACTGATCACCGGGGTTCATCTCACCTTCCAGCAACAGCTGATAAACATAATCAATGACTTGATCTTTATACGTTTTCTTCACAATCGGCATAACAATATTCATCTCCCTGCTTATTAGATGTCGACATTAGACATCAGCAAAATGGAAGTCAAGCATAAAAAGTGGTGTAGAGTTTTTTATTGGAGCCATGATCAACTAGAAACAATTGTCGCTTTTTGAAAAAAATTAAGGGGTGTTATGTAGTGGCCAACGGTAAGTCGTTTGCATTTGGCAAAGTGAGCGGTCTATACGGCTCCTTCAACCCAATATCTGATGATTTCCGTTACACATTCTCAATTCAAATCTGCCGTGCGTTCTGATCCAAAATCTACAACGATCCGACTGCATAAATCCTTGGAGATATGCAAATCTATTTTGCTGTGATATTCAATAAATTTATCGGAGAGAGTTGCTGGTGGCGGCTGTCGCCTGTCGCAAATGCTAAGTTTTGAAAATCTGAGCGCCTGCGTGTATCGGATTACGGGGCATCTGAGAATCACTACATGCTTCTCTTCAGAACTTGTAAAAATAGGACAAAGCAACTAGTCAGACAGCATTTATTTTATATAGAGAGATCAAAAAAATATTGTCCCATTTTTAAACCTTTCTGTTCTAGACTGGTTTTAAGCTGCTTGTAACAAATGATATTCTGGACTGAGTTTCTCAAAGAGCTGATAACTTAAAATCCTATATGAAATAATTTTTAACGGAGAAAATATTGACAACACAACGTATTCTTCCTATTCACGTCGGAGGGACCATTGCATCCGCTTCTTCCGATACCGGTTTTAAACCAAAGCTCTCATTCGCAGATTTACTCAGCAGAATTGACAAAGGACTTGCCGGGGATCGTCTTATCGTTCAAGCACAATCCCCCTTCGGCGAATGCGGGATTGACAGTGCCGGGATGCAGCTTTCGCACATCCAAAAGGTCGCTGAGACAGTTTGTAGCAACTACGACCAACATGATGCGTTTATCGTCACCCATGGGACAGACACCCTTGCCTACACGGCGAGCATGCTTGCTTTTATGCTGCAGGGTATTCAGAAGCCAGTCATCGTTACGGGTGCTCAGAAAACCCTTGAGGATAAAAGCAGTGACGTGACCGGAAATCTTGAGACAGCTTTGCTTGCAGCATCGACACCAAATAGCGGTGTCTGGGTGGCATTCAACGGGAAAATCATCAAGGCGGTCAGAGCGACGAAAATCGATATAGGCGTCGACTATTTAGACGCCTTCGCCTCGAACCTCAGGGACGAAATTACAATCTCCGCCTTCCAGCGCAACGACCATGCTGTCAACCGGGGACAGGTGGAAACATTCAACACGGAAGTCTCAGAGGCGCTGGATATCTTCAGCCTGACCCACACCACGAACCCGGCTCAACTGCGCCGTTATCTCGACAATTCGGATCTCAAAGCACTCATCGTCCTCATCTATGGGATGAGCGGGCACCGCGAGGAATTGATGACTGTTCTTTCGCACTGGGCTGCGGAGAACCAGGCTATCGTTATCGCAAAAACACATTCACCGTACGGCAGCACCGATTTATCGAAGTATGAGTTGGGGGTCAAAGCTCTGCAAATGGGAATCCTGTCGGCACTCGATATGACTCTGGAGACGATCTACGCCAAAACCTGCTGTTTTATCAATAAGAGCGGTGGTCTTAAGGAATTTCGCCGACAATTTTACTCAAACATTTGTGGTGAACTTGATGAGTCAGTTAGTCGAAAATTCAGTGAAAAATCCAATTATTGGCTGTCAACTTCTTAAACCCTTATTTTTGTTTCCGATAATAATTGTTTCTAAAAAGAGAGGAACGGAACGACTTGAGTGCTTGACATTGTTTAATTCACATGGTTTCGTGTTAAAATGTTGTTTTATAGTGAGTGTTTTGGGGGAGGGATAAAAACTGACCCTGTCTAGCATTGGTTTCCATTATTCCGCTTTAACTTTTGCGGGATATAACTTGAAACAGGAGGTAACATCATGAAAAGACTAGTCGTACTGATTCTTGTAAGTTTAATGATTTTTATGTCTGGAGCGGCTTTTGCTGAGAAGCTATATGTCGGTACGGACACTGCTTTTGTCCCTTTTGAATACAAAGGCAAGGATGGCAACTACACCGGCTTTGACATCGAACTATGGGCAGAAATTGCCAAACGGATCGGCGTTGAATACGAACTGAAACCGATGGACTTTAATGGCCTGATTCCCGGTCTGGTTACCGGCAACCTCGATGTTGCCCTGGCAGCGATTTTTATCAAATCTTCCCGAGAAGAGAAAATCGACTTCTCCCACCCCTACTTCCGGGCTGGCCTGAAGGTCATGGTTCAGTCAAGCAACAAGGACATCAAAGCTCCTGCTGACCTGAAAGGGAAAGTTGTCGCTGTCAAACTCGGAACCGCAACCGTTGAATATGTCGAAACCCTCGGGGCAAAGAAAGTCGTCAAGTTCCCGAATATCGATCAGGCCTATCTAGAAGTTGTCACCGGCGGTGCCGATGCCGCAATGCATGATACCCCGAATGTTCTCTATTACATCAAAACTGCCGGCAACGGCAAAGTCAAGGCTGTCGGTCCCGATGTCAAGGCTGCCCAGTACGGAATCGCCTTCCCACAGGGGAGTGAGTTGCGCGACAAAGTAAACGTCGCCCTTCTGCAGATGATGGAAGATGGCGCATATGCTGATCTTTTCAGAAAATGGTTTAATGCCGACCCAGAATAATCTGAAGGAAAATGTAAACTGACCTGCACTGAAAGAAATCTTTCAACGCAGGAAAAGACTTATACATTCAGGATCCCTTCAACACAAGCACTGTGCAGAAGGGATCCTTTGTTTTTGTAAACCCTCCCCGGCTAACAACCTTTATGGAAGAGTCAAATTATGGGTTTTGAATTTTCAGTCATTACCGAATCGCTGCCTGCTCTTCTGGGAGGGGCCAAACTGACCTGGATCATAACTATCCTGGGAATTGTCGGTGGTATGATCTGCGGTATTCTCGCCGGATTGGGCCGAATCGCGGGAACAGAAGCGCTCGGAGAAGAGCCGCACGGAATCTTCAAGCCGCTCAGTGTTGTGATCCGCTACATATCCGGTGGTTATGTTGAAACGATACGCGGAACGCCGATTATTGTTCAGGCGATGTTTCTCTATTTTGCCTTTCCCATGCTGGTCAAGGCGGTCACCGATATCGAACGCTTTCGGATCGAAGCCTTAACTGCCGCGGTTATCACTATTATTTTCAATGCGGGAGCTTATATTGCCGAGATCGTCCGTGGCTCGGTCATCTCTGTTAATAAGGGGCTCTTAGAAGCCGGAATGTCTCTGGGCATCAGCCGGTTACAACTGATTGTTCATGTCATCGGCCCGATCGCCTTTCGCAGAATGATCCCTCCGCTCGGCAACCAGTTCATCATCAGCCTCAAAGACACCTCGCTTTTTATTGTCATCGGGGTCGGTGAACTGACACGACAAGGGCAGGAAATTATGGCCAGTAATTTCAGAGCACTTGAAATCTGGCTGACCGTAGCCGTGATGTATCTGATGATGACCACCGTGCTGGCCATGTCCTTACGCCATATCGAGAGAAAGATGAAAATTTTCTAGCTTCGGTTGCATCCAAAAGAAAGACGAGAAAAAGATGTCGAGCATTATTGAACTGAAAAATGTCTGTAAATCGTTTGGCGATACAGAAGTTTTACACAATATTGATCTTTCTATCCAGGAAGGTGAGGTTATTGTCGTCATCGGCCCGTCCGGCTCCGGAAAGTCCACCCTGATCCGCTGTATCAACTGTCTGGAGCTGATATCGAGCGGGGAGTTGATTGTGGACAGTATCAAGATCCCAGATGAGAGGGGGAGGATCCGTCAGATACGGCTGGAGGTCGGGATGGTCTTTCAGCAATTCAATCTTTTCCCCCACATGACAGCCGTTGAAAATGTCGCTTTCGGCCCTTCTAAAGCGAGAAAGATGAATAAATCTAAAGCGACAGATATTGCCAGGGATCTACTCGACAAGGTCGGTTTGGCTGAATTTGAAAACAAATTCCCCGGTCAGCTTTCCGGGGGTCAACAACAACGCGTTGCCATCGCCAGAGCATTGGCCGTCAATCCCAAAGTTCTGCTATTTGATGAACCGACATCGGCCCTCGACCCCGAAATGATCGGTGAAGTTCTAGATGTCATGAAAAGCATTGCCAAAGACAGCGGCATGACCATGGTTGTTGTCACCCACGAAATGGGCTTTGCCGCCCAGGTCGGCGACCGGCTGATTTTTATGGACGATGGCTGGATTGTTGAGGAAGGCAAGCCTGCTGAAGTAATGAAGAAGCCCAAATCGGAAAGGCTCAAAGACTTTTTAGGCCATGTGAAGCACCACTGAGATGACTCATGAGCTATCGAAACCTTCAAAAAATTTGGTGGGACCTCCGCTGGCCAGATTACAGGACGGCGGTTTTTCTCTTAGAATCAGTTGTGGCTTTGAAATAAGAACAAGGGGCGGGTTTCATAGAAGAATCGGTAGCTGAATTGGACAATAATATCCACAATAATACGGAGCCAGTAGAAAACTATCAATCATTCCGTTCAGAAGTCCATATCTAGGCCGGCGGCAACATTCGATACACTATAGAGAGTTGCCCCTGTCTTGCTTCGCAGAGTTTCAAAGCACACGCCCCTC
The DNA here is from genome assembly GCA_027858895.1 of Desulfuromusa sp. Taxonomy (GTDB): domain Bacteria; phylum Desulfobacterota; class Desulfuromonadia; order Desulfuromonadales; family Geopsychrobacteraceae; genus Desulfuromusa. The sequence goes on along the minus strand of JAQIBX010000180.1, from coordinate 4,124 downwards.
ATTAAAGATGACTGTTGGGTTTTACTTGCGAAAAAGATTTAAACCCCTAGAATGGAGAATGCAAAAACACAGTGTGATCAAATTCATTATTGGCACGCTTAACCCCCGGTTGAGGTCTTGCAAGGTACTCACAATTTCTGACTAATCAAAGAACGATATCATTACGCCAGGACTGCCAGATGTCCATTAATGAAATCCGCCAACATACTGAAAGAATAGTTGATTATGTGTCCGGAGGTCAGATGCTACCCGTCAAGGATGTGTCTGCACCTATTCTGACGTCTTGGAAGCGGAGTCTTGATGACCACGGTATTGACCCGAGCAAAACTGAACCTGTACGTATACTGACGGCAAATGAGCTCAGGGAATATATCGGCCCGATAGAAGATTTTCTCCGCATAGCTAAGGTCGGGGTTCAATACCTTCATCGTCAGGTTGTTGACCTCGGTTATTCTACTCTGTTGTGCGATGCCCATGGCGTTACTGTCGATTGGAGGGGGAATGAACGCTTCTCGAAGCAATGGAAAGAGGCCGGATTGTATTTGGGGGACCTGTGGAGTCGGCACAGCACTGATCGAACAGACTCCCTTGACGGTTCACAGAGGGGAACATTTTCGAGCTAATAACAGCCATTTAACCTGCTCTTGCGCGCCAATTATTGGTCCCAATGGTACGACCATGGGATTAATCGATGTTTCTTCTCTTCATTCTCCCGAGTCTAAAGATAGTCAGCACCTTGCTTTAAAACTTGTCATGCAGTCCGCACGCATGATTGAGAAGGCATACTTTCTCCATCAATTCGAGGATCAGTGGGTACTATGTTTAAATCAAGAGCGTGAGCTGGCAGGGGTTTCCAGTGAGTGTCTTATCGCACTTGACGGTAATGGTAAAATTCTCGCGGCTGATTGGGTCGCTTGTCAGGTTTTAGAGCAAGAAGCCATCGAAGGTCATATAGTGGGCCGCGCTATTGAGAAAATATTTGAGCTCAATTTTGACAAGTTACTGGATATGACTCATCGTTCGAACCTTATTTTTCCTATTGCCACACAAAAAAGAAAACTTCGTTTATTTGCCTCGCTTCGCAGCCCACAGGCCCTTTCCATAAAACAGAGCCAGAATGTTCCCATAAAAGTATCCACTAAGCAGACTGCCTGTTCCTGCTCGGGTTTTACCCTGGATCGCCTCGCAGGCTCTGACTCAAATCTGCAAAAAATAGTTCACAGAATCAAGCGTGTCGCCAATAAATCAATCCCGATTCTCCTCACTGGCGAGACAGGAACCGGCAAGGAGGTCTTTGCCAAAGCAATCCATGCAGCTAGCTGTCGAGCGAGTAAACCGTTTATTGCGGTCAACTGTGCCGCTATTCCGGAGTCCCTCATTGAGAGTGAACTTTTTGGCTATAAACAGGGGGCATTTACCGGTGCAAGCAGGTATGGAATGCGGGGGAAACTTCTACAGGCAGATGGCGGCACTCTTTTTCTGGACGAAATCGGAGACATGCCCGCAAGTCTTCAGCCGCGATTGTTACGTGCCCTTGCAGAGCGAGAGGTGACCCCTTTGGGCGGTGAAGGCTCGATTCCAGTAGATCTGCATGTGATCTGTGCGACCCATCGCAATATTAAAGACATGATCAGCTCTGGAGAGTTTCGTGAGGACCTTTATTATCGACTCAATGGCGTTTCTTTTGCACTTCCTCCCTTACGTTTGCGGTCGGATATAAAAAACCTGATTTATGATGCCTTGCGGCTAGAAGTGGGTAACAAAATTGAAGGTATGTTCATTGAAGATGAAGCCATGACGGTTCTAACTGAATTTCACTGGCCCGGCAATATTCGTCAATTGCGAAATGTACTGCGTTATGCCCTGGCGGTCTGCGACAATGGAGCCATCTCTTTAGAGGACTTGCCCGCCGAAATCTCCAGTATGTCACCGCTTGAAATTCATCCGATAAGCTTTAATCAAGTACGAGAGTCCTGTTCGATGAATACAACTGCTAGAGAAAGCAGCTTTCTGGTAAAACATGAAACCGCTTCCAAGTGGAGTGCCACTGAACAACAAGAGCGGCAGAAGATATTAACCCTATTGCAAAAAAATAAGTGGCAGGTAGCAAAAGCGGTTAAGGAAATTGGCCTGAGTCGTGCGACAATTTATCGTAAGATGGATATGTATCAGATAATTCCGCCCAACAAACGCTGATTCCAGTGTGCCCTCGTTATTTGTCTTTAAGATCTGAGACAAGTGTCTCAGCATAAATCCATTCTACGGCTAGCAGTGGTGGCGGCTCAGATGACACAAGTCCCTATTATGAGCTGACTTTTAAAAAAGTTAATCCATTTTTTCCCTTTGGCGCAACTTTTGCTCAATATCTTCTTAATCTCTTCAGGTATGAGCTGCTCACAGGTGAGAGAAATCCCCCCCCCTTAGCGGAGCCGATATATACGTATGGATAGCAAAGCGTTAGACAACAATGCAGTAGGAATAATTGCGAACCCTGCTTCAGGGCAGGATATCCGACGACTGATCAGTGCCGCCTCGGGTTTATCGATTGCTGAAAAAACCAATATTGTGCGCAGACTTTGTTTAGGGATGTGGGTTTTGGGGGTTAACAAGGTCTATATGATCCCTGATAACTCCGGGATTGCCGGTAGCTTGTTGCGCAGTAAGGATCAGGGCTTTGTGGCTCTTGGTGAAGGCTGGCCTGAAATTGAATTACTCGATATGCCGGTGGAAGAAAAGGCCATCGATACTTTGCGTGCGGTGGAACTGATGGTCAAATCCGGGGTGCGCCTTATTATCGTACTTGGAGGAGACGGAACTCATCGACTTGTTGCAAGCAATTGTGGAGATATCCCCATCATTGCGCTGTCTACAGGCACCAATAACACCTTCCCACATTTTCAGGAAGCAACGATTGTCGGCATGGCTGCTGGACTGGTTGCAAGAGGGGCCATCCCTCTCAGTGAAGTCACAAGACGCAATAAAGTCTTGCACGTTGAAATTAATGATATTCGCAGGGATATTGCACTGGTCGATCTTTGTTTGGTTGATGAGTTATGGGTCGGCAGTCGAGCACTATGGAAGCCGGAAAGAGTCAAGGAAATATTTGTAACTTTTGCTGAAGCGGATGCGATTGGCTGGTCTTCGGTCGCTGGATTAATCAATCCCATCTCCCGTGAAAGCGATCAAGGCCTGCATCTGACTCTCTGCCCCCCGGGCCAAGGGCAACTGACAATTTATGCGCCGATCGCACCGGGACTTATTGTGCCGGTAGGGGTTGAAAATATTCGTATATTAAACCCCTTGGAGAGTGTGGCGGTAGAAATACAAAAAGGAATCATCGCTCTCGACGGAGAACGTGAATTTGCTTTTTCCCAGGCAGATATAATAAATATCTGGCTTGATCTGAATGGACCGTTGACCGTTGATGTACCCCAAGTATTGCAGATTGCCGCTGAACGTGGAATTTTGAACTATCCATCACCCTACATCCGTTCTTAGGATAATTAAATTCATTTGTACAGATATCAAGCTGTTAGCGTCAATTCTCCTGATTTTTCCTCTAGTTACCCCACTTATTTCCCCTGGACTTCATTTCTGTTTAAATCAGAGCAATAAAAATGTAAGAATTTAAAACACTGTTTTGAGATAAATGTAAGGATGATTGAGACAAATGTCTTAAAAGCCTTCGATTCTTCGTCAGCGCCATCCATATATTTCTGTCTTTTTAATAAGAAATACGTTTATTGGAGTTTTATTCTCACTGAAATATTAATGAAAACAATGTTTTATATTGCCTTTACCGTTAATAAATTGTCGGTCATTGAAATAGGCATATTCCTTGATAGAGTTACTATAAGAACCTTTAAAGCTAGAGTAAAAATATCGCGGTCTGGTGGGAACACCGGCTATGGCACTGACCACTGAAAAGAAAGGGGAAACACATGAGCACACAGCTGTCTAAAGAGGGTCTACTCAAAGCTTATCGCAAGATGCGTCAGATTCGAGAATTTGAAGAACGTATTCACACTGAATTTGCTAGCGGCGATATTCCTGGCTTCGTTCATCTCTATTCGGGAGAAGAGGCGGTCGCCGTTGGTTTCTGCGAACACTTAGATAATAAAGAT
>JAQIBX010000166.1 GCA_027858895.1 Desulfuromusa sp. | reverse complement strand
ATGGAAGTCCCCAGAGCGAGGACTCCCATCGCAATTTGATCAGACAGTTTAAGATTTTCTCGACTGGCTGTGGCCAGACTGATCGCCACAACTGTACTCAGGGCAATAGCAACCAGAATCGCGTATCCGGAAAGAAAGTGATTAAAGTAGAGGCCGATAAAAACAAATGCGTGCAATACATCGGAAATACAGGAGTACTTGATTTGAACCTTGCGCAAGTCTTTGAGGGTCTGTAGCTCCGCTTTTAATTCCAGATTTGTCAACGGCTCTTTAGTCAGATCAAAATGGAACATGGCTGCTTAGCGGGTGGTGGGAAGTGTGATCTTTTTTTCTTCCGATTCACGATAGAGCAAAAAGTTTTTCCCCAGAATCTGCGCAACGGCTGATCCTGTTGCTGTCGCCAGTTCTGTGGCAACATCTTTCCGATCCCCCAGACAGCCTTCCTGCAATTTAACTTTTATCAGCTCGTGAATTGTTAAGGCTTCATCAGTCGCCGCAATGATGGCGGCATTAATCTCATCTTTGCCGACCATAACAACGGGTTTTAAATGATGTCCTAAACCACGTAAATAGCGTGCTTGTTTTCCTGTTAATGTCATTTATAACTCCAAAATTAATAAAAAAAATTAGCTAGCCAGTAGAGGAACATCCCAACCAGCACCGTGCCGCCGAGGCTAAGGGTTTTCAGGGCAAAAATCAATGTAGGAATTGCAACGATAAATTCCGGTTTCCCCAGTGAAAAACTTCGATCTGCCGCGTCAGTAACATCAGCAAATAACGAAGGGGCCAACAAGGCGCTCAACACAGCAACTGGAATCAGACTGAGCCAATCGATCAGCCACTGTGGCAGCTGCTTATGTGCCAGGTAAAGTAAGGGCAGGGCACGTGGCAGGTAAGTCACCAAGCCCATTCCACCGAACAGGAATAAATAATCGGAGAAAGTCATTTACTGCTCCGATAACGTCGCTGCATTAGATATCCGAGAGTTGCAGCGCAAACTGAAGCACCAACAATATACGAGTCACCGGGAATTAATAAATACCATGCAACCGATATCAGCGCGGCAAGAAGACCCGTCAGAATATAAATTCTTCCCTGCAGCTGAAAAACCAACAGGCAGATAAACATACCGGTCAAGGCGTAATCGATTCCAAAAGCCCCTTGAGGGACAAATTGACCGACCAGAGTTCCGGTAACCGTAGCAAGAATCCAAACTGAATTGGCCAGGTGATTAACGACCAATGCTCGCCATCGATCCCATTGACCATTTTTGAATTGAGTCATGTTGACAGCAAAGCTCTCATCGGTGATTCCATAAGAGAACACTGTCAGAAACTTTCGATTGACCCCAGCGAGGTAAATAGCCAATGCGGAACTCATCAATGTATGGCGCAGATTAACTATCAATGTTGTGAATATAATAGCCGCAATTGAGGATCCAGCTGCCAACATCGCAACACAGATAAATTGAGCACTTCCAGCAAAAACCAGAACCGACATCATCGCGACCGACCACCAGGGTAATCCAGCCTGTTGAGCTAATACGCCTAGCGACAAACCGATAGGAATATAGCCAAGACAGATGGGCCAGGCCGCAGCAGCACCCTGCTGTAATAAATCAGATTGCTTGGGGAGGTTTGTATCATTGTTCTGATTCATGATGCACCAGATAAAAGGGCGCCAGAAAGGCGCCCTGAATGTAGCTATGGAAAATTATTTACAAGACCTGTCCGAGGAATAATTTTGCGCGTTCTTCCTGGGGGTTGGTAAAAAAATGCTCCGGGGTGCCTTCTTCGACCAGCTTGCCATAATCCATAAACAGGACTCGGTCAGCAACCTCTCGGGCAAAACCCATCTCGTGGGTAACAACCACCATGGTCATACCTTCACGCGCAAGCTGCTTCATAACCTCAAGAACCTCACCGACCATTTCAGGATCCAGGGCACTGGTTGGTTCATCAAACAGCATCACTTTTGGGTCCATGGCTAACGCACGCGCTATTGCAACCCGTTGCTGCTGGCCACCAGAAAGTCGAGTGGGATACTCCTGTTCTTTTTCGGCAATGCCCACTTTTACCAGCAGGGCACGGCCTTTTATTTCTGCATCAGCCCGGCTTCTTTTTCGTACTTTCATTTGTGCCAGAACCAGGTTTTCCAGAACTGTTTTATGGGGAAATAGGTTGAATTGTTGAAAAACCATTCCCACTTCACGACGCACTTTATTCATATCGGTTTTACGATCGGCAAGATCGACCCCATCAACATGAACGTGACCGCCAGTCAAAGTTTCTAATCCATTCAAACAACGCAGATAGGTTGATTTTCCGGAACCTGATGGCCCAATAACGACAACAACTTCCCCTGATTTAATGTGGGAAGTAATACCATCTACCGCACGAACTTCTTGACCACGACCAAAAAATACTTTTTCTAAATCGACTGTTTTAATCACTGACTGCTAACCTCCGCTCAACCCAGGCAATCACTTGCGATAAACTGAATGTTAATATCAGGTAAAGTAATGCGACAACAAACCAGATTTCAAAAACCGCAAAAGTTGAGGTAATAACTTCACGACCACTTTTTGTCAGGTCGGTGATAGCAATAACTGAAACCAACGATGAATCTTTAATCAGGCTGATAAATTGACCGGCTAATGGCGGCAGGGTGCGTTTAAATGCCTGTGGCAAGATAATATAAACCATTGCCTGAGAAGCATTCATACCAAGTGAGCGAGCTGCTTCCATCTGCCCTTTAGAAATCGACTGAATTCCAGCACGGATAATTTCAGCAACATAGGCACCGGCAAAAATACCCAATGCAAAAATACCTGAAGGCATCCTGCCTATATTGAGAACCGTTCCAAGAAAGAAATAAAAGATGAAAAGCTGAACCAGGAGTGGTGTCCCACGGATAATTTCAATGTAGGTGATGGACAATTGGCGTAGCGTCAGGTTTTGCGAAACGCGGCACAATCCAGTAATGACACCAATAAACAGACCAATGACACTAGCTGCAGCTGATATATATAGAGTCACCCAGAGCCCTGCCATAAGTGGCCCTGCTTTCCATTGACTGATTGAGCCAACAGAATCACCTTTCAGGAGGTATTCATCAGCCTTCAGATTTGCTGTATCGGTATCAATGATATAAGTACTATTTTCTCCGTTTTCATTATGAACCGTAACCGTTGTTACATTTCCTTTACTTTCAAGTTTAGCAACGGTACCAGCAAAAGTCGCGGATTTCACATCTTGATTGTTGTAGAAAAAGTATTGGGGAACCCGATTCCAGCGCCAGGTGTAATCAATTCTTTTAGTAGCAACCCAGAGCCCCGCCACGATACCTGCGAGAACTAACATTGTTAAAAGCCACCAAATCCAGTTCTTATTTTGTGTATTCACTTTACTGGGTCTTTCTGTGAACTGAGTTGAATTCGCAACGGAACATAGAATTCAAAATTAAAATCAAAAACAAAGACATAATAAATATGGGGGATGCAATGTCTAGGCTTCATTGCATCCCCCGTAAGTTTAATCAATTTATTGTTGGATTTGTTTCAACCAGGCATCACTCTGGATCCACTTAGCATAGATTTCATCGTAGGTACCATCGCTTCTGACCTGTCTCATAAAATTGTTCAGAAAATTAAGAAAGTCATGGTTGCCGCGACGGATAGCCCAGCCTAAAGGCTCATAAGTGAATGGTTGATCAAGGTAGACCAGTTTTCCTTCACCTTTTTGAGCATAAGCAATTTCCATGTAAGGGAGGTCATAAACAAAAGCATCTATCTGGCCGTTAACCAGATCGGTAATACCTTCTTGCTCGGTATCAAAAGAAATGTAGGAACAATTCGGGATCATTCTTTTTGTTGCTTGTTCACCGGTTGTTCCAAGCTTGGAACCTACTTTATATTTTTTATTATTAAGATCTTTGTAGGATTTTATATCGCTGGCCAGCTCTTTTTTAATCAGAATAGTCTGCCCAATAACGATATAGGGATCGGCAAAGTTGATTTTCAGGTTTCTTTCCTGAGTGACCGTCATGCCGCTCATGATCATGTCATACTTTTTGGTCAGCAGGCCAGGAATGATACCATCCCAGGCAGTATTAACCAGTTCAAGTTTAACCCCCATGCCCTTGGCAATTCCTTCAGCCATATCGACATCAAAACCGATGATTTCACCTCTTTGATTGGTCATTTCAAAAGGCATGTAGCCTGGTTCCATACCAACACGCAACACCCCACGGTCCTGAATTTCATCCAAGGTATCTGCAGTTGCGATACCTGGAAGGACAACACAAAGAGCTAACAGACAAGCAAGTACAAATTTCACATGTTTCATTGTTTCTCCTCCTCATTAAAGAAAGCTGGGCCGATTTATTCGGCGGGGCAATTCAGTAAGATTTTCCTTCGTCCAGAAGTTCAGATATTAACATACGAATGTTACATGTAGGACAGAGAGGTAAATCATCAACGGGAAAATAGATGATTTCCGTGTAGCGGCACTTGGGACAGATGATCTCGACCGGTTCCTTCTTCGAACGATCTGATCGATCCATACTTACAGCTCCATATAATCTATTAAAAAAGTCATTGTAATCACAGAATTCTGCTTATACCATAGCGCCTTCGCCATAAACAAGAGACTAACAAACAATGTTTGGATTTACATCACTGTGATAAATACCCACAAAATAAACAAGCAGCAACTGTTTGCTGAATTGATTCTGGCATCTGTGACCTTGTTCTGGGGGGCAACTTTTCCGATCGTTAAAGATGCAATCACCGAAATGCCAGTTCTGGCATTTCTATGGGTGCGCTTTGCTATTGCAGCTATCATTCTAGCGCTTCTGGCAGGAAGAGCCGGTTTCGCAACTCTGAATCGACGGGGCTGGATAGTGGGGATTTTGCTTGGCACGCTGCTGGCATTTGCATTTATTTTTCAAACCTTCGGTCTGGAACGTACGTCTTCTGCAAACACAGGTTTTCTGACCGGTCTTGGGGTTATCTGGGTTCCCATTTTGGCAGGGCCTTTATTGAAAAAAAGAGCGGCGTTAGGATCAAAAATCGGGGTCGGGTTTGCATTGATCGGGCTCTTGTTATTGACCTGGCATACCCCCTGGACACTTAACTTCGGCGATCTCCTTGTCGTTATCTGCTCAGTTTTTATCGCCTTGCATATACTTGGGCTTGATATGTTTACTAAAGGATATGACGGTAAAGCTCTCACCTTTGTACAGATCGCCACCGCAGCATTTCTTTATTTAATTGGCAGCCTGTTTTTTGAACCGGTTTCCTGGCCGCAAGAGTGGACTGGCTCATTGCTGTTTGCTTTTCTTATCACCTCTGTATTTGCCACTGTCTACGCCTTCTGGGCGATGACAACCTTTCAGAATCGAACGACACCAACCAGAGCGGCGCTTATTTATACCCTTGAACCAGTTTTTGCCGCACTATTTTCTATTTGGTTGGCCGGCGATCGGCTGACACCACTAGGCTGGTTCGGTGGTGGCCTTATTGTTTTCGGGATGATTTTTGCTGAGGCCTGGCCAATATTTTTTTCAAAGAAGGTCGTTTCAGCCCAGCTGTAAAACAAGTAATACAGGGATTTCCTACCTTTAGTACTTTACTTACACCAAATATCAAGCCTATAATTAGCGGTTATTTAAACCATTAAAGATGAGATTTTATGAAACAAAAAAATATCCGCAATTTTTCCATTATCGCCCACATTGACCACGGTAAATCGACCCTTGCTGACCGCTTGCTGGAGGCAACGGGTGCATTAACTGACCGGGAAAAGTCCGATCAGTATCTGGATAAGATGGAGTTAGAGAAAGAGCGTGGGATCACCATAAAAGCCCAATCGGTCAGACTTTCTTACAAGGCTAAGGATGGGCAGGATTATATTCTTAATTTGATTGATACGCCTGGGCATGTCGATTTTTCGTACGAGGTTAGCCGTTCTCTGTCTGCCTGTGAAGGAGCGATGCTGGTTGTCGATGCGGCGCAGGGAGTGGAAGCACAAACCCTGGCTAATGTTTACATGGCAATCGATCAAGACCTGGAAATTTTTCCAGTCATCAATAAGATTGACCTGCCCAGCGCAGAGCCTGAACGAATCGGTGCCGAAATTGAGGAAATTATTGGCATTGACACGAGTGATGCGATTCTAGCCAGTGCAAAAGCGGGAATTGGAATTGATGAAATTCTTGAAGCCATTGTTAAAAGAGTCCCCGCGCCACTTGGCGATTCCAGTGCTCCGCTAAAAGCCTTGACCTTTGATTCTTGGTACGATTCCTATCAGGGGGTTATTGTCCTGGTGCGAATTTTCGATGGAACGGTTAAGAAGGGTGAAAAAATCAAATTGATGGCGACCGGCGGCGTTTATGAAGTGCAGAAAGTTGGCGCATTCAGTCCGCATCCGATTGTATTGCCACAATTATCGTCTGGTGACGTTGGTTTCATTATTGCCGGGATCAAGGTTGTTGAAGATGCCAAAGTGGGAGATACCATTACCCATCTGCACAATCCAGCAGCTAAAGCACTCCCTGGTTATAAAGAAGTCAAACCGATGGTTTTTTCTGGTCTTTATCCCATCGACGCTGCAGATTATGACAACCTGCGCGATGCTCTTGAAAAATTGCGCTTAAATGACGCCTCCTTTTCTTTTGAACCCGAAAATTCACTTGCACTTGGTTTTGGTTTCCGCTGTGGTTTCCTTGGCTTGCTCCATATGGAGATTATTCAGGAGCGCCTGGAGCGGGAATTTGGTGTTGATCTTATTACAACAGCACCGACAGTTGTCTATAAGGTCACAACAACGAAAGGAGAATTATTGGAAGTTGAAAGTGCCAATATGCTTCCGGAGTTGCAGTTCATTGAAAAGATAGAAGAGCCTTTTATTCTAGCGTCAATCCACGTTCCAAACGAATTTGTCGGTGCTGTCTTAAGCTTATGTATCGAAAAACGCGGTATCCAGCGAGAAATTAAATATCTGACTGCTACACGTGTGATGGTGGTCTATGAAATGCCTTTAAATGAAATCGTCCTTGATTTCTTTGATCGCCTGAAATCGGTGACCCGTGGTTACGCCTCTCTCGATTATGAGCATCTTGACTTTAGACTGAGCAAGCTGGTTCGCCTGAACGTATTGATTAATGGTGATGTTGTCGATGCGCTATCTTTAATTGTTCATCAGGATAAGGCTCAATTCCGAGGCCGTGAACTGGTGTCCAAAATGAAGGAATATATCCCACGCCAGCAGTTTGAAGTTGCTATCCAGGCAGCTATCGGTACTAAAGTTATTGCCCGCTCAACGGTAAAAGCGTTAAGAAAGGATGTGACCGCCAAATGTTACGGTGGTGATATTTCGCGCAAGCGGAAATTGCTGGAAAAACAAAAGGCCGGGAAAAAGCGGATGAAACTGGTGGGGAGCGTTCAATTACCCCAGGAAGCTTTCCTGGCAATTCTCAAAGTTAAAGAGTGATTGCGTCGAAAAAAATCCGACCTCCGGTGTTGCAACAGTTTTTCAGGATTTTTACATACAAAGGCATGCCTTCGACCCTGAAAAAATACAACGTCTTGGTGGATAAGATTTTTGCTTAGCTAGCTGCATAACTTACTAAAAAAGAGTGGATTTATGGCAATTTTTAAGAAAAAAACTAAAGTGGGAGTAAAAAAAACCTGGTATCGCGAATGGTCGGAGGCAATGATTGTTGCTGTTATTCTGGCATTAATTATTCGCACCTTTCTGTTCCAGGCATTTAAAATCCCCTCTGGATCGATGTTGGATACCCTTTTGATTGGCGATCATCTGCTGGTTAATAAGTTCATCTATGGGACTAACATTCCGGGAATTGATGAGCGCTACCTTTCGGTCAGGGATCCAGAGCGTGGCGATGTAATCGTTTTTGAATTTCCTGAAGATGCGGACAAGTCGTATTTCAAAAGGCGTGATTTTATCAAACGGGTGATCGGTCTGCCCGGGGATCTGATCGAAGTCAAGTCTAAGCAGGTTTATGTCAATGGCCAACCCTTCAGTGTCCCGCAGGAGCTGCACAATGATCCGGAGATGATTCCGTCCGTTGCCAGCCCACGTGATTTTGTTGGTCCGGTTAAGGTCCCTGCAGACAATTATTTTGTCATGGGTGATAATCGCGATTACTCATTTGACAGCCGTTTTTGGGGCTATGTCCATAAGTCTAAAATTAAAGGGCTGGCTTTTATAAAGTATTGGTCATGGAATGCAGAGGGTGACCTGTTGCATAAAATCAGATTTAATCGTATCGGGCGACCTATAGACTGAGGTAACTTTAACAATTCAACCATTGACATTTTTATTGTGCCATTGTTAGATCCCAAAAGTATATTTCGACTTAAGTTAACCCTTTAAACCGATCCGAGAGATTGGCAAGGGAATATAAAAGTGAACTCACATTTAATAAATCAATCGAAACACCTGCATATGCAAACTGTGCAGGTGTTTTTTTATGCCTGTTTTCTATCTGGGAGGACTTTATGGCGACAGAAACAATAGAAATTCTGGACTCTGATGGAGTTAATCGAGCTTTAACCCGAATTGCACATGAGATTCTGGAAAGAAACAAAGGGGTTGAAGATCTGGCACTGATCGGCATCAGAACTGGCGGTTCTTATTTAGCCACACAATTGCAGCAGAAGATTGTCGAGATAGAGGGAAGTGACATCCTTTTAGGCACTATAGATGTCACTATGTATAGAGATGATCTTGCCTCACGTAACAATTTGTCCGTTGGTCTGACTGATATCCCGTTTCCTCTCGGTCAACGTAAAATTGTTCTGGTGGATGATGTTTTATTTACTGGTAGAACCATTCGTGCTGCAATGGATGCAATCATGGCTATCGGCCGTCCGGAAAATATCCAATTGGCAATTTTGGTAGATCGTGGCCACCGCGAATTGCCGATTCGCCCCGATTACATTGGTCGTAATCTACCGACTGCCCGAAATGAACAGATCAAGGTTGATTTTGACGACAAAGATGCGGCTCAGGCGGTTCATTTACTTAGAAATTAGTGTGGAGGTCATGGCATGTTTTTCAATCCGAAACATATCCTTGGGATCAAGAACCTGACGGTTGAAGAGATTAACTTCATTCTTGATACGGCTGAAAGCTTTAAAGAAGTCAACACTCGGCAAATCAAAAAAGTACCAACCTTGCGCGGTAAAACTATTGTTAACCTGTTCTTTGAAGCCAGTACTCGAACCCGAACCTCGTTTGAAATTGCCGGCAAGCGCCTGTCTGCAGATATGGTCAATATCAGTGCCTCATCCTCCTCGGTGGTTAAGGGAGAAACTCTCGAAGATACCGCACATAATATTGAGGCCATGCACCCCGATATCATCGTTATGCGCCATAGCGCCTCAGGGGCCTGTGATTATCTGGCCGAAAGGTTAAAGTGCTCAGTGATTAATGCCGGTGATGGAACCCATGAACATCCTAGTCAAGCTCTCCTAGATGCGCTTACGATCCGTCAGCATAAAGGTGAAATCAAAGGACTCACAGTGGCTATCGCCGGTGATGTGACTCATAGTCGTGTCGTACGATCTAATATTTATTGTCTCAATAAACTGGGGGCTAAAGTAAAAATTGCTGGTCCACGAACGATGTTACCACCTGGTCTTGAAAAACTTGGTTGTGAAGTCCATCATAACCTTAAAGCCGCGATAACCGATGCTGATTGTATTATGATGCTACGGATTCAGCGGGAGCGACAAGGGAAAACCTTGATCCCTTCATTGCGTGAATATTCCCGCTTTTTTGGTCTGAATGATAGCAATCTTCAACTAGCTAAAGAGGATGCAATCGTCATGCACCCGGGACCAATCAACCGGGGCGTTGAAATTTCTTCTTCAGTTGCCGATGGCAAACAGAACGTCATTCTCGAACAGGTGGAAAATGGTGTAGCCGTACGTATGGCTCTTTTGTATCTGGTTTCGGGTGGTGAAAAACTCCAGGATAACTGATAAAAATTGAGAGGGTAAAATATGAAAGTTTTGATAAAAAACGGTCGTATCATTGATCCGGCAAACAAGATCGATGCAGTTCTGGATATTTTAATTGAAGATGGGAAAATTATAAAGGTTGCTGCAGCGATCACCGTTGATAGCGGTGATGCCGTTGATGTGACAGAAACAATAGATGCTAGCGGATTATTGGTCACTCCGGGACTGGTGGATATTCATACCCATCTACGCGATCCCGGTCAGGAATACAAAGAAGATATTATCTCCGGAACCCATGCCGCTGCTGCTGGTGGTGTGACTTCATTGGCCTGTATGCCGAACACCAACCCGGTTAACGATTCTCTGGCGATCACAAAATATATTATTACGAAAGCAAAAGAGCAGGGGAGTGCCAATGTTTTCCCGATCGCCTGTATCAGCAAAGGGATGAAGGGTGAAATCCTTGCGGAGATGGGTGAACTGAAAGAGGGTGGTTGTGTTGGGTTTTCAGACGATGGTGTACCGGTTTCCAATGGTGAGTTGATGCGTCGTGCGTTTGAATACGCAGATACTTTTGCTATGCCTATTATTACCCATTCTGAAGATCTTTCATTGGTTGGCACAGGTTGTATGAATGAAGGTCCGGTTGCTACAGAACTTGGTCTGAAGGGAATTCCTTGGGTCGCTGAAGATGCGGCAACTGCTCGCGATATTATGTTAGCCGAATTTACTAATGGACGCTTGCACGTCTGTCACGTTTCAACTAAGGGAAGCGTGGATTTGGTACGTCAGGCAAAAACACGTGGCGTCAGAGTCAGTTGCGAGGCCACGCCACACCATTTTACTCTGACCGATGAGGCAGTCCGCGGCTACAATACCAATGCTAAAATGAATCCACCTTTGCGCAGCCAGGAAGATGTCGATGCGGTTCTTGCTGGTTTGGCCGATGGAACCATTGATGCCATTGCGACTGATCATGCCCCTCATCATTATGATGAAAAGAATGTTGAATTTGCCATCGCCATGAATGGAATTATCGGTCTTGAATCGTTATTGCCACTCAGTTTAAAACTTGTCGAGGATGGCGTTATTGACCTGAATCGCATGATTTCTCTCCTGACTGTTCAGCCTTCCAGAGTTATAGGGATTGATCGTGGCACTTTGTCGGTCGGTGCAATTGCCGATATCGCATTAATTGACCCAGAGTTTGAGTGGGAATTCATGCCGAAGAACCTTCTTTCCAAAAGCAAAAATACTCCTTTTGCTGGTTGGAAAATGAGGGGGGCAGCTATTAGAACCCTGCTGGCGGGAAAAACAGTATTTGAGAGATCATTGTGACTTTCCAGGCTTTTACGGTTTTGAAACTACGTCGGTTCGCACCGCAAAAGACTGGGACATTCCTCATGCGGGGGCAGTCCCAGCTTTGCTGAATAGTTAAAGATAACTCTTTAGAATCAAGACTATAGATATAGTAACTTAATGTAAATAATTGTGTATAGAGGTCTCAATGAAAGCAGTTTTAGCTCTTGCCGACGGCAAGTATTTTACAGGAAAAGCACTAGGTGCAATTGGTGAAGTGACGGGCGAGGTGGTTTTTAATACCAGTATGACTGGCTATCAAGAAATTCTGACCGATCCTTCTTACCATGGTGAAATTGTCACCATGACCTATCCCCAAATTGGAAATTACGGGGTTAATCCTGAAGATGTCGAGTCAAGTCGTCCTTTTCTATCTGGTTTTGTCGTCAAAGAATCGTGTCCCTTCCCCAGTAATTTTCGTTCGACGATGAGCCTTGATGCTTATCTCAAAGACAATAACATTGTCAGTATTGAAGGGATCGACACACGGGCGCTGGTGCGCCATATCCGAACCGTTGGTGCACAGACAGGAATCATCTCTTCAACAGATCTTGACCCGGGCAGTTTAATTGAAAAAGCACGTCAGGCTCCGTCCATTGTTGGCCGTGATCTTGTTAAAGAAGTCACCTGTAAGGAGCCTTATCAGACAAGCGAAGGGGTTTGGACGTTGGGCAAAGGTTATGCAGATTGCAGCCAGGTAAAACCTCTCTACAATGTTGTTGCTTACGATTTTGGCATCAAACGCAATATTTTACGCAATCTAACCACCATTGGCTGTGCTGTGACGGTCGTTCCTGCAGAAACCCCGGCTGAAGTTGTCTTAAACATGAAACCTGACGGCGTGTTCTTGAGTAATGGACCGGGAGATCCAGAGCCATTGCATTATGCGCAAGAAAATATCCGTGAGTTGCTTGGTAAGGTTCCTATTTTCGGTATTTGCCTCGGTCATCAGTTGCTCTCCATTGCATCTGGTGGCAGAACCTATAAACTCAAGTTCGGTCATCGTGGCGGCAATCAACCGGTCCTGGATTATAAACGGCAACGGGTTGAAATAACGTCACAGAACCATGGCTTTGCCGTGGATGAAAAAAGTTTACCCGGGCAGGTGAAAGTGACTCATATCAACCTGAATGACAATACGGTTGAGGGGATTCAGCACCTGTCATCGCCAGCTTTCTCGGTTCAATATCACCCCGAAGCATCCCCAGGACCACACGATGCTCAATACTTATTTGAACGTTTTGTAGAAATGATGGAAAAACATAAAAGAGGGATCAACCATGCCGAAGCGTAAAGATATTAAAAAGATTCTGATTATCGGTGCTGGTCCCATTGTTATAGGTCAGGCCTGCGAGTTTGACTATTCTGGAACGCAAGCATGTAAAGCCTTAAAAGAAGAAGGTTATCAGGTCATTCTGCTTAATTCCAATCCGGCGACCATCATGACCGATCCCGATTTCGCTGATCGAACCTATATCGAACCGGTCACCCCTGAAGTCCTCACTCAAATCATTATAAAAGAACGTCCTGATGCCTTGTTACCGACCATGGGCGGCCAGACTGCACTGAATACAGCGGTATCCGTCGCGGAATCTGGAATTCTGGAAAAGTACAATGTTGAGTTGATTGGCGCAAAACTTGACTCGATTAAAAAAGCTGAAGACCGCACGCTGTTTAAACAGGCAATGCAAAAAATTGGCATTGCTGTCCCACGTTCAGGTTTGGCGCACAATTTCAATGAGGCCATGGAGGTCATCGAAAATATCGGCTTTCCTGCGATTATTCGGCCATCATTTACCCTTGGCGGCACTGGTGGCGGGATCGCCTATAACCGCGAAGAATACACCCGCATGGTCATTGCCGGAATTGACGCTTCCCCAACCAGTGAAATTTTAATTGAAGAGTCAATCATCGGCTGGAAAGAGTATGAACTGGAAGTCATGCGTGATATTGCTGACAATGTGGTCATCATTTGTTCGATCGAAAACCTTGATGCTATGGGCGTGCATACCGGAGATTCTATCACCATTGCCCCAGCTCAGACCTTGACCGACAAAGAATATCAGCTGCTGCGTGATGCCTCCTTAAAAATTATCCGGGAGATCGGAGTTGAGACTGGCGGTTCCAATATTCAGTTTGGCATCAACCCGAAAGATGGCCGTATGGCTGTCATCGAAATGAATCCCCGCGTTTCTCGTTCTTCTGCGCTGGCGTCAAAGGCCACTGGTTTTCCGATTGCTAAAATTGCTGCCAAGTTAGCTGTAGGTTATCGCCTTGATGAGATCCAAAACGACATAACTCGCGAAACTCTCGCTTCTTTTGAACCCACAATTGACTATGTTGTTACTAAAATTCCTCGCTTTACCTTCGAAAAATTCCCCCAGTCTGATGCGACTCTGACAACACAGATGAAGTCAGTCGGGGAGGCGATGGCAATTGGTCGAACCTTTAAAGAAAGTTTGCAGAAAGCACTCCGTTCTCTGGAAATTGATTCTTACGGTTTAGAAAGCCGGATTTTTAAAAACCCAGCAGATTACGTTCGCAGTTTAACAACCCGCGAACATGATGAACTCGTTTCTAAGCTGCAGATTCCCAGTTGGGAGAGAATGTGGTATTTGGCCGATGCAATTCGAGCAGGATTCGGTATTGTGAAGATCCACCAGTTAAGTGGAATAGACCCATGGTTTCTGTCAAATATTGCTCAAATAGTTGAAATGGAATCAGTTCTATTGACCCATAAAAATCAGCTAAATACCGATGATCAGGACTTCATCGATTTACTACGTGAAGCAAAACAATATGGCTTTTCTGACCGGCGGTTGGCCTTCCTTTGGGGCATTACTGAAAGTGATGTTCGTCAAATGCGCCACAAACTGGCCGTTCTCCCGGTTTATAAGCGCGTAGATACCTGCGGCGCTGAGTTTGAGGCTTTTACTCCCTATCTTTATTCCACTTACGAGTCTGAATGTGAAGCCGCACCAACTGACAAACGTAAGATCATCATTCTTGGCGGTGGCCCAAACCGGATTGGACAGGGAATTGAATTTGACTACTGCTGTGTCCACGGCGCTTTTTCGCTGGCTGCTGCCGGGTTTGAAACCATTATGGTGAATTGCAATCCAGAGACGGTATCAACCGACTATGACACCTCAGATCGGCTCTATTTTGAGCCACTCACCCTGGAAGATGTACTGGCGATTGTTGAAATAGAGAAACCGGAAGGGGTTATTGTCCAATATGGGGGGCAAACACCTTTAAAACTAGCGGCAGCTCTGGAAAAAGCTGGAGTACCCATTATTGGAACCTCTCCTGATGCGATCGATCGGGCCGAGGATCGCGAACGCTTTCAGGCCTTAGTTAATAAGCTGAATCTGCTGCAGCCACAGAATGGAATGGCCCGGACGTTTGATGAAGCTGAGCTGATTGCTGAGCGGATCGGCTACCCCGTGGTGGTCAGACCTTCTTATGTTTTAGGTGGGCGTGCCATGGAAATTGTTTATAATGCCGAACGGTTACGTGACTATATGAAAAACATTGTTAAGGCATCACCTGAACATCCGATTCTGGTTGATAAATTTTTACAGAATGCTATTGAGGTAGATGTTGATGCGCTGGCAGATGGAGTTGATGTCGTCATTGGTGGAATAATGCAGCATATAGAGGAAGCGGGCATTCATTCAGGAGATTCCGCCTGCACTCTTCCACCATTTTCATTGTCGGCTGAAATAGTTGCTGAAATCCGTCGTCAGACCATTGAGCTGGCACTTGAATTGAAAGTCATCGGCCTGATGAATATTCAATTCGCGGTTAAGGATGGTGAGGTCTATCTGCTTGAAGTTAACCCACGCGCCAGCCGCACTGTTCCATTTGTGTCCAAAGCAACCGGACGCCCTCTGGCACAGATTGCAGCAAAAGTGATGGCGGGCCAAAGTCTGGCTGAACTGAAAGTTTTCGGAGAGATTATTCCTGATTATATTTCGGTCAAAGAGGCAGTTTTCCCGTTTGTTAAATTTCCCGGTGTCGATACATTACTCGGCCCAGAGATGAAATCGACTGGTGAAGTAATGGGCATCGATTATGATTTTGGGAATGCTTATGCCAAATCACAGTTGGGGGCAGGGGTTAAACTCCCACGCAGTGGAAAAATCTTTATCAGCGTTAAAGATTCCGATAAAGAGGCGATTCTTGAGCCGACAAAGAAGCTGATTGCTGCCGGGTTTACGATTGTTGCAACCAGCGGAACTGCAACTTATCTGAATCAGCAGGGAGTGAAAGCCGAACGGATCAACAAGGTTAAAGAGGGGCGTCCACACTGTGTCGATGCGATCAAGAGTGGTGAAATCTGCCTGGTATTCAACACCACCCTGGGTGCTGAATCAATAACTGATTCCTACTCTATCCGGCGTTCAGTTATTATTTATGAAATTGCATATTTCACCACGATGGAAGGGATTAAAGCGGGGACGAACGGGATTCTAGCCATGTTGCGAGAAAATCTTGACGTTAAGCCATTACAAGAGTATTATTCCAAAAGTTGAGGACTGACGAAAATAGAGTACTAACCCAGTGGGCGGTTTTTCCGTCCACTGTTTTTTTTGAGGAGTAACCAAGTTATGGATGAATCGGTTCCCATGACAACAGAGGGACATCAGCGCTTACAAGACGAATTAAAACAACTGGTAAGGTTTGAACGACCGAAGGTTGTGCAAGATATTGCCGAGGCACGCGCCCATGGTGATCTTTCGGAAAATGCTGAATATGATGCAGCCAAAGACCGGCAAGGGTTTGTCGAAGGACGGATCAAAGAGCTGAACCATAAAATTGCCGTGGCACAGGTGATTGATATATCCAGCATAAAAAGCGACAAAATTGTATTTGGTGCCAAAGTCACTCTGTTCGATATCGATTCTGAAAAAGAGGTCACTTACCAGATTGTTGGTATCGATGAAGCGGAGATTAAAATTGGTAAAATTTCTATCAATTCGCCAGTCGGTCGCGCTCTGGTTGGCCACAAGGTTGATGAAGAAGTGACTATCAATGTTCCATCCGGGGTCAAGGTTTATGAAGTAACGAATATCGAATACAGCTGATGGTGTCGCAAAAAGTCCGCTCCCTCACAATTTCTACGGGGCATTGCCATGATGGCGATGCCCCGTTTTTCTTGCTTTTTGTGGGGGATTCTGTGAATATCAGTTCCATATTTATAAGCTGCTTGTCTCAACCATGGAGGTAATAATGGCCCTTAAAATTACCAAAGATATGACTTTTTATCAGATTTTACAAATGAGCCCAGAGGTTGCCAACGTGCTGAACCAATTTAATTTGGATTGTGGGGAATGTCTCGGGGCAACCAGTGAATCTGTTGCTCAAGGTGTCAGGGCTCACGGTCTTGATCTTGATGAAATTCTTGCCGCACTGAATGCCATTTTCGAAGATTGAGCCTGCTGCATGTCGGCTACAAATTTATCCGATCACCTCCATCCCGCACTTAACAAAAGGCTCGACATCCTTCGTGGTGTCGGGCCGCGAATGCTTCCCAAACTACAAAAGCTCGGCCTGA
The DNA here is from genome assembly GCA_027858895.1 of Desulfuromusa sp. Lineage (GTDB taxonomy): Bacteria > Desulfobacterota > Desulfuromonadia > Desulfuromonadales > Geopsychrobacteraceae > Desulfuromusa. The sequence goes on along the minus strand of JAQIBX010000166.1, from coordinate 3,728 downwards.
AAACGATTGAAGATGCCCTCTATCACCTTCCAATCAGATATGAAGACCGGCGCCAGTTCAAAACTATCAACCAATTAACCGATAACCAGCAAGAAGTTTTTGTCGGATCTGTCCTGGCTTCGGGCGAAACCGTCACGACTCGCAGTCGTCGTCGTATTTATGAAGTTATTGTCGGTGATAAGACCGGTAAAATTTCATTGAAATGGTTTCGCTACCGTAACCCCTGGCTGCAAAAACGTTTTCCGGTCGGTCAAAAGGCTGTTTTCATTGGTGAAATCAAGCGGTTTGCTGCTATTCGTGAAATTCATCATCCCGATTCCGAGCTGATTAATTCTGATCAGGATCTGCAACAGTTATTGCAGTCTGATCCCCTGAGTTTTGGCAGAATTCTTCCTGTCTATGCCCTCACTGAGGGTCTGACGCAAAAACAGGCGCGTAAAGTCTGGCATCAGCTGATAGAGGAAAATGCCGCATATGCTCCAAGTTGTATCCCGGCGAATATCCAGCAAAAATATCATTTAATGACAGTTCCTGAAGCCATGCAGCAGGTTCACTGGCCGGATGATTCGGTCAGCTTAGATGATCTGGAGAAAGGGCGGGATAAAGCTCGATACTCACTGGTTTTTGATGAATTCTTTTATCTGGAGCTGGGTCTGGCACTAAAAAGGGCAGGGGTGCAACTGGAAGAGGGGATCGCTTTTAAATTTACCCATAAGTACACAATTCCACTCAATAAAATATTGCCATTCAAGTTAACCGACGCGCAACGCCGGGTACTAGGAGAGATTAAGCACGACATGATGGCTCCACATCCGATGCACCGCTTGCTACAGGGTGATGTCGGCAGTGGAAAAACCCTTGTCGCACTGATGGCTGCATTAATTGCCATAGAAAACCAGGCTCAGGTTGCGGTTGTCGCGCCGACAGAGATTCTTGCTGAACAACATTACCGCACCTTCAGTCCCTGTCTGGAAAAACTGGGCTTGAAAGCCGGATTACTGTTGGGAGGAATGCCTGTTGCGGCCAAGCGTGAAGCTCTGCAACAGATTGCACAGGGTAAAATAGATCTCGTGGTCGGAACCCATGCTGTCCTACAGGAAGGGGTTGAATTTCATCGCCTCGGGCTGGGAATTGTTGATGAACAGCACCGCTTTGGAGTCCGTCAACGCAGTCTTTTAAAGCATAAAGGGTCGAATCCTGACATGCTGGTGATGACTGCGACCCCCATTCCAAGAACATTATCAATGACCCTGTACGGTGATCTTTCTGTCTCAGTGATTGATCAATTGCCTCCGGGAAGAAAGCCAATCACCACTAGACGGTTCAGTTCATCTCAACGAGAACAGGCTTACCGGCTGATACATCAGGAGTTGCAGCAAGGGCGACAGGCCTATGTCGTTTATCCCCTGGTTGAAGAGTCGGAAAAAAGCGATTTGCAGGCGGCAACGGGTGCGGCAGAATCTTTTGCAAAAGATATTTTTCCCGAATTTAATGTTGGCCTTCTGCATGGACAGATGAAAACAGCCGAAAAAGATGCCGTGATGAATTCATTCCGTCATGGTGATGTCCAGCTTCTTGTAGCAACAACGGTGATAGAAGTCGGAGTGGATGTGCCGAATGCGACAGTTATGATGATTGAACATGCTGACCGCTTTGGCCTTTCACAGCTACACCAGTTGCGCGGTCGCGTCGGTCGCGGAGCAGAAAAGAGTTATTGCCTGTTGATTCCGTCAGAACATTACAGTGAAGATGCCGCACGCAGATTGCGGGTTATGGTTGAAACTGAAGACGGATTCCGCATTGCAGAAGCTGATCTGGAAATACGTGGGCCTGGGGATTTTCTCGGAACTCGGCAGGCCGGTCTTCCAGATTTTCGCGTTGCCAGCCTTTTGAAAGATATTCGCATTCTCGAATCTGCCCGCCAGGAAGCTTTTGCATATGTGCAAAAAACCAATCAATTAACCACCAAAGAGGCAGAACCAGTGAAAAGAGAGCTATTACGCCGCTGGGGAGGCAGATTGGAGTTAGCAGTGATTGGGTGATACAATAAACGACAGGCTGAAGGTTGAAGGTGTTTAGGCTTATCGGTTTAAACCTGACAGCCTAAACACCTTCAGCCTTATTTTGCTATTTAAAGGAGATAATCATGCAAGCGATACGGGTTCACAAGTTTGGCGGTCCAGAAGTAATGAAACTTGAACAAGTTCAAGAGCTTACACCCGGAAAAAATCAATTAAAAATTACAGTTAAAGCCATTGGGGTCAACCCGGTTGATACTTACATTCGGGCTGGGATCTATCCACTAAAGCCGAACCTTCCGTATACGCCAGGAAAGGATGCTGCTGGAATCATTACTGAAATTGGCCCCGAGGTGAGTCACAGAAAGGTCGGCGATCGGGTTTATATTTGTGGCTGTGTGTCCGGTAGTTATGCAGAAACTCTCATTTGTGAAGAAGATCAGGCTTATATTCTCCCTGAAAATATAAGTTTCAGTGCTGGAGCAGCACTAGGAGTGCCATATAGTACAGCTGCTTTTGCATTAAATTTTCGCGCTCATGCATTACCAGGGGAAACGTTACTGATTCACGGTGCCAGTGGTGCAGTTGGTGTCGCAGCTATCCAGATAGCAAAAGCTAACGGTTTGCGGGTTATCGGTACAGCAGGAACTGAACAAGGTTTGCAACTTATCAAGGATCAGGGAGTTATTGCGGCATTGAATCACAATACGGCAAATTATCTTGATGCGATTGATGAGTTAACTTGTGGTCAAGGTGTCGATGTCATTCTGGAAATGCTTGCGAATGTCAATCTGGATAAAGACCTCAAGCTGCTTGCTAAGTTTGGTCGAGTCGTTGTGATTGGCAATCGCGGCAGGATTGAAATTGATCCACGGGACACAATGGGGAAAAATGCATCGATTCTTGGTACGTCTTTGTTCAGTGCGGACGTAAAAGAACTGACCCAAATCCATGCAGCGATTAAAGCGGGACTGATTGATGGACGCTACAAGCCGATTATTCATTCTGAAATGCCACTTGCTGATGCCGCCAAGGCTCACGATCTGGTTATGCTGGATGGGGTGAATGGGAAGATCGTTCTGATCCCGTAATCATTACATCATAAAAAATATACTTTAGTTTACATAATATATATTATGCGACGTTAGGTATCCACCAACCCATAGCGGGGTCAGCTCATGACCTCGCTTCTTCTCCATCTGCACGACTCTCTCAAGGTCACCCCTCTCGAAGATAATCAAGTTCAGGTTACCGTTACCCTTCAATCTGATGAATTTATCCATTATGTCCGGCTGCTGGATTCTCTTACCGGATTCCTCCATGTCATCAAGAATAAAGATCGACTCGCTAAAGCTAAGGCTCACTATGAGTCAGAAGAATACGCAGAAGAAACCGGCAAGGTAAAAGCTCAATACTATTCCCGCCTCGTTGCATCATTCGACCTCTACACCTCCCAAGGCTTTGATCGGAAAGCAGCAATTAAACAAATCTCCGCTGATCTCCGCAGAGAAAACCATCCTTGGAGTTCTCCCGACCTTGTGCGTCCTTCTCTCGTTGCTGCTGGTCGTGGTGGTCGTCCAGGTAGACCCCGGAGGCAACAATGAGCCTCCCGCTTGTTAATACTTCCATAAGTCAACGGTCACTCTTCGATGATAATGAGGCGCAAGCCTCAGCCTCTGGATTTAATAATAGTTCTAAATGTCTGACAGA
>JAQIBX010000128.1 GCA_027858895.1 Desulfuromusa sp. | reverse complement strand
AACCAGACATAGGAGTCTATTTTCGGAACGGTGTCGCGCTTGATCCTAAAAGCGGGAACGAAAAAACTGTGTATAACATCGACAGAATGAAGCTGAACTTTGATTGGCGTATTGACCGGGACATAGAGTTTGCTCTCTTTCCGGCCATCTGGATATTCAAACTGCCATGACCACATCCGTGCGGTAGCGCTTACCTCCAATGCTCCTTCTGGAACTTCACGCAGACCGACATAGTTGGTCCAGCCATACCAGAACATCGTCATCACAATGATAATAGGCAGGACTGTCCAGGTGATCTCGAGCAACCAACTGCCTTCGACCTGAGATGTGGGTTCCGGGTATTTTGAGCGTCGGTATTTAACGACAAAATAAATAGTAACAACTGTAATTCCCAATAATAAAATCAGGGAAAACCCGAAAATATAAATCAGGACATTATCGACAGCTTGAGCAGTAGGATTGTTCAGCTGGTTCACGGTGTCTCCTAACGGTAAAGCACATCAGTGAAGGTCAGTCCGATAAATATAGACAGAATGACAAGCAAAATCAGTATCCCGACCTTGAAAAGTCTGGCTTCCTCTTTCAGGTGCATAAAAATAAATAGAACCAGGGTCGATTTGGTCGAAGCAATAAGCAGGGCCATCCAGACGTTGAGCGCTCCAAGTTGTATTCTGGAAACTGCTATCGTGACGCCAGTTAATATTCCGAGAGCAAGCCAGGTCAGGATGAGAGTTCGGTAGGAAATAGGCTCGTGTTTATGTTCTGTCATAGTTGACCTCACAGAATCAAATAGTAAAGTGGAAACAGAAAGACCCAGACCAGGTCGACCAAGTGCCAGTAGAGGGCACTGTTTTCCAATAACGTATAGCGCTCGCTGTTGACCTTGCCTTTGGCAATAAATACGGTAACGACACCGATCAGAGTGCCTCCAATGAGAATATGCAGCCCATGCAGCCCCGCTGTGAAGTAGTAGAGATTAAAAAAAGCGGTAATCCCCGGGCCCATCTCAGCCAGATGTTCTGATCCGGGATAAATTCCATGACCAATTTCAGCAGACCATTCAAAATATTTATTGATCAGAAAAATAATGGCGAGGACTATTGTGGAGATACATAGAACCATGGCTTGTTTGGGTTTATTGCGTTGAACGGCTGTGATCGCCATGGCAATGGTGAGGCTACTGGCGAGCAGAACCAGGGTGTTAGCGGCGCCGAAGTAGATATTCAGCTTATGACTGGCTTCAGCAAATTGCTGGGGGAATTTAGCCAGAGCGACAGCATAAAGGATAAATAGCCCGCCGAAAAGGATGACCTCGGTGTAGAGGAATATCCACATTCCGAAGCGGGCGCCCGTATCATCACGATGCTCAATACTCATCGGCAACCACTCCTTTGTAGTCATATGGGCCTTTGGTGACGATTGGATCCTCTTCGCCAAAGTTCTCCAGTGGCGGAGGAGAGGGGATCGTCCACTCCAGGGTTGCCCCCCCCCATGGATTTTTGCCGACGGGAGCTCCTCTACGGATGCCATTCCAAAGGTTGATAAACATAATAGCCAAACTTACGGCGAGAACCCATGACCCTATCGTGGCGACAACATTCAGGGTCTGGAACTCCGGCAGATAGTCATAATAGCGTCTTGGCATCCCCATAATCCCGACCGCCTGCATCGACATATACGTGACGTTGAAGCCGACAAACATCAGTCCCCAAGAGATAACAGCTATTTTATGGTTGTACATTCGACCAGTGAATTTTGGCAGCCAATAATGGAGAGCGGCAAAGAAGGCAAAGCCGGTTCCACCGAACATGACATAATGAAAATGCCCGACGACGAAAGTGGTGTCGGTGAGATGAATATCGCTGGCAGCAGCTCCCAGTGCGAGGCCACCGAGCCCACCGATAGCGAATTGAAAAATGAAGGCAAGAGCAAACAGCATCGGCGGCGCAAGCTGTATCGATCCTTTATAGAGAGTTGCAACCCAATTGAAAACTTTGATGGCACTGGGAATGGCAACAACAAAAGTCAAAAATGAAAAAATCAAGATGGCAAAATCGCTCATGCCACTGGCGTACATGTGATGAGCCCAGACCAGGGATCCGGCAAAAGCAATGGCCAGACTGGAAATTGCCATGGCCCAATAACCAAATAAAGGCTTGCGGGAAAAGGTCGGGATGATCTCTGAAATGACTCCCATGGCCGGTAGAATCATGATGTAGACTGCCGGATGTGAATAGATCCAGAATAGATGTTGGTAGAGGATTGGATCACCACCCCGGGCAGCATCGAATAGGCCTGCACCAAAAACACGTTCCAGCAAAACCAATACCAGAGTGATCCCGAGCATCGGCGTGGCAAGCACCTGAATCCAGGCTGTAGAATAGAGCGTCCAGACAAATAATGGCAGTCTTCCCCAGCCCATCCCTTTAGCCCGTAAGCGGTGAATCGTGGTGACAAAATTTAGGCCTGTCAGGATAGAGGAAAATCCCAGCATGAATGCGCCCATAACAGCTAGATTGACATTGGTGGTCGTCTGGGTACTGAACGGTACGTAAAAGGTCCAACCGGTGTCGGGGGCACCACCGCCGGAAAAAATAGAGAAGATCGCCAGGATTCCTCCGGCAATGTAGCAATACCAGGAAATCAGGTTGATTTTTGGGAAAGACACGTCCCGAGCCCCAATGTGGATGGGAAGTAGCAGGTTGCCGAAAGTAGCCGGGATGCTTGGGATGATAACGAGGAAGATCATGATAATACCATGAACTGTGAAGGTGGCATTATAGGTCTGGGCCCCCATGATGGTCGGTCCTGGTGCAATCAATTCCAAGCGCAAGGCCAGTCCCAGAATCGCCGCCACGATAAACATGACGATAATGCAGCACAGGTACATGATGCCGATCCGTTTATGGTCGGTGGTCAATAACCAGCCAAGGATACCCGATCGTGGGCTCTCACTGTAGAAACCAGAGTTTTTGAGGGGTGTATGTGTCATTTTTTCTTCTTTCTACCGCTCAGGATCAGAAAGAGCAAAAAGCTCCCGAGAGTTAACAGGATAACTGTACCGCTGACGCGCATCAGGTTGAAAACGTAGCGGCGTCCTTCGGGGTCATAGCTGAAACAGAATTGTAGTGCCTGGCGGATCGGCTGACTTATCCGTCCTTCACTTGCTTCGAATAAGGCCATCGAGAGGTCGATAGGTGGAAAGCGCTGTCCGATCAGATAGCGAACAATCGTGCCGTCTTTAGTGACAATAAATGCGGCGATCGGGTGGAGAAAATCATCTCCCTCTTTTTTAAAATAATAACCTGCAGCATCAGTTAATTTAAGAATATTCTCTTGACTGCCGGTTAAAAAGCGCCAGGCTTGCTTGGGATAGGGGGCCTGCATGGCGGTCATAAAAGTTTTTTTACTATGAGCAGCCATTGCCGGGGTTTCCGTTGGGTCGAAACTGAAGGTGATAACATTATAGTCCTCCCCTGGCTCCAGTTTAATTTCTGGCAGGACAGCGGACAACCCCCCCAGAAGCATGTTGCAGACATTCCGGCAGGAATAAAAGACTGGCACCATCAGGGTTGGGCGATCAATCAATTGGTCAAGTTGTACAGCTTTGCCGGTTGAATCAATAAATTCCAGCTGAAGAGGAATCTGTTGACCCAATTGTTCGACCAACTCAACTCTGCCATCAGCAGCAAATACTGAACTTGTTAACATAAAGAAGAGTACGATTGTCAGGAGCTTGAAGTACAAAACTTTTTCCTTGCTGGTTGAATGGTTTATGTAACGCAAGGCTGGAAAATTAGCTAAGCCGAAAGAAGATTACAAAATTAGTCGGGAATTGTAAATAACCAGTTTAATGAATCTACCGGTTTTTTGGCAGGGCATAGATTAAGGGACATTCTGTATTCCATCGATCGTGTGAAAATAGTTTTAAATCTGATACGCTCACAAAATCCTAACAAAAGAATGTCTTTAGGCTGTTAGTCAATCGATCTTTTAAAATTGAAGACACAATTGTCCCCCTGTTCGGTTATGGGTATCCAAGACTGGCGATAATGTCTCTTCGGCTCTTCGTTACGAGAGCAGGTCTACCTTATAGGCCATGTCTTGAATGAAACCGCATCGAGTGGCGGATGATCAACCTGGTCATCTGCCTGCGCAGTGACAATTAATTTGCGGCCATCTCGATGCGGGGTGTTCATTGGTTTAGCTGTTTTTGAGCTCTTTCCCTATTTGTTCATGCGGCGATTTCATGTTGGCTTTGACAGGCGAACACGCGGTTGCGATCAAAGGCTCCACCGGACTGATACCAGCCATAAAACAGCTTAAGAAATTTGCGCATGACGGCGACCATCGCCTTGGTGCCCTGCATTCCGTCGCGATCTTTTTTACCGTGATAATAGGGGCCGAAAAGACCCTCCTTTTTCACTAGCGGGAGCACGATCTGACTAAGAACCTTGCGTAGCGGACTTCGCCCCTTTTTACTGATCCTGGTCTTGCCGCGATAGGTGCCACTCTGTCGCTCGCGCAGATTCAGTCCAGCATAACGGACTAATTTTCGCAGACTAGAAAAGTCACTGACCGGCCCAGTCTCGGCAATAATCCGCGCCAAATGAAAAGTGGTGATCACACCTTTTTCCGCAAGGGGGAGCTTAGAATCAAACTGCCGGGCTTCATGGTAAAGCGCCTCCATCTGCTGCTTAGCTTCTTGTTTGCGTGCTTCGTGAAGAAGATAGTCTTCCCAGGTCTGTTTGAGGCGATACTCCATGATTTCGCACATTCGGGGACTGACCTGATTCCTGGTGGAACTTTCCGCCTGGCTGTAAAGCGTCTCAATCGTCAGTTGCCTGATTCCTGGAGCCCGCTTACGCATGACCTGTGTAAAACGTGTCTTCCCCGCCCGGACAATGCGATAGGGGTTACCGCCATAATGTGCGATCAAGGCATGACCTGACTTGCCGTAAAGAAAGTCTTTTTTGAACCCGTAATCCGGAAACAGGGCCTTGATCTGACTGGCTAATAGGCACTTTGCCCTGACAACGGCAACATCAGCTTGATCGTAAAGCCCATTCCATTCCCGCAGCAGGGAGTAGGGTTCGTCGTAACGACGATAAATCAGAGTCTTGCCGATGCTGGCCAGCGTGTGAATCACGTGCGGATCTTTGATATCAGTTTTACCCGAATCATTGGTCTCAATTGCTCGCATCTTACTCACCGCTTCACCACTGACCCAAGCCGTCTCAAGGCCCAGTCGATGGGCGGTCTGCATCAGCGTTTCGTGGTAGCAACCGGTCGGTTCGCAAACAACCAGAACCTGATCATGCCCAGCCATATTGGCTCGCCGCTTAAACGCACCAAGTTGCTCCTCGATAGTGAGGGTGCGATTGGCAAACTCATGATCGCTCATCCGACCAGCAATACAGGTCGCAAGGTTGAGTCGTTCCTTACTGACGTCAAAAGCCAGAATTGCGGGATGATTAATCTTGTTTTGAGTGGTAATATTCATTTGGGCTCCTCTCTGATCATGCAAACAATTGGCGGATCTGCAAAGGTCACGCTCGTAGGCGC
>JAQIBX010000097.1 GCA_027858895.1 Desulfuromusa sp. | reverse complement strand
CTATTATGAACATGACCACTCTCAACTTGCCCGCATGTGGGACAAACGCCTACGTGGCTACAAGGCAATGGGCTATGTGGTCAACCAATGAAATCAAAGTCCGAAACAGCAAACAACACTCATTCCTGACTCGAACTACACAACCGACTGGTTTTTAAGGAATTTAGCTAAAATGGGAAGAAAATCGAAAAACTTGACTGCAGCCCGAAGAAATAAAAACGGCCGATTTCACGAAGGAAATCGGCCATCTTATATTTTGGCTCCCTTTGCTGGGCTCGAACCAGCGACAATCTGATTAACAGTCAGATGCTCTACCAACTGAGCTAAAAGGGAATAGCGTGTTGCGGAGAGGAAATATAGGAAATTGCCCCTACGCTGTCAAGCCTTTTCTGGGCGCTTCCTTTAACCACCTTTTTTCAAATCATTGAGGACCAACTTTGCAACGGCCTTAAGGGTTTCAAAAACACCCTCGCCACTCATAGCGCAGCCTTCCAGCTCCGGAACCTTGCGTGGATTCAGCAGGTTGCTCAGTTCTTCGACCGAACTGACATTAGGCAGATCCCGTTTGTTATATTGAATCACAAAAGGAAGTTTTTCGAGATCGAAACCCTGCTCCTCCAGATTGTCTTTGAGGTTTTCCAAACTTTCTATATTGGCATCAAACCGTTCTTCCTGTGAATCAGCAACGAAAACAACCCCATCAACCCCCTTGAGAATTAATTTCCGGGAGGCATCATAAAATACCTGGCCAGGAACTGTATAGAGATGAAAGCGGGTTTTAAAACCACGTATCTCCCCTAGCGCCAAGGGCAAAAAATCGAAAAACAGGGTCCGCTCAGTCTCTGTGGCCAAAGAAATCATCTTCCCTTTTGATTCTTCCGCGGTCTTCTGATAAATGTATTGCAGGTTGGTCGTTTTCCCGCAGAGCCCCGGACCGTAATAAACGATCTTACAATTAATCTCTCGTGAAGCGTAATTTATAAAAGACATCTGATAAACCCCGATCAGTTGAAAAGATTGTCAATATCGTCATCTGTAATTTCAGCGAAAGGACTGGGAGTGCTACTAGAGATAGCTTCTCGTTCAGTTCGACTCACCAGATCTTCAAAGACAATGGCAAGCTCGTTACTGGCTTTTTTTACCCGCAAGCGGACTAAACCAAGCGAACTGCGCTGATCAAAAATCACCACAAGGATCACTCGCCCACCAATAATGGAAATATGGATATTATCTTTTTCGCCCTCATGAAACAGAATCGAAAATTCTTTTTCCCCGATTAACTTAGCCAGACCACCCGTGGCGGCAATATTCCCTGCCGTCAGAGAAGCAAGGCTGGTCGTGTCGAGATTTGCAGTTTCGCCCGTTGCAGCAATCAACTGGCCATTTTTATCAACCAGAAAAATGACCTTTGAATTTGATTCACGCAGTAATCTTTCCAGCAACAGAAGAATCCGCTGGTACTCTTCATCATACATGACCAGAGATGATTGGGGACCAAGCATGTGACACTCCTTTTCGAATAAAAATTCAACGATTCTGTATATCATTTAAAATGGTTCATATCAAGAAACTAATCATATATTTTTAAAATTAACTCATTATTATCAAAAACAGGATCCAGCCATTTATTGACTTGTCTTAAAAAATCCTCTACTTATTCAATTATCATTTAGCACGCATCCGAAAGTTCCAGATGGAGACAATGTAAGCGTTCATATGGGAGAAGATCATTTTGGGGGAAGGACATTAACTTGGCAACTGCATTAGAACTTCCCGCGGGAATCCGCCGCTGGCAAGACAGTAACGTTAACGCCCTACAGCTTGAGGGCTTTGAATATTCACTATTGGAAGATTGCGACAATGCTTACCGCTTCACAGCAATTACGACTGTCGGCAAAATAGAATCAATTTTCAACCATTTTTCTCGCTTCCTCCCTGACGAATCTTTCTTCATCCTGGAATACTACCCTGAAGAAAAGTTGCTCTCTCGTCCAAGTGGAGAAAATGAGCGCCCCATCCCTTCGGTCTTTTATTCGCCCTACCTCTCCACCGCTCTTATTCTGAGAAATATTGCGCCATATATGAGTCGGATGATTCATGATGGTTTTGTTGGGTTCGGCATTGCCAATAACCGCAAGGGATTGGAGTTTTTCTATTCTGAAGAAAAAGTACTGACTTTCTTTACCGATAACCATCTACGCTTGAGCAACTTCCTCCATCAGCATGAAATCCCCTACAGCAACAACCTGGTTCTCCCCGCGGATTTTGGCCATGACCATCTCTCTCTACTTGGATTATCACAAAAGCTTCTCCCTGAATCACTACGCCCTCTAAGCGACAACGAACTTGATGCGACAATCTTCTGCCGGGAAATGATCGAACAACTTGATATGTATCAGGTTGAGGAAGGTCTATCTTTCTTCCTGACCCGCAAAGAACAGGGACAGATTGAAGAATTAATTAAATCAAAACTCCCCAATCATGAATTATCTGAGATTGAATTTGGCGGTTTATTGCTGGATTGGAGTGATTTTGTGACCGAATGTGAAAATACTTTTGATGGCGATCTCTGGGAGTACAAACAGGGGCTAATCATCCGGGATACGATTCAACTGGTGATAGAAGTCGCACCAAAACAGTTGGCTGATAAAATTATTTCGATTGTTTCCGAGCCAGATGACACTTTTAAAAAAATCCTGATTGACCGCCGCAAACGGCTCGACCCCCCAACCGAAATGAAGCTAAGAAAAAAACGCTTCTGGTACCATGGAATGGTCCGCAATCAGGGCATCGATTTACGCCGTGATCTGATTCGCCATGGCTGGTTCAAGCATTAATATGTTAATCCTTCTTGCCGCATCTCCCCTGGAAACAAGCATTCTGCGTAAAAACATGACCAATCCACAAATTCTTTATTGTGGGTCGATCCAGGTTTTCTCTGGGATACTACAAGGGCAAAATGTTCTCCTGAGCCACGGAGGAATAGGCCAGGTTAACATGGCCATGCAGCTGACTCGCCTTTTGAGCGAGTACACCCCCCTAGCGATTCTCCTTTGCGGTTGTGGTGGCAGTTATGCTGATAGTGGTCTCCAGATTGGGCAGCTGGCTTTGGCAGAGGAAGAAATTTTCGGCGACCTGGGTGTTGCCACCGCTGATCAATTCATCCCGCTGGATCAACTCAATCTGCCGCAAACCCCTCAGCTTGCACCAATCATTCAGCAGTCATTTGCGCTCAATTCAGATTTGCTCAAATGGGCGCACGACATTCTTCCAAATGCAGCTTGTGGATCATTTGTAACCGTCAATCGCTGTAGTGGCTACACCGATCTGAGTGATGAATTGCAGCAACGCACCGGCGGAATTTGCGAAAACATGGAAGGGGCAGCAGCTGCACGGGTCTGCGCTGAGTTCGAAATCCCCCTCTTGGAGCTACGCGGCATTTCCAACCCGACCGGAACCCGTGACCCGCAACAATGGGATATTGCTCGCGGCGCAGAGGCGGCTCAACTAGGGATTTTAGCACTGCTTGAAAACTGGCCAGCAGAATAAGACCATGAGGGTAAAATGCGACAACTAAGCTTGGGCTATTCACCCTGCCCCAACGATACATTTATATTTTATGGACTGATTCACGACAAGGTCCCATGCCCCGAAGTAACATTTATCGAGCAACTTGAAGATGTCGAAACCCTCAATCAACTGGCTCTGAAAAATCAACTTGACCTGACTAAAATATCGTATCATGCCTTCGGTCATCTGCGTCAAAACTATGTATTGTTGCGCAGCGGAGGAGCGCTTGGAAGAGGTTGTGGGCCCCTGATTATTGCCGCCGAGAACACTACGATGGCAAAATTGCGGGGAAAAAAAATTGCGATCCCGGGGCAGCTCACCACAGCCAATCTACTATTACAGCTCTACTCTGACGGCTATGAGGATGTATTGATTCTCCCCTTCGATAAAATAATGGCTGCGGTCGGACAGGGGCGCGCAGATGCCGGGGTTATTATTCACGAATCACGCTTTACCTATCAGCAGTACGGATTAAAACAGATTCTGGATCTTGGCCAATGGTGGGAAGAAGAGAGCGGGTATCCGATTCCGCTGGGGGGGATTCTGGCAAGAAGAAACCTTGGGGCAAGCTTGATCAGAAAAATCGATGCGGCTCTGCGCCAGAGCATCGAATATGCTTATGCACATCCACAAGAGCCACAGGATTATGTCAAACAGCATGCTCAGGAACTAGATGACAGCGTGGTACGTAACCATATTGAACTCTACGTTAACGATTTCTCCCTCGATTTAGGAGATGAGGGCGTTCAAGCGGTCAACAGCTTACTCAGCCGTGCCGAGGAGCGCTGTATTATACCACCCTGCGAGCTCTCGTTGTTCATTGAAGAGTAAGATATGCCCGACCTTACCAGACAGATGCATTGATGTATCCAGCTTACACCTGATTGAGATGCACCGCCTTGATAAATAGGGCGTTTACCGCCTCGCCGACCTTCTGTAGGGTTTCTTCATCCACCGGTGAGTCGACCGAAAAGACCACCATCGCCTCTCCTGCTTTTTCCTGTCGACCAAGACTCATGTTACCAATATTAACATTTGCCTCGCCGAGAATTGTCCCGATCTTACCAATTAAGCTGGGGCGATCCTGATAATTTATCACCAACATATGATGTTCAGGCCGAAAGTCGATGGCGAAATTACGCATTTTGACAATCTTCGGGGTTCCCTCGAACAAAGTTCCGGCAATTGTCCGACTCCCCTTGGGACTCTTCAGGGTTAAAGTAATCAGGCTGGAAAAAGAATCGGTTTCGGTTGAGCGGATTGATTCAACCTCAATCCCCATATCTCTGGCAACCAGGCTGGCATTGACCATGTTGACATCTTGATCCGAACAATGATTAAGCAATGCAGCCAAACCACAGACACTTAACGGAGCACAGTCAAAACGTGCCAGTTTACCGTTGTAAGTAAAGGTGATTTTATTCGGATTTGGTGGGGCCAGTTGCGAGATAAAATCGCCAAGGATGGAAACCAGCTGCATAAATGGTTTCATATGCTCCATCTGATCCGGATCAAAACGTGGAATATTCACTGCGTTGGTCAACGGGCGACCATCAATATAGTCAACAATCTCTTTACTGACATCAACGGCCACATTTTTCTGTGCTTCAAATGTATTAGCTCCCAAGTGTGGTGTTACCAGCATGTTCGGATGGGCGATCAATTTTTTCAGAACTTCAGTTGTAGGTGGTTCCTTACTCCAGACATCAAATGCCGCGCCAGAACACTTACCGCTCTCCAGGGCTTCGAGCATCGCCGCTTCGTTAATGATGCCCCCTCGGGCACAGTTGATGATGATCACCCCATCCTGCATCCCCTTAAAATTATCGGCAGAAAGCAAATCTCGGGTCTCTTCGTTGAGCGGAGTATGGACAGTAATAATATCAGAAAAACGGATAATATCTTCCAACGGCAGTAGTTTGACGCCAAAATCGTCAGCTCGTTTTTCAGAAATATAGGGATCAGAGGTAATCACATCTGCCTCAAATGCCCGACAACGACGTGCGACCCGACCACCCACTTTACCCAGGCCGATAATTCCGACGGTTTTCCCCTTCAACTCGCGGCCAGTAAAAGGTGCACGTTGCCATTCACCACTTTTCAGGCTGCTATTAGCAACCGGCACGTTCCGGCAGAGAGAAAGCATAATCGCCATGGTGTGTTCTGCGGCCGAATTGACATTACCATAAGGAGCATTGACCACAATGATCCCCTTACTGCTGGCAGCATCAACATCAACATTATCGATTCCCACCCCAGCTCTGGCAATAATCTTCAGCTTGTGTGCATGATCCAGCAGGGCCTT
>JAQIBX010000040.1 GCA_027858895.1 Desulfuromusa sp. | reverse complement strand
TCCGGTACCAAGACTTCCGGAATCATTGAGTTCCGTAAAGAACTTGAAATGCCGATCCGTGATCGCCATGTTATCATCGTCGAAGATATTGTTGATAGTGGCTATACTCTGGAATGCCTCTACAATAAATTACTGTTACAAGAGCCTCGTTCCTTAAAAATCTGTACATTGATCGACAAGAGGGCACGCCGCGAAGTTGACATTGAAGCAGACTATATCGGCATCAGCATGGAAGATGGTTTTATTATCGGCTACGGACTTGATCACGATGAAAAGTACCGCAATCTGCCCGATATTTACCTGGTTGAAACTGACTAACCCCGGTTAACCGGAGTAGTGCTTTAGCTACGAAGAGCTGGTTCACTGTTTGAATTAACCCTGCCAAAGGAGAGCGCCTGATGATCATTGTTTGTCCCGAGTGTTCGACCCAATTTAACGTTAATTCCGATCGAATCCCTGACAAGGGTGCAAAGGTTCGTTGCGCTCGCTGTAAACATGTTTTTCTAGCAGAAAAACCGCTTGAACAGCAATTGCCGTTTCTCGAAGAAGTAGACAATTTCCTAGAGGAACCAGTCAGCGACTCCATGGAGCAGCCCTCCCTCTCCGACGAAAACGTCAACGAAAAAACCGCTGAAAAAGCTGATTTCGATTACGACAAATTCCAGGAACTGGACTCCAGCACAGCCGAGAAGGAATCCTTTACCTTCGGCGCAGCAGCAGATACTGAAGAAGATTTCACCTTTACCGAATCTGCCGAAGAGTCTATCAGCACGATAGAAAAAGTTTTTACTGCCGAAGATAACCAGACAAGTGCGGACGTTAAGCTTCCCGAGGCGACTGCAGCAGAAGTTGCCAGTATATTTACTAAAGACGAGGAAAAGCCAACTGAACCAGATTTCCCGTCACAACCAGCACAAGCTGTTCAGGAGAAGAAAGGTAATCCGGTTTCCAGTATCATCAGAGTTCTGTTGTTGTTGATTTTGGGAATAATGATTGTTGGCGGTGTGTTCGTCTATATGAATGGAACGGATCAGCTGAATCAGACGATCCAGCAGATTTTTGGACAACAAATTGAGCGGCCGGTGCAAACCGGCCAGATCACCCTCAGCAACCTGGAAGGGAAATTCATCCAAAACGAACACGATGGTGAATTTTTTCTGATCCGCGGAGAAGCAATCAATAACTTTGCCGAAGCCCGCGCAGCAATACAGGTTAAGGGGGTCATTTTTGATCAGAATGGCAAACCGTTGCTGCAAAAAACTGTTTTTTGCGGCAACGCCATTGATGATGAGAAGTTATCATCGCTGTCATTTTTAGAGCTGGAGAAAATCATGGGAAACCAGTTTGGCAATAACCTCAGCAATATGAAAATTGACAGCAAACAATCCATCCCTTTTGATATTGTTTTTAAAGATCTGCCTCAAAGCCTCTCGGAATTCAGCGTGAAAGTCACATCCTCTCAACCTGCTACTGAATAAACTTCCAACGTCACTCCCCCATTTTTTACGTACTCCCCCCCCCCCATTTTTTCAATTCAATCGTGACACAAAAAAAGACGGCAACCGTCCGAAACAGTTACCGCCATAATTTTGTTACTGATCAGTGCTGATTATTCAGCAGAGATAGCATCTACCGGACAAGAATCGGTACAAGCACCACAATCAGTACAGAGATCAGCGTCAATAGTGTAGATATCGCCTTCACTGATTGCTTCAACGGGACAAGTGGGCAGGCAAGCACCACAAGCAATACACTCGTCAGAAATTACATGAGCCATGATTATTCCTCCAAAATATGAGATTTTTTTCACTCGACTATCGAGTGCGTCGTTCTGTCTTTTAACAGATATTCAAGTCGCTGTCCAGAGCAGAAAAAACCTTGCAAAAAAGCTGCCATTCAAGCTAGTTTGTTGATCGATTCTATCAATAATAACTTTATGATTAAAGGGTTTATCTCCATCGCGGTTCCAGGTAATCCTAACTTCAAATAAGACGGCTCGTTGACTTCAAGGAGATCTAAGTATGGACATTCTGGCACTGAATTGTGGTAGCTCCTCGGTAAAATATCAGCTGTTTGACTGGAAAAAAAACGTGGTCATCGCGAAGGGGATGGTTGAACGTGTCACCATCGGCGATTCTTATATCATTCATGAAGTCCCCGGCCGCGAAACCTACCGGGAAGAATATGAGTGTCCCGATCACAAAACGGCCGTCCATCTGATTGTCAAAATCCTTACAGATAAAACCTACGGAGTTGTTGCAGACATGAGTCAGATTTCAGCCGTAGGTCATCGGGTCGTACATGGTGGTGAGAAGTTTACCTGTTCCGTGCTGATCAACGACGCTGTCCTTAATGCCATCAAGGAAGTTCAACATCTGGCCCCGCTGCACAACCCCCCAAATATTTCTGGGATTGAAGCGGCTCAAATAAATCTGCCCGATGTCCCCCATATTGCTATTTTTGATACCGCTTTTCACCAAACGATGCCAGAACATGCCTATACTTATCCGGTTCCACAGGAATGGTATGAAAAGCATGGTGTACGTCGTTATGGTTTTCACGGCACCAGCCATCTTTATGTCTCTAAGCGTGCTGCGGTTCTGCTACAGAAAAATCCTAAAGACTGCAATATTATTACCATGCATATTGGTAATGGCGTCTCCCACGCGGCAATCAAAAATGGCATTTCAATCGACACATCAATGGGTCTCACACCTTTAGAGGGCGCTGTCATGGGAACCCGCTGCGGAGATATTGATCCGGCAATTCCAGCATTCATTATGGAACGCGAGAATTTATCACCAAAAGAAATCGACAGTATTCTGAATAAAAAATCGGGGATTCTGGGCATTACTGGTGAGTTTACAGACCGTCGGGATGTCATTGAAGCTGCTGAGTCTGGCAATGAACGCTGTACCCTGGCGCTGGAGATTGAAGGCTACCGACTCAAGAAATATATTGGTTCCTACTGCGCAATCCTTGGCCGACTGGATGCTGTCGTCTTTACCGCCGGGGTTGGCGAGATGGCGTGGTTGATCCGTGAAAAATCTCTGGAGAATCTGGAACATATCGGCATCAAACTGGATAAGGAAAAAAACCGCACCACGATGACCCGCAAAGTGGAAACAACGATCACCACACCCGATTCTCCGGTCAAAGTTTTTGTCATTCCAACAGATGAGGAACTGGTATTTACTGAAGACGTTGTTGCAATTCTGGAAGAAACCTATACAGATCACATGAATTTCAAATATTCATTTACTGAAAGGACTTTTCAACGCAAGTGAAAATAACTGCTGTTCGCAAAAAACGAATGGCTAAGCAAAAATTTCGATCTCCAAGGCGTAGTTGTTTTTCAGGGGTGAAGGCATACACAGGGTATGTCAAGGTCCTGAAAAACTGCTGCAACACAGGAGAACGGACTTTTTTGCGACGCCATCAGAAATATGCCTCACCGTAATCAGGCACCTGAGCAAACCAATCAGGATGGCTACGTGCTTCTGCGAGAGCAGCTTCAGCCTGAACAATTAATTTCTCCCGATCTTTTGGATAGCTCCCCGCAAGATTAAAAATATTCGAAACATGATTTGAGCGCAAAATTGTTTTTTGTGGCTGCAAGTTTTTTACAATCAGCAACGCTTCCTCGATAATTTCACCATTCGTCAGTGGCTCAATCTGCTCAAAATAAGCATCATTGTGACGCCGAAACATGGTCAATAATGAGAAATATTCGGGTGAAAGTTGGTTGATCCACGCAGCTGTCGCAGCAGCATGTTCACTACTACGGGTCCGACCGGCCAGACCGAGAATTGCAGTAATCGACAATTTCATCCCAGCAGTCTGTGCCTTACGACAAAGTTCCAGCATCTGTTCCGGATTGTAACCTTTATTTGTCAACTTCAGCGTCGCAGCATCACCACTTTCGAGACCGAAGTAAAGTATGCGTAACTTCCTTAATTTAAGTTGCTGCAATTCCTCAACATTCTTGGTCGTCAAACTTTTCGGCGAGGCATAGATACCGACGCGGGTCAAATTCTTAAATTTATGATTCAATAGATCTAGAATCTCAATCAATTGTGGCTGCGGATAGACCAGAGCATCTCCATCGGCAAGAAAGATTCGTTGATAGTGGTTGCGGTGTCCCCCTGGTATGGCATCAATTTCAGCAGCAATATCTGCCACACTACGAATCCGAAACTGTTTCATCTTGTACATGCCACAAAAGCTACACTGATTCTGACTGCAACCGATGGTAATTTGCAGGATCAATGATCGCGCTTCAGAGGGGGGTCTAAATACCGGTTCTTCGTAGTTAAAATAATACATGAGTCATCCTTATCACATAGTTTCTATGGGGCAAAATTCATACTAACACAGGAAAAATGGCCAAACCAGCAACGAGAAGCCTTGCGTTTAACAGCCAAAAACCGCTATCTTTCAGATCTTAGGATAACCAACAGGAATCTTTCCAACAAATCACCTTGAAGGAGATAAAATGCACCAAGTGCGAATAAAAAACACTCAGGAAAGCTACACAGTTGGCAAAATTGTCTGCTTAGGCCAAAATTATCTGGACCATATCCGCGAGCTTGGCAGCAAAGTGCCCGACCGTGCTGTCATCTTCTGTAAACCAGCCAGTAGCCTGTTAGCCGATGGTGGTGTTATTGAAATTCCTGAATATTCTAACGACTGCCATCATGAACTAGAGTTGGCCTTGCTGGTGGGAAAATCAGGTAAGCATATTCAGGAGAAAGACGCTTTGTCGCACTTAGCTGGGTACGGCGTTGCCTTTGACTTAACCCTGCGTGACATCCAGAGTGAACAGAAAAGCAAAGGCCTGCCATGGGAGATTGCTAAAGGCTTTGATACGGCCTGCCCCATATCCGACTTCACCCCAGCTGCAAAAGTTGACAACCCAAACAACCTTCAGCTCACCCTGAAAGTTAATGGTGAAATTCGTCAGCAGGGGAATACAGATCAAATGATGCGCTCTGTAGAAAAGATCATCGCTGAAATATCAGCCATTTACACTCTGGAGACAGGCGATATCATTCTGACCGGAACTCCTGCAGGCGTCAGCAGAATCGAAAGCGGTGATCATCTCGAAGGGACAATAGAGCAGGTCGGATCACTACAGGCTTCGGTGGCGTGAAACAAAGTATCGCCTTAATTGGCCCAGGTCGGGTTGGCTGCGCAGTTAGTAGACGCCTGCATGAAGCCGGTTATCCGATAACTGCACTTATCAGCCGCAAGCGGCAAAGGGCCTCTGAAGCCTGTGGATTTATCGGCTGTCCGACAGATCTGGCTTCAGATCAGCTTGCAGATAGTGCCACCGCTCAAATAATCCTGTTGGCAGTGCCCGATGATCAAATTCAAAATATAGCATTGGAACTTCAGGCTTCGTGTCATCTTTCAAAACAAACGACTTTGATTCATTTCAGCGGCCTACATCCCGCTGAAATCATGCGCCATCATTCATCGCTAGCGTCCCTGCTCTCACTGCACCCATTGCTTCCTTTTGCCGACCGCCAGAAAGCGTTTGATCATCTGCATCAAGCACCTTGTGCCCTGGAAGGAGACAACCCAGAAACGTTGGTATTGGGACAACAGCTGGTCAAGGCCATGGGCGGTCATTCTTTTACCATTGATGGCGATAAGAAAGTGCTCTACCACACCGCAGCCTGTATCGCATCAAATTACCTTGTCACGTTGCTCGCTTCCGCCCGTGACCTGCTGGTTCATTGTGGGATCAAACCAGATCAGACAATTCCACTGTTGTTACCGTTAGTGCAAGCATCTTTGGATAATGTGAAAGATCTCGGTCCCGAACATGGATTAACTGGCCCCATTGTACGTGGCGATATTGGAACCGTTACAGACCATATAGAGGCACTAAAAAAAGCTGCCCCAGAACTGTTACCGCTCTACCTGCAAATGGGGAAAATGACGAGCATAATTACCGAGAAATCAGGTCGACTCGGCCCTAAAAACGTTAGTTCAATGCATAATCTTTTTTTCGGCAAAAAGTAAAAACTCTACAGAATTACAATGTTTCACAAGTTTAAGTGAAAAAAATAATTAAAATTATTTGTTTTATATCGTTTTTGAAGTAGACTCTCTTTCACTGATAAATTATTCAATGCTACGTCAATCTAAAGAGTATATGACTATTTTTGCACTGGGCAAGAAAAGAAAGGATTGCGATAGATATGCAGCGTATCTATCTTAAAAATAAAAGCTATTCGGTTGACAACTTGCCTTCTGAGCCAAGCCTTCTGGTTGAGCTACTAGACTTGTGTCACAATAACAATGCTAATTTTGAAATGTTTTCAACAGCAATCAAAAAGGATGTCAGTTTAACCGCTAAGATATTGCAAGTTGCAAACTCACCAGCCTATCGGCAATGGAATAAAATAGCCGATATCCGCAGAATGTTAATTATTCTAGGGATGACCAACGTCAGAAACATAGTTACGACCTGTGCTATACAGCAATTTTTTGCAAATTTCACTAAAGACTTCAACAGACATGTCCAGTTTATTTGGCTACGCGCCCTGATTTGCGCCAACCTGGCAGAACGAATCGCCAAACTGGTCGGATATGAAAAACCCGGCGAAGCATTTCTTGCCGGACTGCTCCATCAAGTCGGCATGCTGCTACTGCTACTAAACCGTGAAAGCAGTTACCTCCCCCTGCTGGACCGTTACTATAGTGAGACAGAAGAATTTCTCTTTCTTGAACAAGAACATTTACAGGTCAATCACTGTGAATTAGGTGCCGCATTGGTTGAAAGTTGGGAGCTCGATTCTTTTATTGCCGATGCGATAAACTTTCAGCATGCACCAGCAGAGGAACTGAGCAGTTCTCCAATCTTATTGAAAATTCTTGCCGTTGCCAGCCCCCTTAGTTCAAAAAATAGCGCCCGCGACAGTAACCTCTTCCTAGAAAAAGCAGGGCTTCTTTTTGACATAACTGAAGACACCATTCTGGATTGCCTCACCCTGGCTGCAGAAAAAAGCAAGCAGATGATCACTGATCTTGGTTTCAGCGGTCGTTTTTATTTGGAGGAGAATGAGGCAAAAACCTTCGATACAACCCAGCATGAAACCAGCAGAAAAAAACTGGCAGAAAAGGTCGAAGCTATTGCATTAAGCGCTACGATTGGAAAAAGCGAACAAGTTGAGCTAGTGGAATTTACCAAAGAGATTAGAACCAATTTCAATGCCATCTTCAACCTGAACCAGCTGTTCTTTTTTAAAGTAGATGACAATCAGACGACACTCTCAGCAATCAATGACCTGGAAATTAATCAACTGGATGAAATTGAATTTAAAACCGAGGACAAAAACAGTTTACTGGTCAAGGCATTTAACGAAAAAAATAGCTTTATTTCCTTGAAGGAAAGCTGTTCCATAGCGGATAAACAGGTTATCAGGCTGCTTGGCGCTGAAGCTGCCTATTTTCTACCCGTTTATCACACTGGAACCGGTCTTGGTGTTCTTGCACTCGGAACAACTGAACAGGAATGGCCATTTCTTAAAAATAAAGCAGCATTATTAAAATTACTGAGCAGTGAAATAGCTCGAAAGTATTTTTCACTGAATCAGGACACATCTCAAGCGGTCGGCATGACCATCGTTGATTTCAAAAAAGTTGCCCACGAAGTCAGCAACCCACTGACTATCATCAATAACTATCTCTACATGCTGGGCAAAAAGATTGACAGCGACCATTCGGCTCAGGAAGAAATTAAATTTATCAGTGAAGAAATTGAACGGGTTGGCAGTATTCTACTAAGAGCAAAAGATCCTGAAGCTCCGACCAAAACAAAATATAAACAGGTTGATATCAATAAACTACTTACCGAGTTGGATACCCTGTTTAACGGCTCTCTCTACAAAACCAACCAGGTAAAATCAACCTTACTCTTGGATAAAAAAATTCCAATTCTCTGTTGTCCCAAAGATAAGTTGAAGCAGATACTGATCAACCTCATAAAAAATAGCGTTGAAGCGATGCAGGAAAGTGGCACAATTAAGATCACCAGCAGAGACAATGTTTATCAAAATAGCAAACAATACGTCGAAATTTCAATTCAAGATAATGGTCCTGGAATTGATGCCGATATTTTAAAAAACCTGTTCAAACCGGTTACTAGTACGAAAGAGGGGCATTCCGGTTTGGGGCTGGCCATTGTTAATTCGTTAGCTCAGGAAATTTCAGGCAACATCTCTTGTTATTCCAGCCAAGGCCAAGGTACTGAATTTAAAATTCTTATCCCCCGAAAACAAGAAGAGAGTGAGATTGAGTTGAAATGATAGACTTAGGTCATTTCAATAAAGTCAAGAACAGTGCTTCGCCAATGAGCAATGTAAAAATACTGATTGTTGACGATGATCTGGCAGTGGCAAAAAGTATCAAGGGGGTGCTTTCACTAAACGGCCTGAATGCGCATTCAGTCTCTGGCGGATACGCCGCGATTGCAGAGCTCCAACACAATAAATATGAACTGATCCTTCTTGATCTCAACATGCCGGATATGAACGGTGAAGCGGTTCTTGATCACATCAACAGAAATAATATTAATACAAATGTTATCGTTGTCAGCGGTGAATCTGAAATTAAAAAAGCGATCCGTGTTCTTAAAAATGGGGCAAAAGATTTCATCCGCAAACCTTATTCAGCAGATGAACTACTATTTTCAATCAAAAATGTTCTGGAAAAAATTCATCTTGAACGAGAAAACCAGGAGATGGTTGAAAAATTGGAAGAATCGGAAGCACTGCATCGCTTCATTGTGCACAATTCACCCGATTTATTGTACATGCTTGATCGAGATGGTTATTTTGTTTTTATCAACAAAAAAACCATTAAATTGCTTGGCTACAGCAGAAAAGAGATCATCGGAAAACACTATCAGGACGTGGTCTATGCTAAAGATATCGAGCGAGCCAACCTTTTTTTCAATGACAAACAGTTTCCAAAAGACACTAAAAGTCAGGAACTAAGGCTACAATGTAAAAACAAAAGTTCGTTACTATACGTAGAAGTCCGTGCAATCAATATAGAAAAAAAGACTTCCGGTGGCTTCAAACTAGGTAGAAACTATAATCGTAAACAGAGTTTTATTGGCACCTATGGGGTAGCCAGAGATATTACAGAGAAAAAGAAAGCGGAAGAAATCATCCGTTTTCAGCACAATCATGACCTGCTGACCGGATTACCAAACCGAACATTATTGAACGAACACTTAGTCTCTTTGATTAATCATTCAAAGATAAACAATGAAAAGTTTGCACTGTTATTTATTGATATCAACCGCTTCAAATTAATCAACGACACCTACGGGCAAAGCCTTGGCGATGAACTGCTAAAGGGCCTTGCCGAAACCCTACGGAGATGCACCCGCGAGGAAGACACTTTAGCCCGCCTGGGCAGTGATGAGTTTATTTTACTCATGTCGGATGTAAACTCCGCCGATGATGCGATTGCAGCCGCAAAGAAAATTATTTCTGAAGCCGCGCTCCCATTCACACATAATGGGCAGGATGTTCATATTGCTCTAAGTATCGGTATTGCAGTCTATCCAGATCATGGCGAAACCATGGAAGAGCTGATAAGAAATGCTGACACGGCCGTGTGCAGCGCAAAAACAAAAACCCGGAAAACACATTGCCTTTACAGTTACAAACTGAAAAACAAAAACAGTCATACAGTCTTTGTCGAGAACTTGATTAGAGATTCCATCAAAAATGATCGATTCATTGTTTTCTATCAACCACAGATCGACCTGATTTCAGGGAAGATTCATGCTGCTGAAGCGCTGGTTAGAATCATGTCAGCCGACGGGACACTGATCCTGCCCGGAAAATTTATCGATATTGCGGAAGAAACTTCACTCATCAACGATATCGGGGATATTGTCCTCAAAAAGGTCTGTCAAGACATATACAATTGGAATAAAACAGGGCTGAAGATACAAGTTTCTATTAATGTATCAGCCCTACAGCTGGCAATGGGTAATTTTGCCGAATACGTTCTGGAAGAACTTCATGCCTATGAAGTCAATCCAAAAGAGATTGAATTGGAGCTGACAGAAAACATCCTGGTTCAGAATATAAACAGGACGCTTTCAAATATTGTAAAATTGACGAGTGCAGGTATTAAAATTGCGATCGATGATTTCGGCACTGGCTACTCTTCTCTCAGTTATCTGGATCATCTGCCATTGAACACTTTGAAACTGGATCAATCTTTTATGCAAAAGATAACTGCAGACAACATGATTGATACAATTATTCCCGCTGTCATTAATGTGTCTAAAGGGCTGCAACTTGACTTTATTGCTGAAGGAGTTGAGACCCTGGCACAGCATGAATACTTATTACAACAAGGTTGTGGCATTGCGCAGGGCTTTTATTACAGCAGGCCGATTGAAAAAAAACAACTAATTGATTTTATTGATAAGTATGGGACAATAAATCAATATTGAAATAAAAAACACAAAAGCCCCGCCAGCTTCTGGCGGGGCTTTTGTGTTTCCATAAAGTATCACGTATCCTGCAATGCCGCGTGCGCCGCAGCCAAACGAGCGATCGGTACTCGATATGGGGAGCAGGATACATAATCCAAACCAATCTCGTGGCAAAAAGCAACACTAGAGGGCTCGCCACCATGTTCGCCACAGATCCCAACCTTCAAATCAGGGCGGGTACTACGCCCCCTCTCAAAACCAATTTTTACCAGTTCGCCAACGCCACGGCGATCTAAGGCAACAAAGGGATCTTTTTTCAGCACCCCACGGGCAATATAGTCGGGCAAAAAATGCCCGGCATCATCGCGTGACAATCCATAGGTCGTCTGAGTCAGATCATTGGTTCCAAAAGAGAAAAACTCCGCTTCACGAGCAATAGCATCCGCCGTCAAAGCCGCTCGTGGCAATTCAATCATGGTTCCGATCAAATAGTCGATATCTACCCCGAAGCTTGCGCAAACCTCATCCGCCACCTTCACCGCATTGGCACGTAAAATCTTCAGTTCATTGACATGGCTGATCAACGGAATCATGATCTCTGGAACAATCTTGAAACCTTCATTCTTGACCAGTTCACAGGCAGCCTCCATAATTGCTCGCACCTGCATATCATAGACTTCCGGGAAGGTAATGCCTAAGCGACAGCCACGATGTCCCAGCATCGGGTTGAATTCATGCAGATCTGCCACATGATCTTTAACCTCTGAAAAACGGATACCTACCGCGTTGGCCAGCTCCGAAATATCATCATCCGTTTGTGGCAAAAACTCATGCAGCGGTGGATCAAGCAAACGTATAGTGACTGGGAGTTCCTTCATTTCACGAAAGAGTCCGATAAAATCGCTTTTCTGCATCGGCAGAATTTTATCCAGAGCGTGCTTACGCCCTTCCAGACTATTAGCGAGGATCATCTCCCGCACCGCTTGAATCCGATCACCTTCAAAAAACATATGTTCGGTTCGGCACAAACCAATACCCTCAGCGCCGAAGTCCCTAGCAACTTTAGCATCGTGAGGAGTATCAGCATTAGTACGCACCTTAAGTCGCCGAAATTGATCGGACCAGCCCATCAGGGTCGCAAAATAACCACTGACCTCCGGTTGGACCTTTGGCACCACCCCTAGCATCACTTCACCAACTGAACCATCCAGGGTAATGCTATCCCCCCGCTTTATAATTTGTCCCGATTTTGTCGTAAATTGCTGCTTCTCATAGTCTATTTTAATATCACCACACCCAGACACGCAGCATTTCCCCATTCCGCGAGCAACCACGGCAGCGTGAGAAGTCATCCCACCGCGAGCGGTTAAAATTCCCTGGGCGGCGTGCATCCCGTGGATATCCTCAGGGCTGGTTTCAATCCGCACCAGAATAACTTTTTTCTTTAGCCGGGTCTGTTCTTCAGCTGCATCAGCATTGAAAACCACCTGGCCACTAGCCGCCCCGGGGGATGCCGGCAACCCTTTTGCAATAATCTGCTTCTCTGCATGAGGATCAAGAGAGGGATGCAACAACTGATCAAGTTGATCGGGGTCAACACGTAGTACAGCTTCCCTTTCTGTAATTAATCCCTCAGCAACCATATCGACTGCAATTCGGATAGCGGCATGAGCCGTCCGTTTTCCCGTTCTGGTTTGCAACATATAGAGTTTTCCTTTTTCAATCGTAAACTCTATATCCTGCATATCCTTATAGTGCTGCTCCAAAATCGAGCGGATATTGGCCAACTGCAGATAGCTGTCTGGGAGCACATCTTCCATGGCCGGGAGATCACCATCCCTGTGCTTGTCTCGGTTGATCGGTTGTGGAGTTCGGATCCCTGCGACCACATCTTCACCCTGGGCATTGACCAGATATTCACCATAAAAATAATTTTCCCCGGTCGCTGGGTCACGGGTAAAAGCAACACCCGTTGCGCAATCATCACCCATGTTACCAAAAACCATTCCCTGAACATTCACAGCAGTACCCCAATCGCTGGGTATCGCATGAAGCTTTCGATAGGTTACGGCACGGTGAGTCATCCAGGAACCAAATACTGCGCCGATAGCTCCCCAGAGTTGCTGCTGCGGATCTTCCGGAAAATCTTCACCCAGGTTTTCTTTGTAACTCACCTTAAACTCACTAACGAGTTGCTTCAGATCTTCAGCTGATAGCTCGGTATCCTGATCAAAACCCTTCAAATCTTTCTTCTGTGCCAGGAGCTTCGCAAAGATTTCACCGTTTAGCCCTTTGACAACGTTGGCATACATTTGAATAAAACGTCGATAAGAATCATAAGCAAAACGTGAATCGTTACTCTGGCGGATCACTCCCTGAATAGTCTGATCGTTCAGCCCCAGGTTCAAAACCGTATCCATCATTCCCGGCATCGACGCGCGCGCACCTGAACGGACAGAAACAAGCAATGGGTTATCACCGTCGCCAAACCCTTTTTCCATCCGTTGTTCAAGAATTTTTAACGCATTGGCAACTTCGTCACGTAATCCAGCAGGGTAATCTTGGTTATTTGCATAGAAAGCTTTGCAGACATCAGTCGTCAATGTAAATCCGGGGGGAACAGGCAGCCCGATGGAGGTCATTTCAGCCAGATTTGCACCCTTACCGCCCAGCAACTCCTTCATTGAGCCATCACCATCGGCCTCGCCATTACCAAAGGCATAAACAAATTTAGACATGTAGTTACTCCTTACTGCAAAGAGATCCAAACCATACTTGTCAATCAAGCAATCCGACGAAAATCGGCGATCCCCTTAAACAAGCCGGCAATACTGGTTAACAACGCCAGGCGATTGTTTTTGATCGCAGCATCATCCACCATGACCATGACACCATCAAAGAAATTATCAACTGGTTGACGTAATCCAGCAATTGCTTCCAGGGCCTGGACATAGTTACGCCCAGAAATAAATTTTTCCACGCTATTCCGAACCTCCTGCAAACGTTCAAAGAGGATTTTTTCACAATCATCGGTTAGCAGGCTTTGATCGATAGGCTGATCCAGACCGTCTTTGATAATATTTCCAACCCGTTTAAAAGCAACCGCCAGAGGTTCAAAATCGTCCTGCTTTTTCAGCGCAGACAGAGCCTTTATTCGCTCTAAAGAATCACTCGGCTCAACAAAAGAAGCACTCAGAACAGCGTCGATAACATCTGCTGGATAGTTTTTTCCAGACAACATATTGACCAGTCGCAGACGAATAAATTCAACCACATCGGCAACAACTTCTTCGGCAGCACGTTGCCTCTTGGCTTCTAACAACTGGACACTTCTGGATACCAAGTCGGGAATTGAGATGGCATAACCACGATCCAGAATAATGGACAGAATACCAATGGCACTCCGACGCAAAGCATATGGATCAGCGGTTCCGGTCGGGATCAACCCGACACTGAAACAGCCGCAAATAGTATCTATTTTATCTGCCAGAGAGACAAAAGCACCAATATCATCACTTGGGAGTTCGCCACCAGCTTGAATAGGCAGATAATGTTCATAGATGGCGGTTGCAACCCGCTGATCTTCCCCTTCCAGCAGGGCATACTCACGACCCATGATCCCCTGTAGCTCCGGGAATTCATAGACCATTCCGGTCTCAAGATCACATTTCGCAAGAGTAGCAGCACGCTTGGTCATCTCAACAGTTTGTGGGGCAATTTGTTGTGCTAGACCGGTAGCCAACTCGGTAAAACGTTCGATCTTCTCAAAGCTGGTTCCTAATTTGGCCTGGTAGACAACTTTTTTTAACGCCTCCAGGCGCGTTTCCAACTTGTGTTTCTTATCCTCTCGCCAGAAAAACATGGCATCAGACAAACGCGCTTTCAATACTCGTTCATTCCCCGCCACAACGACTTGAGGGTCTTTGGCGTGGGTATTGGCAATTGTAATAAAATTAGGCAGCAACTTGCCCCGCTCATCGACCAAAGTGAAATAGCGCTGATGCTCACGCATACTGGTAATCAAAAGTTCCGGGGGCAACTGCAAAAATTGACTTTCGATACTTCCGGCCAGTGCCTGTGGAGACTCAACCAGAAAGCTGACCTCTTCAAGCAGTTCATCATCTTGATTGATTTCTCCGCCTAAATTCTGCGCCAATTGTTTAAGTTGAGTTTCGATTAACTGTCGGCGCTTGCCAATTTCAGGGATCACATGCTGCTGCTCAGCCTTAAACAGATAATCGTCTGCGCCAGCTACGGAAAATTCTCCCGGTGCCATAAAACGATGGCCTCGGGAAAGGTTACCACTTTGCAGATCGCCATAACTAAAAGGGACAACGCTACCGTCATAAACTGCAACGATCCAGTGCATTGGCCTGGCAAAACGAACCTCCAGGTCCTTCCAGCGCATCGATTTTTTGAATGAAATATTACCAATCACACGAGGCAGGATTTGTTGCAATTCCGTTTTTGTTTCTCCACCTTCAATCACCTTTGAGAAGAACAGATATTTACCTTTTCCGGTCTCAATTGTTTGCAAATCACCAACCGGAACACCATTGGTTCGAGCAAACCCTTCAGCGGCCTTAGTTGGATTGCCATCAAGATCAAAAGCAATACGAGCAGGGGGGCCGGTAACTTCCAGTTCCTGCCGTTGCTGTAATCGAGCAACATCCTTGATTGAGATCGCGAGTCTTCTCGGTGTTGCAAAGGTATGTATTTCACCGAATAAGATTCGCGCACGTTCTAATTCCTGGCTGAGTTGCTGTTGAATATCTGTTAAAGCCAGCGGAATAAATCCTGCCGGGATTTCTTCAGTCCCCAGTTCGAGGAACAGTTCTGCAGACATGTATCACTCCAGTTAGTATGCACCGACAAAAGCGGCAACAATTAGTGTGTTATTTTTTCAGTAGTGGGTGACCAAGTTTTTCTCGCTGGGCAATATACCCAGCAGCGCAAAGTTTGGACATATTGCGCACCCTACCAATATAGCTTGCCCGTTCTGTAACCGAAATTGCACTTCGAGCATCAAGTAGATTAAAAGCATGCGAACATTTTAAAACAAAATCGTAGGCGGGAAAGACGAGAGCTTTCTCTACCAACTGGAGTGATTCTTTTTCATACATATCAAAAAGTTGAAAAAGCATATCCGTATCAGCTTCTTCAAAATTATAACGGGAAAATTCAACTTCAGTCTGATGATGAACATCCCCATACTTGATACCGTTCACCCACTCCAGATCGTAAACGCTGTCAACCCCCTGCAGATACATAGCAATACGTTCAATTCCATAAGTAATTTCACCCGGAATTGGTTTCAGCTCAAAGCCACCACACTGTTGGAAATAGGTAAATTGAGTAATTTCCATCCCATCCAACCAAACCTCCCAACCTAATCCCCAAGCTCCCAGGGTCGGTGACTCCCAGTCATCTTCAACAAATCTGATGTCGTGCGCTAGGGGATCGATGCCGAAGCTTTTGAGAGAATCGAGATAGAGGTCCTGAATATTCTGTGGAGATGGTTTCAGGAGAACCTGAAACTGGTAGTAATGCTGTAAACGATTGGGGTTTTCACCGTAACGCCCATCTGTAGGACGCCGGGATGGCTCTACGTAAGCAACATTCCAAGGCTCGGGCCCGAGCGCTCGCAAAAATGTTGCCGGATTAAAAGTCCCAGCCCCCTTTTCTATATCGTACGGTTGCTGAATAATACAGCCCTGCTCGGCCCAAAAGTTTTGCAGTGAAAGAATTAAGTTCTGAAATGTCACATGACCTCCAAAAAAAATAAATCCGTCATAAATAACGGGGGACATAAATACGAAATGGAAGCGCGAGTTTAGCTTTCACCCCTAAAGATGTCAAGATTGGCAATGGTCACAGTTGAGAGAGAAATTTAAGCGATCTTGGTTCTCTCGGCAAAATTTGCTGCAAAACCTGACTGAGGATTAAACCTGCCTGATGAAGCGTTTTAGGGCCAAAGGAAAACCCACTAAACTGCCTATGTGCGACCTTGAGTGAGCGAGCCAACGACCCAATAGTTCCAAGATCAACAGATATGCCACCAGACCCCGCACAATCGAGGCAAAGGCTGCCGCCACGGTTAGCATCAAAGCGGATCAGTTCATTTGCAAAAATTTTCAGACATTCACTGCAATGAAGCAGGTGAGGCATATATCCAAGCAGATAAATCAACCGCAACTCAAATAGCAGCCTGGCACTGAACTCATCGCCACCTTGTTCAAGATAGTCAAGGAAACTGCAGAGGAGTTCATAAATGAGTTGCTGAGGTTCACCCTCCTGTAGCAACAGACCAACTAATTCAACACCATAACTTGCGAGAGCAAGTCGCTGTAAATCACTACGCAATCCAAAACGCAGGGTGACCAGTTCAGCTTCCTGCAACAACCAGAAAGACCCGCGCCCTTTCTTCCACTGAAAAACAGCTTGGGTAAATGGTTCAAGAACGGCTCCGAAGCGCTTACGACTTTTCCGCGCTGACTTTGCAAAACCTTTCTGCAGACCATAAGTGGCGGTAAAAAGAGTCAGAATTATATCAGACTCTCCATAGTTAGTACGGCGTAAGACCAAAGCCTCACTACGTTGTGGCAAATGCACCATGACTTTTCTACAAACTCAAAAAGGTAAGTAAATCCAGCTCGTCAGCAGCGTACAGTTTATATTAAATAAGGTAGGAACAGGGTTGCTGTACTGAAATAAATCAGGATTCCGCTGATGTCATTGACCGTCTGCACAAAAGGACTCGATGCTATTGCCGGATCAACCCCTATTTTTTTGAAAAATACTGTAACAATGACCCCCATACAGGCAGCAACCGTAATGGCCGTGACCATCGCCACTCCAACCGCGAGACCCAAGTAGATGTTCTGATGCCAGACTGATGCTACCCCGGCAATCACCAGTCCGCAGACAACCCCCATTATCAATCCTACTCGCAACTCTTTCAGAAAAACCTGTCGCACCATAGAAAAGTCAATTTTACCAGTGGCAAAACCTCGCACCAAAATAGTTGATGTCTGTCCGCCGACATTTCCACCCATACCAGTGATAACTGGAATAAATGAAATCAGCATAATGGCTTGTTCCAATGTTGCCCTGAAATACCACATCAAGGTTCCAGTCACGACGCCACCAACCAGGGTCGCCAATAGCCAGGGAAGACGTAAACGCGCAATTTGCAACGATTTATAACCCAACAACAGTTCTTCTTCACTGGTACCAGCCATCCGCAGAATATCTTCTGTAGCTTCATCACGCATGACATCGATAACATCATCAACCGTTATCAATCCAAGCAATTTACCTTGATCATCAACAACCGGTATTGCCAGGATATTATATTTGGCAACGAGGCCAGCAACTTGTTCCTGATCCATGTCAGTTCTGACCCTCATTACATTAGTCGACATGATATCGCGTAAACATGTTCCTGGCGGGACCGTCAACAATTGGCGTAACGACAACACTCCAACCAGGTGGTTATGTTCATCGGTAACGTAAACATAGAAAGCCATTTCATAGTCTTCTGAACCTTGGAGAGACTCAATCGCCTGCCTGACTGTAATATCCTGGTCAAGTGAAAAAACGTCAGTTGACATGATACTGCCAGCTGTCTCTTCATCATAGCCGAGCAAATGTTCAACATCATCTGACTGATCATCGTGCAGCGCTGCCAAGATCTCCTCAGCCAATGCGTCAGGAAGACTTCTAATAAATACAGCACTATCGTCATCCGCCATTTCATGCACAATTGAGATGAGGTAGTCTTTCTCTAGAAGCTCAGCAAGTAGCGGCCACGATTCTGGCTCCAGCTCAGACAAGACATCGGCAACACGATCCAAATCAGGGGTTAATTCAAGCAGAATTTTCTGTTCATGAAGCTCAAAATAACGGCAGAGATGGGCAATATCTGCCGGGTGAATTTTGCCGAGAGCTTTCTTTAAGTTCGTAGTAGCTCCGCGGCGGAGCAACTTACCAACAGTACCCTGCAGTACCTGCATTTTTTGATCATGCATAGGACACACCTAGGTTGCGTTGAACGGAAAAGTGAAAAACAATTAGAAAGTAACATTCAGTACTTACGGAGTCAACGTGTAGCAAATTCTTCAAACAAAAACAGGGGACAAAGAAATAATTCTTTGTCCCCTGTTAATCATCTACCTGAAAAAAATATGTTAAGCGGTCTCTTCCACAGGTAATCTTTTGTCGATTTTAGATTGTTATGCAACCGTTTCTTCAACAGTTGTTTCTTGAACTTCTTGTTTTGGCTCATAGCCTTCCTCAACTAGCTCGAAAATTGCCATAGGCGCATTGTCGCCTTGACGATTCTCAAGTCTAATGATTCGGGTAAAACCACCAGGTCGATCAGAGTATCGTGGCGCAATCATTTCAAATAATTTAGCAACAACCTTCTGATCATGCATCACCCGCAGAGCCTGACGGCGAGCATGTATATCACCTCGCTTGCCGAGCGTTATCA
Organism: Desulfuromusa sp.; assembly: GCA_027858895.1. GTDB lineage: Bacteria > Desulfobacterota > Desulfuromonadia > Desulfuromonadales > Geopsychrobacteraceae > Desulfuromusa. Next base: position 14,755 of record JAQIBX010000040.1, on the reverse strand, counting down.
TTTTCTCTACAAGCTTACGCAGTTCTTTAGCACGGGTCACTGTTGTTGTAATTCTCTCATTTTCAAAAAAAGAGATAACCATGTTTTGCATCATATGTTGACGATGATCGGGCTTGCGGCCTAGACGTCTGCCAGATTTATTGTGGCGCATTACTTTTGTTCCTTTCTAAAAACCAATAAAAGGGAGACTATTCGTCGTCATGACCCTTTTGAATCAATTTCAAATAATCAGGATCTGGAAAACTATCCAATTTTACGCCGAGGCCTAAACCCATCTCAGCAAGGATATCCTTAATTTCATTCAGTGACTTCCTGCCAAAATTCTGGGTTTTCAGCATCTCTGCTTCTGACTTTTGTACCAGTTCACCAATGAGATTAATTTGGGCATTTTTTAAACAGTTGGCACTACGTACCGATAGCTCCAGTTCTTCGACTGAACGATAAAGATTTTCATTTATCTTATTTTTTTCAATGCTTTCTTCTGCTAAAACGGGCTCAACTGTTTCATCAAAATTGATAAAGATCTGCAGCTGCTCCTTATAAATTTTAGCGGCATAGGCAATCGCATCTTCTGGTTTGACACTGCCATCAGTTTTTAATTCCAGTGTCAGTTTGTCGTAATCAGTTATCTGTCCCACTCGCGCATTTGAAACAGTATAATTGACTTTTGCTATCGGAGAAAATATTGCGTCGATCGGAATTGTTCCAACCGGAGCACTATCATCCCGATTTTTTTCTGCAGAAACATAACCTTTGCCCATGGCAACAGTCATATCAATTTCAAGATCAGTCTCATCTCCACAAGTCGCAATATACAGGTCAGGATTTAAAATCTCGACATTGTTGTTGGTAATAATGTCACCTGCCTTGATGACTCCAGCACCCTTTTGCACAATTCGAACATTACGGTCATCATGGCCATGCAAACGTACCTTAACACCCTTTAAATTGAGGATAATATCAGTAACATCTTCAGTGACCCCGACGACGCTTGAGAACTCGTGCTGAACATTTTTTATCCGTACAGAGGTAATCGCAGCCCCCTGAAGAGATGAGAGAAGTATTCTACGCAATGAGTTGCCAAGAGTGGTACCAAAGCCGCGCTCAAATGGTTCTGCAACAAATTTACCATAGGTTACGCTTAATTCAGTTGCTTCCAAGCGTACCGGCTTGATCAGTTCTCTCCAGTTTTTGTACATATATTTATTCTCCCTCTCAAGAGACCCTGATGAGGTTCTAAATTACTTAGAGTAAAGTTCAACAATCAACTGCTCTTGGAACTCAGGTGTTGTTAATTCACTACGTACCGGTAAAGTCTTAATGGTACCTTTAAAGGCATCACGCTCAAGCTCAACCCAAGATGGTAATCCGCGACGCATTACACTGTCTAGAGATTCATTGATACAAGCAACCTCACGACTCTTCTCGCGCAAAGTGACAACATCATTCGGACGCACTAAATAAGAAGGAATATTGACTTTTTGTCCATTAACCTGAAAGTGGCCATGGCGAACCAAAGTTCTCGCTTGAGCTCTAGACACTGAAAAGCCTAGACGATAAATAGCACTATCAAGGCGGCGTTCAAGCAACATCAAAAGATTCTCGCCCGTAACACCCTTCATACGATCTGCTTTGAAAAAATAGAGCCTGAATTGTTTTTCCTGCAAGCCATATGTACGTTTTACCTTTTGTTTTTCACGCAACTGAGTACCGTAGTCTGTAACCTTGGTACGACGTTGACCATGCTGACCAGGAGCATAATTGCGACGTTCCAAAGCACACTTATCGGTATAACATCTGTCCCCTTTCAGGAACAGTTTAGTATTTTCTCTTCTGCACTGACGGCAGACCGGACCAGAGTATCTAGACAACTTTTTCCTCCTCGATGCTTAAACGCGACGACGCTTGGGCGGACGACAACCATTATGGGGGATCGGTGTTACGTCCTTTATCATAGTAACTGTCAAACCAGCCAATGAGAGCGCACGCAAAGCTGATTCACGACCACTACCCGGACCTTTTACACAGGCCTCAACCGAACGCATACCGTGCTCCATAGCTTTGACTGCCGCATCTTCTGCTGCTATCTGAGCTGCAAATGGAGTACTTTTCCGTGACCCCTTAAAGCCCTTTGCTCCGGCGGTCGACCATGCAACAACATTACCAACAGGATCGCAAATGGTCACAATGGTGTTGTTAAAGGTGGATTGTATATGCACAACACCTTTAGCTATATTTTTATTTACTACCTTTTTACGTACGATTTTTTTTCCTGATTTAGCCATGAATAACTCCGCTTATTTCTTCTTACCGGCAACAGTTTTCTTCGGCCCCTTACGGGTCCGTGAATTATTTTTGGTATTCTGACCGCGCACTGGCAAACCTTTACGATGGCGCAAACCACGATAACAACCAAGATCCATCAATCGCTTGATATTCATTGTCAGCTCGCGACGCAAATCACCCTCTACAGTGCAATCATTGTCTACAAGTTCACGAATCTTAACAAGTTCAGACTCTGTCAAATCATCAGTACGGGCATTAAAATCTACACCTGCCTGTGAAAGGATATTTTGCGACGTAGTGCGACCAATCCCATAAATATAGGTCATCGCAACTTCAATGCGTTTATTACGCGGTAAATCGACTCCAGCAATACGTGCCAATTTTTCCTCCTAGGGCCTTATCCCTGTCTTTGCTTGTGTTTGGGATTCTCGCAGATGATTCGGATAACACCTTTGCGTTTGATAATTTTGCATTTATCACAGATCTTCTTAACCGAAGCTCTAACCTTCATTTTGAGATCCTTTTCCTATCAATTTCTCTATCAACAGCGATAGATCCAACATTATTAATTAACGATCAAGACAGGTCAGTATTTCAGGCCCGTTTTCAGTAATTGCTATTGTGTGTTCAAAATGAGCTGACTGCTTGCCATCAATGGTTACAGCAGTCCAACCATCTTCCAGCACCTTTACCCCAGGCAGCCCGACATTTACCATCGGCTCAATCGCAAAGGTCATCCCATCTTTCAATTTAGGACCACGCCCCTGCACACCATAATTTGCTATCTGAGGCTCTTCATGCAACTGACGACCAATACCATGTCCAACGAACTCTCTAACCACACTAAAACCATCTTTTTCTACACAAGTCTGAATGGCACTAGAAATATCTGAAAGATGTCCGCCCGGCAGCGCAGCAGCTATACCACACTTGAGTGAATCTTGTGTTACCTGCAGTAGTTGTATAGTTGCATCGTCAATCTTACCAACCGGAATCGTCACAGCAGAGTCGCCGAAAAAACCATCTATAATCAGACCAAAATCGATACTGATTATATCTCCCTCCTGTAATGGGTCTTGGTTGGCAAAACCGTGCACAACCTGGTTGTTCGGCGAAGCACAAATAGTAAAAGGAAAGCCGCCATAACCCTTGAAGGCCGGACGTGCCTTCCATTCAATACATTGCTTCTCTGCTAACTGATCTAATTGGAGCGTTGTTACTCCAGGGCGTACCTTCTCGCGAAGCATCTCTAGAATCTCTGCTACCATCCGGCCAGCTCTGCGCATCTTTTCAATCTCAGGGCGAGACTTTATAACAATCAACTAATGACCCTGAAGTGTTGAAACTATTGCTCGCTGAACAGCTGAAATATCACCCATTCCATCGATAACCGTCAATAAACCTTCTCTTCGATAGTAATCCTCCAGAGGCGCGGTCTGTTGATGATATACCTGCATTCGGTTGCGAATTGTTGCTTCACAATCATCATCACGCTGCACCAGAACACCACCACAGGAGCTACAAGTTCCATCGAGAGCAGGTGGTTCATATTGCAGATGAAAACCTTTACCGCAGCCAGAACATGTACGACGACCGGTCAAGCGCCCGACCAAAGCCTCAGTTTCCACTTGCAAAGAAATAACCGAATCGAGCTGCTTGTCCACCTCAGCCAGGACTTGCTTTAAAGCATCTGCCTGCAACTGAGTGCGCGGAAAACCATCCAGGATAAAACCATTTTTACAGTCATCAGCCTGCAGACGCTCACGCACAATTCCAATGACTACATCATCAGGAACCAGATCACCTGCATCCATATATTCTTTTGCTTTGACCCCCATGGGCGTTTGATCATGTACAGCAGCGCGCAACATATCCCCTGTTGAAATCTGCGGGATGCTGTATTCTTTCATCAGCATCGTTGCCTGCGTACCCTTACCAGCCCCTGGCGGACCAAGCAGAATAATCTTCATTGGACAACCAATCTTAGCCGTGCCGACCCTTAAGAGTCACGCCCTTCATAAAGCCTTCATAGGATCTGGAGATCAAGTGAGCTTCAATTTGTGAAGCTGTGTCCATTCCTACACCAACCACAATCAGCAACGACGTACCACCAAAGAAGAATGGAACATTCAGCTGACTAATTAACATCGTAGGCAATACACAGACCATTGATATATATATTGCACCAACAAACGTCAGTCGACTCAATACCATGTCCAAGTAATTTGCCGTTTCTTTGCCAGGACGAATTCCCGGGACAAAGCCGCCTTGAGTTTTTATATTATCAGCGACATTGACAGGATTAAACGTTATAGCCGTGTAGAAGTAGCAAAAGAAGACAATAAAAGCAATATAAAAAACGTTGTAGACCCAATGTGTCGGCGACAGATAAGCAGACATCGTATCTACCCATGGGGCATCAATAAAGTTTGCTATAGTCGCTGGAAACATCATAATTGAGCTGGCGAAAATAGGGGGAATAACTCCGCTCATGTTGATCTTCAAAGGGAGATGACTGGCCTGCCCACCAACATTCCGCATGCCAATAACCCGCTTCGCATAATGAATCGGTACGCGCCGTTGAGCTCGTTCCATAAAAACAATAGCACCGACTGTTGCCAGCATCAAAGCAAGAATGAAAAGAACTATAGTTGGAGACATTGCGCCCGTTTGCACCAAACGAATCGAGTTAACAATCGCAGAAGGTGTGCCTGCTACAATACCAGCAAAGATGATCAACGAAATACCATTACCGATACCTCGTTCAGTGATTTGTTCACCTAGCCACATAATAAAGGCAGTACCCGCAGTCAGTGTGATCACGGTCATCAGAATAAAGCCGAGGCCGGGATCAGGCACAACTGGTTCGCCAGCAGGCCCAACCATCGACTGCAAACCCATTGCAATACCAGTTCCCTGAATCAGCGCCAAGACGATAGTACCATAGCGTGTATATTCGGTGATTTTCTTGCGTCCTTGCTCGCCCTCTTTGGAAAGCTTTTCAATCGGCTCAAAAACAACCGTTAAAAGTTGTAAAATGATCGAGGCGCTGATGTAAGGCATTATTCCAAGGGCGAAAACGGCCATCTGCTGAAGAGCGCCACCGGTAAAAGAGCTGACTAGACCCAGCAAGGTGCCTTCGGTTCCTTCAAAAAATTTCGCCAAAACCTGTGCATCGATACCGGGAGTCGGGACATGACACCCCACCCGATAAACTGCAAGCATTGCCAGAGTAAAGAGAATTCTGCGCCTCAACTCAGGGATAGCTAGAATGTTCTGCAGCGTCGACATAGCCTAAAGAACCTCAACCTTACCACCGGCAGCTTCAATCTTTGCTGCAGCTGATTTACTAAACTTATGTGCATAGACAGTTAGTGCTTTGGTCAAATCGCCATCTGCCAATATCTTGATGCCATCCTTGATGCCGACAACAAGACCAGACTTGCCATATTGCTCTAAATCAACGACTGTACCAGAGTCAAAACCTTCTAGGTCACGTAAGTTGACCAGGTTATAAACTGTCTTATTTCTGGAGACAAAGCCACGCTTGGGAACTCTTCGTTGGAGTGGCATTTGGCCACCCTCAAAACCAGGCTTTACGCCACCACCACTACGCGCATTCTGACCCTTGTGTCCCTTACCAGATTGTTTTCCAGTTCCAGAACCTGGGCCACGGCCAATACGTTTTCTATTTTTTGTAGAACCGGGAACCGGTTTTAGATTACTTAAATCCATCGTTACTATCCTCAGAGCGTTATCAGCCTTCAACTATTACCATATGTTCAACTTTTCGGATCATCCCACGAATTTCTGGGGTATCCGACAAAGTTACTGTCTGATGCAGACGATTTAAGCCAAGGCCTTTTAGAACTTTTGCAAAATAGGCTTTACGACCAATCGGACTTTTTTTCAGGGTGACTTTCACTTCCGTCGCCATTATTTTGTTCTCCTAGGTACGAAATACTCAACTTTTGGTAACGCCACGACGGGCATATATTTCATCGGGGCTTTTGAGCATTTTTAGTGCACTCATCGTTGCCTTGACTACATTGTGTGGATTATTGGTACCCAGACACTTAGTCAAGACATTGCCAATCCCGACAGCTTCCAAAATTGGACGAACAGCACCACCAGCGATGACACCTGTACCATCTGATGCTGGTTTTAGGAGCACTCTCCCCGCACCAAACTTTCCGACGACGTCATATGGGATAGTTTTGCCCTCTTGAATAGGGACCTTTATTAGACTCTTCTTGGCTACTTCAACCCCTTTGCGAATCGCTTCAGGAACCTCTTTGGCCTTACCGAGACCGTAGCCAACATGACCATTTCCATCACCAACGATGACCAGAGCCGAAAAGCTAAAACGACGACCACCTTTGACAACTTTAGCGTTACGATTAATATGAATGACCCGATCGGTCAATTCTAATCCAGTGGGATCAATATGCGGCACAAATATTCTCCTCTACAGCTTCAATCCGGCTTCTCTCGCAGCGTCAGCAAGCGCTTGTACGCGCCCCTGATACAAGAAACCGTTACGGTCGAAAACGACATTAGTGATATTTTGGTCCAGAGCTTTTTTGGCGATTGAACTACCAACAGCCTTGGCCGCTTCTATATTGCCACTACCGACCAAGTCAATATCTTTAGCAAGAGTTGAAGCGGCAACTAAGGTCTTACCCGTTTCATCCTCAATAATCTGTGCGTAAATATGCTTGGCACTACGGAAAATTGAAAGCCGAGGGCACTCACTTGTTCCACGTATTTTCTTTCTCACGCGTGCTTGACGCTTTAGCCTAGAAACGCGTCTCTTTTGGGAAACATCCACAACTTTGCTCCTTACTGAAATTCTACCTTACTTCCCAGTCTTACCAGCTTTACGCAAGACACGCTCGTCCGCATATTTAATTCCCTTGCCTTTATAGGGCTCAGGCTTACGGTATGAACGTATTTTTGCCGCAGCAGAACCGACAAGCTGCTTATCTATCCCCTTAACGGAGAGCTTAGTTTGTTTTTCAATCTCAATGCTTATCCCCTCAGGGAGGTGATAGACAACTGGGTGAGAAAAACCAAGAGCCAAAGTTAGTACGTCGCCGCTGATCTCGGCACGGTAGCCAACTCCATTGATCTCTAAATCTTTTTTAAAACCTACAGTTACGCCCACGACCATGTTGTTAATCAGTGCTCTGGTCAATCCATGCAGTGCAGAATCCTGTTTGCTGTCAGAAGGCCTGATAACCTTAAGCTGATCAGTTTCGTCGACCGCAATGGTCATCCGCTCATGCAGTGCTTGTGTAAGAGAGCCTTTTGGACCAGCGACAGTCATCACATTGCCGTCAAGTGTTATCTTGACATCTGATGGGATAGTGACTGGTAATTTACCGATACGTGACATTGTTGAAGCTCCTTGATCTGCTATTACCAAACGGTACAAACGACTTCGCCGCCTACGTTGGACTGGCGAGCAGAAACATCATCAAGAACCCCTATAGACGTCGACAGAATCGAAGCACCAAGGCCGTTCTTTACCCGTGGAATATCATCCTTACCGACGTAAACACGACGACCTGGAGTAGAAATTCGCTTAATTTCATGGATGATTGGTTCCTGGTTACCATCATACTTCAGATGGATCCTCAGGACACCCTGCTTATCATCACTAATAACCTTAGAATTCTTAATATATCCAAGATCTTTTAGTACAGTTGCGACTGCAACCTTTACGTTACTCGATGGCATATCAAGCTTTGCATGGCCAGCCCCCCCGGCATTTCGAATTCGGGTCAGCATATCCGCCAGCGGATCGGTCATAGACATGGGTGTTTCTCCTTCTTGCTGTTACCAGCTGGACTTGACAATACCAGGAAGTTTCCCTTCGGATGCCAGTTTCCGCAGACATATTCTGCACATATCAAATTTACGGTAATAAGCACGCGGGCGGCCACATAACGGGCAACGATTATACTCACGTACCGCAAACTTTTTAGGCCGCTTTGATTTGACAATTAACGATTTTTTCGCCACGATATCCTCCGCTCGTAAGCTTTATTTTCTAAACGGCATGCCGAGACCGGTCAGCAATGCGCGACCTTCCTCGTCTGTCCGAGCAGTTGTTACAATTGTGATATTCATACCGGAAACTTGTGCAATTTTGTCTAGATCAATTTCCGGGAATATCAACTGCTCACGAATTCCCAAGGTATAATTACCGCGGCCATCAAAAGCCTTAGGAGAAATCCCCTTAAAATCACGAACCCGGGGCAAAGCAACATTTACCAAACGGTCAAGAAATTCCCAAGCTCGATTTTGGCGTAAAGTTACACAAGCACCAATGGGCATATCTTCGCGAAGCTTAAAAGCTGCGATCGATTTCTTCGACTTAGTAATTATTGCTTTCTGACCGGTGATCCGCCCCAATTCATCAACCGCAGATTCAAGCAGCTTAGGATTCTGAATCGCCTCACCGAGACCCATATTCAGAACGACTTTCTCAACTCGAGGAACTTCCATAACAGTCTTGTACTGGAATTCCTTCATCAGAGCAGGTACTTGCTCCTGAAGATATATTTGTTTCAACCTCGCCATCAAACTCTCCGTTTACTTATCAACACTCTCGTTACATTTTTTACAGTAACGAGTTTTGCTACCATCCTCAAGTAACCGGACGCCTGTACGCGTTGGCTGGTTACATGATCCACAAATAAGCATGACATTCGAAATGCTCATTGGTGCCGACTTCTCAATAATACCACCCTCAGGGTTTAACTGATTAGGGCGAGTGTGGCGCTTAATAATGTTGAGGTTTTCAACAACAACGCGTCCTTTACCAGGAAGCACACGCAACACCTTGCCAGTCTTACCTTGCTCTTTTCCGGCGGTAATTTTCACCATGTCATTTTTTTTGACATGTAATTTAACAATAGACATCGCTTTGACACTCCAACTAGCTATAATTTATAAAACTTCGGGAGCCAATGAAACGATCTTCATGAAGTGCTTAGCTCGCAACTCCCTGGCTACGGGGCCAAAAATACGAGTACCAAGCGGTTCGTTTCCCGTACCTACAACAACGGCAGAATTACCGTCAAAACGGATGAACGATCCATCTGGACGCGCTACTTCTTTAGCTGTACGAACGACAACGGCACGTACAACATCGCCCTTTTTTACCTTTGAATTCGGCAATGCCTCTTTGACACTACAGATAATAATATCGCCAATACCGGCGTACTTGCGTTTTGAACCCCCAGGAACTTTTATACAACAAAGTTTTTTGGCTCCAGAGTTATCAGCAACGCTAAGCATGGTTTGCATTTGGATCATAAGTAAATCTCCTACGCGATAACGGCTTTTTCCAAAACCTGTCGTACGCGCCAACGCTTGTCTTTCGACAAAGGTCTTGTTTCCATAATGAGAACCTTATCACCAATACCGCAACTGTTAGCCTCATCATGAGCCTTACAGTTTGTTCGCCGTTTGATGAATTTTTTATAAACAGTGTGTTTGACCAAAGTATCAACTCTTACAACAACGGTCTTGTCCATCTTATTACTGACGACGACACCAACACGGGTGCTTCTGTTACCTCGTTCTAAGCTCATTTTTCCTCACACATACTAAGCATTCAGCTTGCCAGAAAGAATCGTTTTCACCCGGGCAACATCTTTTCGCACCTGTGCGACTCTAGTTGTATTCTCCAGATGTCCAGTATGCAACTGAAACCTCAGGTTAAATAATTCCTGCTGCAATTCTTGTGTTTTAGTCTGCAATTCTTCAACACTGAGATCTTTGATTTCATCAACTTTCATCGCCAACCTCTCTTTTGACAAACTTGGTTTTAATCGGCAACTTATGAGCTCCTAGACGAAAAGCTTCACGGGCTACCTCTTCCGTAACTCCCTGCATTTCATACAGGATGTGACCAGGTTTGATAACTGCTACCCACTTTTCCGGAGACCCCTTACCTTTACCCATTCGAGTTTCGGCGGGCTTGCTGGTCAACGGCTTGTGTGGGAAGATACGAATCCAAATGTTGCCGCCCCGCTTAATATAGCGAGTCATAGCACGACGAGATGCTTCTATTTGACGCGCGGTAAGCCAACTACACTCCAAAGCTTGTAAACCATAATCGCCAAAGCTCACCTCGGTACCACGCGAAGCCTGACCGGTCATTCGCCCAGTAAACTGTTTTCTACGCTTAACTCTTTTCGGCATTAACATGACAAACTACTCCTGATCAGCCGACTGGCTGTACTTTATCTTTACCAAGCACTTCACCTTTAAAGATGAGCACCTTAACACCGATAATACCATAGGTCGTTTTCGCTTCTGCAAACCCATAATCAATATCTGCACGCAAAGTATGAAGAGGCACACGGCCTTCTCGGTACCATTCAGTACGACTCATTTCAGCACCACCAAGGCGTCCCGCACAGTTGATTTTGATCCCCTTAGCGCCGAACTTAAGTGCCATAGTGACGCTGCGCTTCATAGCACGGCGAAAGGCAACGCGCCGCTCAAGCTGCAAAACAATGTTTTCAGCAACCAGCTGTGCGTCAACTTCTGGTTTGCGTACCTCTTGAATATTAATAAAACATTCATCATTGGTGACCTTAGACAGATCTTTTTTCAGCACCTCAACTTCAGCACCCTTTTTACCAATAATAATTCCAGGACGTGCGGCAAAAATATTAATTTTAACCTTATTCGCAGCGCGCTCTAGCTCAATTTTAGAAATGCCAGCATGATACAGTCGCTTTTTCAAAAAGTTACGCAACTTCAAATCAGCGTGCAACTTTTTAGCATAATCAGAATCCGCATACCAGCGGGATTCCCAAGTCCGGTTAATTCCCAGACGAAATCCTATAGGATGAACTTTCTGGCCCAAAGGTATACCTCCTCGATTTACTTCACATCCAGAACCACAGTGATGTGGCTGGTAGGCTTACGAATTCGGCTGGCACGACCCTGAGCGCGGGGCATAAAACGTTTAAGCGCAGGACCCTGATCGACCATGACTGTTTTCACAAACAACCGGTCTACATCAGAAACACCACTTTGCTCAGCGTTTGCAACAGCAGATTTCAACAGTTTAGACAAAATGGGAGCGGTTTTTTGCGGGGAAACTTGAAGAATATTCATTGCGTCCTGAATCCCCTTACCGCGAACCATATCAACAACGAGCCTCGCCTTACGGGCCGAGAGACGTACGTTTCTCAATTTAGCTTGTGATTCCATCACTTAGGTACTCCTGTCAGAAAATGCCGCACTACTATCTGACCTTGCTTTTTCTATCACTTCCGTGCCCGTAATATGTACGAGTCGGCGCGAACTCACCTAACTTATGACCAACCATGTTTTCACTGACAAAAACTGGTATAAACTTTCTACCGTTATGGACAGCAAAAGTCAGACCGACGAATTCAGGAATGATGGTCGAGCGACGGGACCAAGTCTTAACAACCTTATTCCGGCTTGCGTCTCCTTCGAGATTCACATTACGCAATAGGCATTCTTGAATATAAGGACCTTTTTTAATTGATCTTGCCACAAGTTTCTCCTAAAGACTTAAATTACTTTTTATTCCGACGACGCACGATAAACTTATCAGTCCGCCTGTTTGATCTCGTCTTATAACCCTTGGTTGGCACACCCCAAGGAGTTACTGGGTGGCGGCCACCAGAACTTTTACCCTCACCACCACCATGCGGGTGGTCAACAGGGTTCATGGCAACGCCACGTGACTGTGGGCGCTTACCTAACCAACGGTTACGACCAGCCTTGCCAATCTTGATTTTTTCAAAATCTAAGTTGCCAACCTGACCTACCGTAGCACGGCATTCTTGCAGCACCAGGCGAACCTCACCGGAAGGCAAGCGCAGTTGGGCATAGCGACCTTCTTTTGCTGTTATCATGGCATATGCACCAGCACTTCTTGCCAATTGGCCGCCCTTACCTACCTTCAGTTCAACATTATGAATCCAGGTTCCAAGAGGGATGGAGCGGATCGTCATAGTATTCCCAGGACGAATATCTGCTGAATCACTAGCCACCACGTTGTCATCTACATTCAGACCACTCGGCGCGAGAATATAACGTTTTTCACCATCAACGTAAAATAATAGAGCGATTCGAGCACTCCGATTGGGATCGTATTCGATCGCTGCAACACGAGCTGGTACTTCCAGCTTATCGCGACGAAAATCGATAACTCTATACTGGCGCTTATGTCCTCCACCAGTATGACGTTTAGTAATACGCCCACTGTTATTACGGCCGCCAGAACGTGTTAAAGGCGCCAACAGCGATTTTTCCGGCCTACCTTTAGTGATCTCCTCAAAAGTAGAAGAGGTCATGTGACGCCGACCATCCGATGTTGGATTATACTTCTTGATACCCATAATAACTACTCCATACCTGCAAAGCGCACAGTCTTACACGCCATAAAAATCTATATTTTGGCCCTCTTCGAGGGTCACATATGCCTTTTTCCAGTTACTACGTTGGCCTATGTTAGAGCCAACCCGCTTCATCTTGCCACGCAACAGGACTGTGTTGACAGCCTTAACTTTTACATCAAACGCCTTTTCAACCGCCTGTTTAATCTCAATCTTGTTGGCTGCGCGATTAACTTCAAAAGTAACAATCCCAGAGCTGTCCTTAAGTAAATTTGCTTTTTCAGAGATTAATGGCTTGCGAATAATTTCGTATAAAGGTTTCATTTTTCCAAAGCTCCTTCAATCTCATTGACCGCAGCATCAGTCAAAACCAGATTAGGGTATTTGAGAACATCATAGACATTTACCCCTTCTGCTCGCAAAACCTTAATATTTCGAAGGTTACGCGCTGAAAGTTCAACCTTGGAATCTGCCTGATCAATCACAATAAGGACACCTTCCAACTCAAACCGCTTAATCAGCTGCTCAAAAGACTTGCTGCTGATGGAATCCATTGCGAGATCCTTAACAACGATCAACTTCTCTGCCTGGAATCGTACCGATAGAGCACTACAAAGTGCAGCTTTTTTTACTTTCCGGTTTAACTTGAAGGCATATGAACGTGGTGAGGGTCCAAAAGCAACGCCACCACCGACGAAATGAGGAGCACGGATAGTTCCCTGACGGGCATTTCCTGTCCCCTTCTGACGATATGGCTTTTTACCTCCACCAGCTACCGCACTGCGGTTTTTAGTTGCCGCAGAACCTTGACGACGGGCTGCAAGTTGGTAACGCACCATATCGTGCAAAAGATATTCTTTAACTTCAGTATTAAAAACAGCATCAGCAAGTTCTCGCTCACCGACTTGTTTCTTATCCTGGTCATAAATTGATACAGTTGCCATTTTTCTACTCCTAAATCCGTAGAGCCTAAGCTTTAATCCCTTTGCGGATTTCAATCAAACCGTTCTTCGTCCCGGGAACAGCACCGCGCACAAAGATAAGATTAAGTTCAGGGCGAACTTCAACAACAATCAGATTCTGCGTCGTCACACGAACATTTCCTAACTGACCAGGCATCTTCTTGCCCTTGATAACCTTGGCAGGCCATGCAGACTGACCAATAGCACCAGGTCTCCGCTTGAACATTGAACCATGTGTGGCTCGCCCGCCAGAGAAATTCCAACGCTTAATTACCCCCTGAAATCCCTTACCCTTACTGGTACCGGTAATGTCGATTCGGTCGCCGGGACTAAACAATTCACAGGATATCTGGTCACCAACTGCACATTCACCCGTGATTTTAAATTCTCGAACGTAGGTAAAAGCACCCTTACCAATTTTCTTAAAGTGGCCCATTTCAGGCATGTTGACTCGCTGAGAATCTTTTGCCTGAAATCCAAGCTGAACTGCTTCATAGCCATCATTAGTCGAAGTCTTTTTTTGCAACACAGTGCATGGGCCAACTTCCAGTACTGTCACTGGAATTCGTTGTCCGTCAGCTGCAAAGATCTGACTCATGCCTATTTTTTTTCCTAATAATCCGTTGGTCATTTTTGTGCCCTTAAATCGCTATAAGTATTACGCCTAGAGCTTTATTTCCACATCGACACCGGCCGACAGATCAAGCTTCATCAGGGCATCAACTGTCTGTTGTGTTGGTTCCACAATATCAAGAAGGCGCTTATGCGTCCGGATTTCAAATTGCTCGCGACTTTTCTTGTCAACATGCGGACCACGCAACACGCAATATTTGTTAATAATTGTTGGAAGCGGAATCGGGCCGACCAAGCGAGATCCAGTCCGCTTGGTTGTATCAACAATCTCAGCGACTGCAAGATCAAGCAAACTATGATCATAGGCCTTCAAGCGAATTCTTATTTTCTGAGTAGACATATAGTTTTACCTCGTATTACTCGATAACTTCACTAACCACACCGGCGCCGACAGTTCGGCCACCTTCGCGGATCGCAAAGCGCAGTTCTTTATCCATGGCTATCGGGGTGATCAGCTCTGCCGTCATGGCAATA
>JAQIBX010000024.1 GCA_027858895.1 Desulfuromusa sp. | reverse complement strand
AAAACCATTTTTAACCAGACGGGGTATGCGCCCCGAGTGATCAATGTGGGCATGGGAAAGAACCAGGCAATCAACGCTGTCACCCGGACATAATTCGGTGCGGTTGCGCTCGAAGGCTTCCTTGCGCTTACCCTGAAACAGGCCGCAGTCGAGCATAATTTTTTTGCCGTTCACCTCAATAAGATGCTGGGATCCGGTGACAGTCTGGGCGGCGCCGTGGAAGGTAATTTTCATTTTTACCTCTTCATGAAAGGAATAAAAAAACGTTTCGTACTTTTTGTTCATGTTCGTTGGGTAGATGTGCCATCCATTTACTTTACCCGATATTTAATAAAGGTGTTCAATAAATAGCGAAACAGAGCAAATACACGATCCCATCCAGCAAAAGAAGGGGAACCCCTCTCGGAGCCGATAGGGGTTAAAAGTAAAATCCGCTCCATAGTTTAGAGAAATCTACAATGGTTCTGATATAATTAGCTCACTTGATAAAGTCAAACCTGCCGGGTGGCAGGGACGCAAGGCTGCGGGTCTTCTCCTTTTTCCAACAAAGGACTGCCGGGTCACCAAGGGGATCATACTTCTGGGGTCGCTCGGTCTTTTTTGGGGAAGTCCATTCGTCAGATAAAACATACTCAATAAGGGAGGCCTCGATGAGAATAAAAGTGGGTCTATGGATTGATCACAGGAAGACAATTATTGTGGCTGTTAAAGACAAGGGTGGAGAGACAGTACAGATATTATCAAAAGCAGAAAAACAGCCCCGACGTGCTGGTGATTCACCCCTTAAAGGCTCCCACGAGTCGCAGCAGGTACCTGCTGATGATAGCCGTCAACGACATTTCACCAGACAGCTCAGAGTTTACTATGATGAGGTCATTGCATACATTCACGGGGCAGAGGAGATTCTTATATTTGGCCCTGGCGAGGCCAAGAATGAACTGAAAAAGCTTTTGCAGATAAATAACCTTGGTAAACGCATTGTAGCTGTTGAAACCGTTGACAAAATGACAGACCGTCAAATCGAGTTGAAGGTTCAGCAGCACTTTGCCGAGTAGTGTCAGTCACAGAGCGAAAGGAGCAAAAATATATCAACTGCGGCTGTAGAACTGTTCGTTTTTTATTGCCCTCCTACCGGACAGAATGGACAGGACAGTGTGGTGCTACAGTCCCGAACTGTTTACGTTTTTCCAACATAAGAAGCACTCTTGCTTGTCTGAAAAGCAACCTCAATATGAGGCAGAACAACTTTTATGAATGCACTGGGTGGATTGAAAATAAATCCGTCCCCTTTTATTAAAATGTACAACGGCCCAACCATTTGAATCAGGTTGAGCCGTTTTTGTCTTAAGGATGGTGATTTACAGAAATTTACTCGATTTCCACTCCATCCAGCACTCGTCTCACCGTCTGCGCTAATTGGACCAGTTCCAGTGGTTTCATCAAAAAAGCATTGATACCAAGCTCAGCTGAATTTTTATCGTCTATCTTGCTACTGAATCCAGTACAGAGAATCGTGGGGATATCTGGTTTGACTTTTTTCAGTTCCTTTATCAGGTCTTTGCCACTGAGTTGCGGCATGGTCTGATCGGTGATGACCAGATCAAAATGTTCGGCATTGGCGGTAAACATTTTCAGGGCTTCTGGGCTTTCTGTCATGACGCAGACCTGATAACCCATTTCGGTTAACAGCTTTTCACCCAGACTGGCCAGCATTTCATCATCATCGACATAGAGAATCAGTTCTGTTCCCTTAGGCAGGTCTTCATTGACGGAGATTGTCTCATGGGTTTGAGTTTGGTCTATTACTGGAAAATAGAGTTCAAAGGTAGTGCCTTCGCCCACGTGGCTGTGGACTTTGATCAACCCGCCATGCTGGGTGACAATCCCCTGGACGGTTGAGAGGCCCACTCCGGTCCCTTTATCAACAGGTTTGGTGGTGAAGAAGAGGTCGAAGATTTTGTCTACGGTTTCTGCTGACATGCCACTGCCATTGTCCTGCACACTGAGCTTGGCATAGTGTCCGGCGCGGCTCTCATACTGGGTGGGGATGTCGTATTTCTGTAGTTCGACGCTGTCAAGGGCGATAGTGAGGTCGCCTTCTTCTTCCATGGCGTGTACGGCATTGTTACAGAGGTTGATCAGACATTCCTGAATCTGGGATGAATCGGCATTGATAGTAAGGTCATGGCTGCCGCTGCTGATCTTCTGCTGCAGGTTCATTGTTGTGGGCATGGTGGAGCGGAGCAGTTGCAGGGTTTCATCAATGATGAGGGGCAACTGTATTGAGGTTTTATCTTTAATGCCTTGGCGACTGTAGGTAAGAATCTGCTGGATCAGATCACGGGCACGCAGGACCGCTATTTTGGCGTTGCTGAGATAGCCGTCTATTTCAGGGTTTGGCGGCATCTTCATTTTTGACAGTTCGACATTACCGAGAATGATGGAAAGGTTGTTGTTAAAGTTATGCGCCATGCCTCCGGCCATGACCCCGAGGGAGTCCATTTTATATTTCTGACGAAGCTGGTTTTCGAGGTCTAGGCGCTCTTGTTCGGTTTTTTTGCGGACGGTGATGTCACGATTATTGCCACGGCGGCCGGCATAATTTCCTTGTTCGTCAAAAACCGGGCTACAATGATGTTCTAACCAGCGTTCTTCGCCCGCCTTTGTTCTAATGGAAAACTCCATTGAATAGAGGGGAGTTTTTTTGATGTTTTCATCAGCGTAATGCTGGCGGACTGTCTCAGCATAATCGGGGCTGATCAAGTCAAATAAAAGTCTTGGATTGGCTATGAAATCATCCGCAGAATAGCCAGTTATCCGCTCACAGGAGGGCGATACATAGATATAATCCCCCTCCGGGTTGAGCCAATATTCCCAGTCGTAGTTATAATCGGCGAGCAGGCGGAATTTTTGTTCACTCTCCCGGAGCGTCTGCTCGGCCAGGCGTGCTTGGGTTAAATCGTGTAAGTTCATCAGGATGCCAGTTGAAGCCCCCGCTTCATCGCGCACGATTTTGACCCTGATCTCAGTCGGCCTTCCGATGGGGTTGTTGGCATCATCCGCTTCCATGGTCAGGACAACGTCACGCTTCTCTTCTTGAGCCAGACAAACGGAGCAGGGGTCTTTCTCACATTGTGGATGGATCAGCTCGACGATGTGGCGACCGATGGCTTGTGCTGGCGTGGTTTCCAGCGCTTTGTAAAAGGCTGCATTTGCCCGGAGGATGCGGCGATCATTATCCAGCAGACAAATAACATCTTCGAACTCGTCCATGATGAGTCGCCATTCATGGGCGGCGTTTTGGAGAGCTTTCTCTGCCTGCTTGCGGTCGGTGATGTCCTCGCCTGAAAAAAGGACTCCATAGATACCGGTTTCGTCTTGCAGCAGGGTGTTGTGGAAGGAGATCATACGCTCTTCACCCGCGCTGTCGACGATCGCATTCTCGTAGTACTGAAGCGGCTTGAAATCACCGATCATCTGTTGTCTAAAAACCTCTTTGATCTCAGCCTGGATTGCCGCAGGCAGACACACCTCAAACCAGTTTCGCCCAAGCAGTTCACCTTCTGGATAACCCAAGGTCTGATACCCCATTTTGTTCATCAAAATGATCTCACCCTGTTTATTCAGTGCCGCGAACATAACACCAGCAATATCAAGATACTGCTGGGCGGTCTCCTTTTCCCGAATAGTGTTCTGCTGAGCCTGGTGCAGTGCCGTGATGTCACGTCCGATGCCTAAAATTCCGATAAGCGTTCCATCCTTAGAATGCATAGGCGTCTTTGTTGTGTACATTAATGCTTGATGGCCATCTTCAGCGAAGGTGAGCCACTCTTCATTGCTGCTGGGGTTCCCTGCGGACATGGCTTTACGGTCATATTTTCGAAAATGATCAGCCAGTTCTTTATCAACAAAATCATAGTCTGTTTTACCAACAATATTGGCTTCTTTGGCACCAAAGAAGCGTTCAAATTCCCGATTGCATGACAGGTAAACACCTTCACTGTCTTTTAACCAAATTAGGTCAGGGATTGTGTTAAGCAACGTTCGGAATTGTTGTTCACTCTCAGCATGACGATTTGATTCTTGTTGTATCTCGACATTGGCATCTTCGATTTCTTTTCTGGCAAGTCCCATTTCGCCCAATAATCGACCAATTTGGGAAAGGAAGGACATTGAAGAATTGACCCTGTCCTGAGAGTAGATTGGAACTCTGTCTAGTGCTTTCAAATATGCTTCTTTGTTAAATCCAAACTCTTCTGCCTGTCGGATAAAAATGTTTCTGTCTGGAGGTTCTAGGAAGAACTGGCCGGTAAAAAGATTGGCGACATGACGACCATTGAGCTTGATAGGGACGGCAACATCGACTAACCCGTTTTTACACCTGTAGACATTAGCCTGTTCACCTTCTATTAACTTCCCAGCAAGAAAAGTATCACTTTCTCTGCAGCGTTCCGCGGTTATCGGATGAACACGATGAAAGCATGTACAGATATCTTGCCAGCCTGTTGCTATGAGTATATTGCCGTCCAGATCAAGTATGGCAGTGACCATGCCTGTCAACGAAGTAAAATCCTCACAAAGTTTTTTTAAATCATCGATATTTACAAGCTCAGAAAATTTCATTGTAGTCCTCATAGCGACGTTTAAAATTGGAGGCTCAACTTAATGCATATCCTCTTATTGTAATTCGAATTACAAATAAGAGGCCTAATAGATTCTGGATTTAGTGATCCGATAAGGATAGCTTATCAAGTCTTAGACTGCACTTGTGAAAGGTGAAATCGCACGAATGTGCAGGTGGCACGAATTTCAGTTATAAATTACTTTAGCGAATAAGTCAAAATACTAGATTAAAATTGTTTACTTTGACGATATTGCGTAATAATATCAACCCACTCTGCCAACATCTCCAATATAGGGAGAGCCAGAGACACAGGTAGAGAGGGTTTATTCGTATGCAGAAAAGTACAAGTGAAAAACAGATCAGCGAATTAATCAAAAGTGAGATCAGATTCCCCTCGCCTCCAGCGATTGCGGTACAGATCCTTAATGCCGTTCAGAAGGATGAAGCCTCCCTTGCGGAATTGGGAAAGATTATCTCTTCCGATCCCGCCCTGACAGCACAGATGCTGAAGGTTGCCAATTCTGGGTTATTTTTCTGCAGTAC
>JAQIBX010000001.1 GCA_027858895.1 Desulfuromusa sp. | reverse complement strand
GGCGTCCCCAGGGGGATTCGAACCCCCGTCGCCGCCGTGAAAGGGCGGTGTCCTGGGCCAGGCTAGACGATAGGGACTTAAAACTTCAAGTCCCTGCGGAAATTGAATCCGCAGGATGTTACATATTGAATGGTGAGCCGGGGGGGAATCGAACCCACGACCATCTGATTAAAAGTCAGATGCTCTGCCAACTGAGCTACCGGCCCAAACAACGAATGGACGTTATACGTGAATCATTCGGGGGCGTCAACCCTTTTTTCAGCCTTTCCCGGTAAACGGATTGGAACGAAAAAGGGTCTGATCTCGACGTGGACCAACCGATACTAACACCACAGGACAACCCGTCCACGCTTCTATTTTATTGACATAATCTTGAACTTGCTGGGGCAATTCGTCATAGTTTTCAAGAGCGCAAATATCTTTCTGCCAGCCGGGAATTTCCTCATAAACAGGCGTGCACTCTTTAAGCACATCAAAATCCTGTGGGAATTCTTCCAGCAACTCATCTCTGTACCTATAAGCGGTGCAAACCTTGACTGTCTCCAGCTCACTCAGAACATCCATTTTTGTTAAAGCAATTCCAGTTAACCCATTGGTCCGAACTGCTTCACGCAGGGCAACGATATCGAGCCAACCACAGCGACGCGGGCGACCCGTTGTTGCGCCGAACTCACTCCCAACAGCCCGCAGATGGTCTCCCATTTCGTCATGTAACTCAGTCGGAAACGGCCCTTCACCAACCCGGGTCACATAAGCCTTGGAGATACCAACCACCTCGTCAATCAAATGGGGGCCGATACCGGTTCCAATACAGGCTCCGGCAGCAATAGTTGACGATGAAGTCACATACGGATAAGTGCCATGATCGACATCGAGCAAACTGCCCTGGGCACCCTCAAACAAAACATTGTGACCCGCTTTGATCGCCCGATCCAGGGTGGTAGAAGCACGCCCAAGATAATGGCGCAGACGATCAGCATAGCCTAGATATTCCTCAATGATCGCCTCTTCAGACAAGGGCTGCTCACCGAGAAAGTGCTCGAGATAAAAGTTCTTCTCCGGCAAGACTTCATGCAATTTACGCTTAAAGGTTTCTGGTTTGAGTAGATCGGCAAAACGGATACCGCGGCGCCCGACCTTATCCTCGTAAGTCGGACCGATCCCCCGCCCAGTCGTGCCAATCTTCTTGGCTCCCGATTTCTGCTCCCGGGCAATATCGATTTTTATATGATAAGGCATGATCAGATGGACAGCCCCATCAACCATCAACTGACTATCATCTTTCAAATAACCCTTTTTTCTCAAACCCTCAATTTCTTGCAAAAAAACCTTGGGGTCAAGCACCACCCCGTTACCGATGATACAGCGCTTTCCTTCATGCAAAATCCCAGAAGGAATCAGATGTAAAACGGTTTTCTTGTCACCGACAACCAAGGTGTGCCCAGCATTATTCCCGCCCTGAAAGCGCACCACCTCCTGCGCATACTCGGTATAAATATCGACAACCTTCCCCTTACCTTCATCACCCCACTGGGCACCGACGATAACTACGTTGGCCATAGACTTATTCAGCTCCTGTTACGCCGGCAACTTGATGCCACCGACTATTAAAGATTACTTCAATAAAAAATCATTTTGGTTCAACTGCTGCCAGGAAACCGGTTTTGGTATTCCATCGAGCAACGAAATCATTTCCACATCACGTTCTTCCCCAACCACAACAGCCATATAGCGATAGTTCATCTGCCGGGCATATTCAAGGGCATCCTCTCGGCTGCGATCAAGAATATCCCGTGCCACAGAAAAGCCCTGTTTGCGCAACTGACACGCCAGTGTCTGCGCTGCCCGCAAATTTTCACCAGTCGAAAAAATCAACAAGTCACAACTTGGGACAACCCGTTCATCTAACACTTTATCCAAGGCAAACAGCAGATGCAACAAACTGAAGGTAAATCCGGTGGACGGGGCAGAAAAACCGTACTTTTCAGTCAGGTTGTTATAACGTCCGCCACTGCACACAGTGTGTCCGACTCCGGAAAGAAAACCCTGGAAGGTAATCCCAGTATGATAATTCAGTCCGCGTAGTTCGCCGAGATCGATGGTCACATGATCCAGAACCCCATACACATCAAGAACATCTAACACCTGAGCCAGGCTATCCAGCGCTTTCCGGGAACGTTCATTACTCACCGACTTTTCGGCTCGCTGCAAAACTTCCCGGCCGCCATAAAGACGTGGCAGAGCCAGAATTTCCTCACAAGTGCTATCTTCTAATTCACTCTTTTCCAGCAGCACCTTCAGTTCAGAACTATCTTTGCGTAATATTGCATCGGCAACCTGTTCAGCCAAGCGGACATCCAACGGCAAACCATCCATAACCCCACGAAAGAACTCAACCTGACCAATATCAATGGTGAATTCTTTCGCACCAACAGCAACCAGGGATTCAACCGCCATGGCGATCATTTCAGCATCTGCTTCGGGACTGTCCAGACCGATCAACTCAACCCCGGATTGAAAAATATCCCGATCTTTACCGGCCTGCTGCTCAGTGTGGCGCAAAACTCGACCACTGTAACAAAGTCGAAGCGGCAACGGCAGTTCACTCATGCGGGTGGCAGCAATTCTGGCAATCTGTGGCGTCATATCGGGAGGAAAAGCAAGCAGGCGACCACTTTGACGATCATCAAAACGAAACGTCCGCTCACGCAACCCAGCGCCAAAACCCCGCTCCAAAACATCAAGATATTCCAATTGCGGAGTGATGACCGGACGGAAACCCCATGCCGCATAGACCTGGTGCAGTTGCTGCTGTAAATATTCGACTTTAGCGGCTTTCAGCGGCAGAAAATCGCGTACACCTTTGGGCAGATCAGTGTCAGGAGGCGAATCTGAAAAACGCATTTATTTATCTCCAGCCTACCAAGAGGATATTCACCCCCCAACAGACATTTATATTGACAGAAAAATGGATGGTGCCAATCAACTTAACCCCAACCGAACTCAGCAATTTAGCAATAGTTTCAACTTTATGTCAAGCAAGGGAAGGGCGCTTTCAATTTACTAATTTGCGCGTTGGACACAATAATACCAGGCCAGAAAACAAGACAAATTTTGCCATTTTTACTGCTATGCGTCATGCGTTGGAAAGATTCCCGGAACAATTGAACGCAAATGCAGATCATGCTGCGGAAACGGAATTTCGACCCCCGCTTCACGAAACCGACGATCTATTTCAAGCAGCAATTCGTTCTTGATTTTCGGTCGACTATCCACATTGGGAATCCAGACCCGCAGTTCGAAATCGAGCGAGCTGTTACCAAACTGAATAAACAAGGGCGCCGGTGGCGGATCTTGAAGAACATCGGGATGATGCTCTCCGGTTTCCTTGAGGATGGCTAAAACTTTCTCCAGATCACTCCCGTATGCGACCCCTACCGGAACTACGATACGAACCCGCCTAGCTGACAGGGTCCAGTTAGTGACCTTTTGTGAAATCATTTGCGAATTCGGGACTATGTGCTCAGCCTGATCAAGGCTTTCTACAACGGTGGAACGCAGACCAATCCGAGT
>JAQIBX010000177.1 GCA_027858895.1 Desulfuromusa sp. | reverse complement strand
AACCAGCAGCAGGGCAAATGCCCAAGTTAATGCGTTTTTCAGCATAATATTAGCTCCCTATATAATTAGAATGAATATTTAATATTCATGGCCACGAAATCACGATCGTTGACCAGGTTGTAACGTCCAGCACCAAGATAGTTAACGTAGCTTAGATCAGCAGTCCAGCTGTTGAGGTAGTTGGCGCCGAGGCCCAAAGTCACTGCCTTGCGTCCTTCAATAAAGTTGCCGCCAGGACCAGGACTTGTTCCGGAAACATCATGTGTCCAGGCAACCCTTGGTGATAGTGTGACTGCACCAATTGCATTGTTGAAATCAAGCTTGGCAATCAGACGGTATCCCCAAGAAGTTGCATCGGCAAAAGCATCGGCCGGTTCAATTTCATTAAAATGGGCGGATACCAAAAATTCATTGCCACTGATTGGCGTACCTGGCCCGTTCAAACGCAGCTGATCTTTGTCAGGCATGTCATTGACATGGGTGATGCCAACTTCACCAAGCAGGACAAACTGACTGGCTCCAAAAGTCGGGCCAAATAATTTGGTCGCTGTTGCTTGCACCTGAACCACATCACGCTCAATGTAGCCTGGTATTTCGGTTTCAAAGGGGATGAGCCCAAGTTGACCATAAGCCGCCAGACCTGCCGCAGCGGTATTTCCAGGGCTGAGGTTGTCTTGAGCCGCAATGGCGGCAAATAGAATTTCAATATCATCAATTTGTAGAGGTACATCCTGGCGGAACGACACCTCACCCTGAAGAGCGACACCCATGCTCGTAAGCAGTGTGTTGAAACTAGCACCGTAGAGTTGAATGTCCTCGGGGTAACTGATGAAATAACTCGCCGTCTGTTCATAGCTTCGCCCAAGGGGGTCCAGACCAGCCGCAGCTTCAGCGGTTCCTGTTTTTGCGTTAATAATCGGGAAACGACTATGATAATTAACGTAGAAAAAACCGAATTCGGTGTCATTCAAATTTGGAGCGTAGAGGCGAAATGCCAATCCGAATTGTCCGTCGTCAGAAGCCTCTTGGGTAGCTGAACGAGAAACAACAGCAGTATGCCCAGGAGTGACTTGGTAGTTCGTCGGTATCGTATCCGGCACATCCCCCCAGCCAAGCATGACCCGGCTGCCACCGTCCCCGGCAAAATCGTTAGTGCTCCAGTAGGAACCCGGCGGGTCAATAACCGTCTCTGACCAATCATAGAGATACAAACCTTCAATGGAGATGTTCTGAGTGAGGCCTACAGAACCCCAAACCATACCTTCTGGAGTCAGAGCTTCTTTCAATTCTGCTCCGGGCAGACGGATCGCACTGACATTGACCGGGTTAATGGTATTGATGCTGTTTTGAATAAAGGTACTTTCGCCCCAGCTGACCACCTGGTCACCAACACGGATCTGCACTGGTATTGAGCCAACATCAAAGGAAGCGTGGACGTAAGCATCCAGAAGGTCATAGTCACTTCCTACCAGGTCAAGAGCTTCATCAGTGAGAGGCGCATTATCGCGGTCGCCTTGCTCGTTTTCGAAATCATAGAAGGTGGTGCCGCGAAGAAAGAGCCCAAAATTACGGTAGTCTACGACGAGTTCAGATGTGAGCTTAAAAACACTACTGATCAGCCCTTTGTCATAGTTAAGGTTACCGTCATCGTAATTGACTGATCGGGCCGTACCACCGTCAAAATCTGCTGCGGTACCAATTAATCGGGAGTCCTGATCAGCTACTCTCCAGGTTGCCCCATAAGACAGGGTCGAGTCGAGACTACCAGTGACATCCCCTGTCTCGAACTGGAAGGCCAACACGCTTGACGCAAGAAAAGTTGACAGAAGGAGTGCGGTGACAATAACACCGCTAACTCGAGGGCCATTTTTAAAGAAATCATTCATTTTTTGAATAAACATATCCACCCCTTTAGACTACAAATAATTTTCGATGTCGGGTTATCCACGAATTTAAGTCTTTTATTCCAATACGATTTCATCATCCACAAAAACCTGATCACCATCAGATGCCAAAAATACAGCCATAGCTTGTTGCATCACGCTGGTCACTAGAGGGTCGCCACTTGGATCGAGAATAGAGCTGTGATCTCCCGAGATAAAACGTAATTGAGCTTGAAGGTCTGTTCCCGTAGTCGTAGATCCGACAGGTGTAAGTCCCATGAAATAAGCGAGAGGATCGGTGCCAGCAAGTGGAGAGGGAACAGTGCCCTCAGGAGCATCAGCCATGACATTGTTTGGGACAACCTGATCGCCAATTACCTCGAACAACAATACCCCTCGGTCTGTTCCGACCGTTGATGCATAGTTGATTGGGTCGCCGGAATCGATAACTGTCTGTGTTGCGCCAAGGAAGCTTTCATAATCTGCTGAACCCTTGAGAACTCCATTTGCAGCTAAACCTGCTGCGATCCGAGGCCCAAAGGAGGCCGATCCATCAAGAAGCTTGGCAATCCCGCCACCAGACATACCGAGAACCGCTGATTTTACATTAGGTTCCAAGGCGAGGAAAGGACCACCAACGATTCCCCCAAGGGAGTGGCCTACGAAGTAGATGTTGTTCGTATCAAAATCGGCTCCGCCACCATCAAAATCCATGGTTGTTAAAGCATCAGTCAAAGCAAAGAGATCAGCTACCGCTTGCCGCACGTTGTCACGAGAGGTCAGCAGACTGCTGAGATTGATAAAATGGGTGCCGGATGAGTCGGAACCATCTGGCGTTTCACCACCAGCAAAGTCAAGTGCAGCACCGGTTGTATTGTTAACCAAGTCAAGGTCAAATGTTCGCTCAAGCCCCTCAGCATACAGAGGCGAGCTAGAATCCAGTCCGTGTAGCGGCAGATCGATGGCCACCACGGCAAAACCAACCGCTGCCAGAGAATCAGCTGCGGCCAGCATGGAGGTCCGGTTGCTGGTGATGCCATGCTGGAAAATAACCACCGGCCAGGGAGCACTCCCCGTGGTCGGAACTGACACCAACAGCGGGATGGTCTCATCACTGGTTTTTACCGGAGTGGCCGTCTCAAATGGGAACACCGCCCCTGTGGGATCAACCGCAGTAAGGTTGTTACCTCCGGCGGCGGTCCAAAACGTAGTCAAAGGGTCGGTAGGTAGGCCGTTGGCATCGAGGGTATCAGTGTTCGTCAAATAATAAGGAACCGTCAAACTTCCAACAAAAACGTTTGCAAGGCCTGGTCCAGCCTCAAGAAGATCGGCAGTTGTGCCAACACTCGTTGGATTGATTGCAGATGTGCCAGTTGCAGCAGTTCTGGCAGCATTCAAGACAACACCAACGGACTGAGTCGTAAATGTCCAGCTGAGGATAACAGTGCTTGTATCAACCCCAGCGCCAGTTAAATTTAATTCCTGAATATTTACCAATTGCCTGACTGTCTCGAATGACTCCGCGGTTTCATCATCCATAGCAGGGTGCAGACTGGTAGTCCCGTCGAAAACAGGGTTCTCGCTCTTAGCAATTAGATAGTGAGCAGAGACTTGAGGTGTCCTTCCATCCGCGCTCATGATCCCATCGGTGAGCATCACCATGTAGCTACTGCTCGACTTCAAAGGGGCCGTGGGCAGAATCACCAAAGTAGAATTGGTCGGGTCAACGGTTGACAGCGTCGCAAAGAATTCGAAACCGAAAGCAAGTTCACGGGTAATGCTCGTAACGGCACCACCAATACCACTGAGAGTTACTTCAAACACTCTGACCGTTGATGGGGTTAAAGTTGTTGCATCGATAGCGCTGCTGAAGGTTGTGCTCATTGGAGCGACGGTGGAAAAACCATCCAATGCATTCATTGCTACTTTAGGGGCATCTGACGCAACAGGAGGATCAGATAGCGGAATATTTAGTGTTCCATCTTCTGTGCCACTAAATAAAAGATTCGTTGGAAAGGGGAGAACCCCAGCGGATAAATCAAAGTAGGCAGTAAATCCGCTTCTGTCCAGATTGAGATCTCCGTCAATGTCTCCGTTATCACCACCGCAGGCCGAGAGCAAAAGCAACGCGGAGAGAGCCAATAACCAAGGTATCCTGTACATAGAATGAACCTCCTTTTCACAATAAATGGATTAAAAGTTACAATCAGTGGAATCATCCATCGACAACGATCCTGGCTTGCCCCAGTATCGATGCTTGGACTGTGCGCATTCTCTTGAATTTGAACAGTGTTGGCATGAATAATATAAATTTTGATCGGACCAATAGTAGCTCTGACTTGCCTTGTTCGCAAGAATAAAAAGGTGTTTTGCCTTTCTAAAAAATCTTTTTACCCAACTAGAAACTTTTATCCACCTATTATACGGGGGTACAAAGACCATTAAGAATGACCTCATGACATTCATTGCTTTTTATCGCACCTTTACGAAAAGGTCAACCATATTTCATAACGATGTTAGATTTTATGCGGAAGCCAATTAAAGTCCCCCCCTCCGGGTGCGGCTATGAGCCGAAAAAAACAACTTTCTCCGATTTGAGTTCCAACCGGGTTTCAGCCGAAAGTTATCTGTGATATATAGTTTATTTCCAATTGAGATCACCAATTAGAGATTAATATTCCATTCACCTGTTTCATTCAAGGGAGTCAGAGACCATCATGAAGCACAAAAAATCAGAAGAGTTATTCTCTCAGGCCAAAACTATCATTCCCGGTGGGGTCAACAGCCCGGTCCGAGCGTTTAAATCGGTGGGATGTAACCCGATTTTTATTGAGAAAGCTACCGGCAGTAAAGTTTATGATGCTGATGGCAATGAATATATTGATTATGTCGGCTCTTGGGGCCCAATGATTCTGGGACACTGCCACCCGAAAGTGGTTGAGGCGATTCAGAAATCGGCGGCCAGCGGTGCATCATTTGGAGCCCCGACCGCTCTGGAAACGGAACTGGCCGAGCTGGTCAATCAAGCCTATCCCAATATTGAGAAAGTGCGGATGGTGTCATCGGGCACTGAAGCGACCATGAGCGCAATCAGGTTGGCGCGAGGCTTTACCGGGCGGGATAAAATCCTCAAGTTTGATGGCTGCTACCATGGCCACGCCGATTCCCTGCTGGTTAAGGCTGGCAGTGGGCTTGCGACCTTTGGTGTGCCGACCTCCTCCGGCGTTCCAGCCGATTTTGCCAAATATACCTTAACGGCCACCTACAACGATTTGGCCGATGTTAAAGCGATTGTTGCCGCCAACAAAGATGAAATTGCCTGCATCATCATCGAAGCGATTGCCGGCAATATGGGCTGTGTCCCGCCGGTTGCCGGATTTCTCCAAGGATTGCGAGACCTCTGTAACGCGGAAGGAATCCTCCTGATCATCGATGAAGTGATGACCGGTTTTCGGGTCGCCTATGGTGGTGCTCAAGAGCGCTACGGCGTACGTGGCGATCTTGTCACTCTCGGCAAGATTATTGGCGGCGGGCTGCCTGTCGGTGCTTTCGGTGGCAAGAGCGAAATCATGAATTGTCTGTCACCAGAGGGTGGCGTTTATCAAGCCGGAACCCTCTCAGGGAACCCCCTGGCAATGAGCGCCGGAATCACAACTTTGAAGCTTTTGCAGGAAGAGGGTTTTTACCAGCAGATAGAAGAAAAGAGCGCTTATCTGGAGAAGGGACTACTACAAGTCGCTGGGAACAGCTCGGTGGCAACCTGCTGGCAACGGGTCGGTGGAATGTTCTGCACCTTCTTCCAGGATGGTCCCGTTAACAACTTTGCCGATGCGCTAAAAAGTGATACGGAAGCATTCGGACGCTTTTTCCGCAGCATGCTCGACCAAGGGATCAATCTGGCACCGGCACAATTTGAAGCTGGCTTTATGAGTATTGCGCACTCAAAGGAAGATTTGGATAAAACCATTGCTGCTGTAGAAAAAGCTTTGGCTACAGTTTAATTTCCTCCAGGGAATTGAGGGGGACAAAATAATTCTAACGGAGAGATGGAGGGGTGGAGAGGGTCGCAGAGGGCAGCCGAAAACATTTAATTCTTGGTTTTAAAGCCTTAAAAATGATTACATTTCAAGCGTTTTTGTTATTTCAGCTCGCCGTCATTCCAACGCAGATTAGAATATTGATGACTCCGCTCTGGTCGTAAAAAACTCAAGGATTTTCATCCCTTTGTAAGAATTCCCCCTTTTATTTAATTTTGGACTCCAGACCGCAATACTGTATTTCCCCGGATGAATGGCTATGATACCGCCACCGACACCACTTTTCCCCGGCAAACCAACCCGGAAGGAGAACTCCCCTGCTTCGTCATAAAAACCACAAAGCTGCATGATTGAATTGATCCGTTTTGACTTGATGGGACTGACAATCCTTGAGTTGGTCAAGGGATTGATTCCATTTGCTGCAAGAAAGAGAAATTCTTGAGATAACTCTTTACACGTCATTTCGATTGAGCATAAATAGAAATAAAAGTCCAAAACAACATCAATATCATTCACTATATTGCCGTAGGATTTCATCAAACTTATAAGTGCAGTATTTTTGTAACCAGCAGACTTTTCAGATTCGGCGGTTTCTTGACAGTAATCGATGCTGCGATTACCAGAAATATTTCGGACGTAGTCAATAAACTCTTGCTTGGGATCTTTCAATCTAGTCACAAGAATGTCACAAATAACCAAAGCTCCGGCATTTATAAATGGATTGCGAGGGATACCTTTTTCATACTCTAACTGGACCAATGAATTAAAAGGAGTTCCTGAAGGTTCCACACCGACCCTGCTCCACAATTTGTCATCTTCCAATTCGAAAGCCAAAGCCAAGATTAGGACCTTGGCGATACTTTGAATTGAAAATTTTTCATTGCAATCACCTAAACCATAATTTTTGTTGTCTATGGTGGTTAGATGCAATCCAAATTTCCAAGGATCGACCCTGTGTAGTTCGGGTATATATGAGGCAACAGCGCCTTTAGCTTC
Organism: Desulfuromusa sp.; assembly: GCA_027858895.1. Lineage (GTDB taxonomy): Bacteria > Desulfobacterota > Desulfuromonadia > Desulfuromonadales > Geopsychrobacteraceae > Desulfuromusa. The sequence continues at coordinate 11,773 of JAQIBX010000177.1, read as the reverse complement.
AATTTTCTGAGATTCAATACCCATTTCTGTAAATAACTGATTGTAATCCATCAAAAGGTCCTATTTATTTCAGATCAACCATGTTGAGCTACAGAAACACTCTGTCTCATCCATAAAGATCCATCGGCAAGGTTAAAGGACAATGTAGCATTTGAGCTTGATATAGAACTAAGCAATTGTCAGTCAAAAAAAAGAAATTATTTCCCCCTCCTGTGGCATAATGGACCGACGCTGATGAGCTGAGAAAAACTCCGTACATTGGCCTTACAATTGGTGTTTTGGGGATCGTAGTCTCTCAACCTTCACACACTGGCATCAGGGGATATACCAATGACATGGATTAAAACAACCTGTAATCTCGACTTTCAAGCGGAGTCTTTGACGCCTTTGGTGTTAATGCTGCGCCCTCGAAGCAGCGTACAGCAATGGGTCGCTCGCGAGACTTACACTCTTGTTCCACACGTTCCCGTGGTGGAATATTCAGATATCTATGGCAACCTCTGTCAACGTCTGGTTGCACCGCTCGGAAATTTTTCAATTCGCACTTCAGCCGAAGTCATGTCTGCGGATCAGCTAGATACGGCACCAGGCGCTTACTTTGTTGAGATCCAGAATCTGCCCGAACCTGTCCTTATTTATTTACTCCCAAGTCGCTATTGCGAGTCAGACAGATTTGGGGATCTTGCACGGAATATCGTAGCAGATGGGCTGCCTGGCTATGATCAAGTGGCATGCATCGACCGCTGGATTCGACATTTCATACAGTACACCCCCGGATCAAGTAATTATCCGATCTCTGCAGGAGAAGTCAAAGCTCGTGGCGAAGGGGTCTGCCGTGACATGGCACATCTGGGTGTGGCGCTCTGCCGCAGTATCAGTATCCCCGCACGTTTGGTTGTGGGCTATCTCTACGGGCTGCAGCCCATGGATTTGCACGCCTGGTTCGAAGCTTATGTTGGCGATCGTTGGTATGCATTCGATCCCACCCAAAGCGGGATTTTTGGTGGTCGGGTTGCGGTTGCCTATGGACGAGATGCCGCCGATGTCTCAATCTTCCACCAATTTGGCGCAGGAGATATTTTAACCAACATGGAGGTTCGCGTTGAGCTGCTCCATGCTCCTCCGAATTGAGGCAAATTTGGCCATGACCATATTTGCAATATTGCCCACATCTTGAAGGATTCATTCATGCAAAGCCTGGAACTGGATAAACCATGGGAACAGCTCTCATCGCTGATCGACACAGATAACCCTCAGCAAATACTTGATTTTCTGAACAGCATCAATCCTGCAGACACGGCACTGGCTGTTTCGCGATTGACTGTCGCTGAACAAAATCGATTGTTCACATTACTCAGACCAGAAGATGCCGCAGATGTCATCGAAGATATCTCGGATACTCAAGCTGCTGATATTATTGATGATCTCGCCCCCCAACAGGCTGCTGCCATTCTGGAAGAGCTGGACAGTGACCATGTTGCCGACCTGCTTGGCGAACTGGATGAAGATGATGCCAATGCCATTATTGAGCAGATGGCGACGGAAGAGGCGGAAGAAGCACGCCTTTTCCTCAATTATGCTCCCAATACTGCCGGCGGCCTGATGGTTTCGGAATATCTGGATTATCACCATGACCAAAAAGTTCAGGACGTCCTCGATGACCTGCAGGCCAACCGGGAAGAATATGCCGACTATGATGTTCAATACGTATATGTAACCAATGACGAAAATCACCTCATGGGAGTCCTGCGGATGCGGGATCTGCTGTTTCCAAAACGTACTGCGAAACTAGGCAAGTTGATGATCAGCAACCCCTATAGAGTCAGCGCCGATGCCTCATTGGATGATTTGCGCAACTTTTTTGAAGAGCACAATCTGTTTGGCGTACCTGTGGTTGATGCCGAATCGCGCTTGCTCGGTGTGGTCATGCCGGAAGATGTCGAAGAAGCCAATCAACAGCAGAGCACGCAGCAATTTCTCGGGCTTTCAGGGATCGTCGGCGGCGAAGAGTTTCGCTCCATGCCCCTGCTCGCCCGTTCGGGGCGGCGCCTTTCCTGGCTATCTCTCAATATTGTGTTGAATATCATTGCCGCCAGTGTTATTTCCCTGTATCAGGATACCCTCTCTGCGGCTATTACCCTGGCCGTTTTCCTGCCGATGGTGAGCGACATGAGTGGTTGTTCCGGAAACCAGGCCGTAGCGGTCAGTATGCGAGAACTTTCCTTGGGTCTGGTTCGTCCGAAAGAGCTGATGCGGGTGCTGACAAAAGAAGCAAGTCTGGGTGTTATTAATGGCCTGGCCCTCGGAATCTTACTGGGTTTGGTTGCCTACCTCTGGAAGGGCAGCCCGTTTCTTGGCCTGGTTGTCGGCGCTGCCTTAGCTGTCAATACGATTGTAGCGGTTTCACTCGGCGGGTTGATTCCCTTAGTGTTGAAACAGGCAAAACTAGATCCGGCACTGGTTTCAAGTCCACTGTTGACGACAGTGACCGATATGTGCGGATTTTTTTTCGTCCTCAGCTTTGCCTCATTGGTGATAGACAAACTTTAATTCTGCCCGTTCTGTTGTTCTTTTCAAAGAACGCCTTAAAGATCCCTATTTCAGTCAATTAGAAACCCGGCGTAGCAGCACCGAAGCTCATATCAGCATTTTCAAAAACGCCTATCTTGGTACCCCCTGAGAAACAAGGGTTTCGAAAACCGTAAAACCCGTATTGAGTGTTGCATTCTGGCACACAATCTCTGGAAGTTGGCGCACCTAGCCGTGCAGCAACGAGACGCAACTGCGAAACAAAAAGAAGCCGCTTGACCGAACCTGCACTGGCAGAACGAACGACTTTTGACGCCGCTCGGTAACATTCGACTGGCACATGGCAAGCTGCTCAGCCAAGCTATGGCATTCGGTTTTGACTTGGGACAGAAGGCTCAGGCGGAGGTCATAGCACTAGCTATGATGTCGCTTGGAGAGAGATATGAAAAAGAATATGCACTAAAATGATGTTACTTTTGAGGATTGGTTTGTAGCTGGCGCAGAGATAAAAGAGTGTGAATCAGCAAGGTTCCAAGAATCAGGAATCCCGCGATGAGAGTTTTGGAATGGGGCACTTCCCCCAGGGCCAGCCAGACCCAGATCGGTCCCAGAATAGTTTCAATGAGGAGAATCAAGCTGACTTCCGGGGCTTGTAAATAGCGAGGGCTGAGGGTAATCAGCGCAAATGAGATGGGCAAGATCACTCCTCCCAAAAGCAACAATAATCCGGCATCAACGGGAGCTACTAGTAACGGTTGAGCTCCAAGCAAATAGACAATAGGAACAACACTCAGATTCCCAAGCACGTTTGCTGGAATCATATTGACAGCTTTCCCACTTCGAATAATAGCTATATTTGAACCCCACATTGCAGTGGCCCCTAGCGCCATCAAGTCGCCAAGGAGCAACCCATGCTGTAAGCTTCCGGAGAAAATCAACAGAATTCCACTGAAACAGGTGAAAATTGCCAGTTTGGTGCGCAGTGGGATTTTTTCACGGAGAATCAACCAACTGAGTAAACTGCTAAAAATTGGGGCTGCTGCCAGAATAACTAATGTGTTCGCTGCGGTTGTTTGTTTCAAAGAACCAATAAACAGGAGTGATCCAACAACAACCATCAGGGCGGATATCAGGCCAGTGCGGCCTATGGCATAAAAGCTGTGCAGAAAGCGCTGGCGGTAGCGGATCGCCAGAAATAGAGACGTCATTATGCCGGTGAGGAGGCAACGCCAGAAGAGAAGTGTCCAGATATCAGTCTGAATCAGACGGACTAATAGTGCATCCGGGCTGAGGATCAGCACGGCTGTAAAGGTCAGCAAAATTCCTTTGAGATGATCAAAGTGTCCCATGGGGACAATTGATCTCATAGATGTTATTGGAAACGCAAGTGGCTTTTCATTGGTACCGGGTTCAAAGCAGTGTATGATCGCTTGCAGGAGGATTTGTTAATGGCAATTTCTGGAAATCCAAAAAAAATGGCGCAAGATGTTGCGGGCGGATTCTTTAGTATTTCTCCACCGGCTCTGAAGAAATATAATCCCGCCGATTTAAAAGTTATTTTGGCTAATCTTTTATTGGTTCAAAGAGAGGTTCGACAGATCCAGGTGCCATTAGATGATGTTCTCCTGGTGAAAGCAAAAAATATGCAGATATCGCGCTTGAACCAGGCTCTCATGGTTTTGCGCAGCTACTGTAAGAAGATGCGTATCCCGATTTGATGGATGTCCTTTTTAAGAGGAGAATTCCGATGGAAACCAAAATTCTAATTCCGGTGAATGATTCCCCCACCACGCAAAAAACTATTGAAGACGTGATTGCCTACAAAGAAAAGTTTCCGCAACAGCTGGTTTTGCTGCATGTGATTAATGACCAGTTGGCTTACCGGATGATTCCCGATTTTCAAATTGAGATGGTCAGGGAAAATGCTGAAAAGGCCGCTCGGAAACGGCTTGAATTGTTGGCGGAAAAACTTCGTGAGGTGGGATTCAATATCGAGCTGCGCCTCGAATTTGGTGCACCGCGTCGGGTGATTCCGCGGATTGCCAATGAGGAAGAATTTCAGTTATTGGTCATCGGTCGTAAAACCGGAAGTGGCGAAATTCGCAATGTTCTGTTTGGATCAGTCGCAAATTATGTATTGCACAATGTTAAATGCCCGGTGCTGCTTTTTTAAAAATCTTTTCTGTATGCAAAATATTCTCGCCGATGACGTGCTTGCACTGAAAATCCGGTCCTTCGCATGAAAATATTTCTATCGAGGGGCAACAAATAAAGTAGTTCCCCTTTTATGTTTCTGCCGTTGTTCACGGCCGTTATCCTATAGTGATTTTAACGGCCTTTTTCAGGAGGTTGCCGCCATGCCTGTCGTTGTGCGTTCCTATCTTGTCGTGATGCTTGTTTGTTTCTCTTCCAGCTTTGCTTGTGCATTGGACCTCGCACCATTTACGACATCCAACCAGAATCCCCTGGTGGCGGTTTATGGCCTGCCAGTGGCGGCTCCGGCGCTGGTGTTGCAACCCGGGCAGACCGAGGTTGAAATCCGTCTGGATCTTGCCAGCCTTTCCAGTCAGGGGAGCCGTGAAGGGGAAGCGATACTGCTGGACGGAGAAACCATGCGCAGCACTCTGGCGCTCAGGCGGGGTGTGGGGACAAGACTCGAGATTGGCCTGGAAATACCCTATGTCCGCCACGCTGAAGGCTTCCTTGATAACTTCATTCTTGACTGGCACGACTTCTTTAACCTGCCGCAAGGGGAAAGAGAAAATTCCCCCCGCGACCGCTTGCTCTATCATTATGAGCGAGATGGCGAGGTGCTGATCAATCAGGATGATGAAGAAGGCGGCTTTGGCGATCTGCGCCTGATCGGGGGCTGGCAACTGCAGAGACAGTCTCAGGGCGATATCTGCTCGTCCGTCTTGCGGGCCAGCCTGAAACTGCCGACGGGGGATGAAAAAGCCCTTCTTGGCAGTGGCAGCACCGACTTGGCGCTGTGGTTGAGTACATCTCGGAGCCTGGATGGGGGGAGCGTTGCGTTATTTGGAGCAATTGGGGCTCTGGTGCTAACGGACGGCGACCTGCTTCCCGACCAACAGCGTCACCTTGTTGGTTTTGGTTCGGCGGGTGTCGGCTGGCAACCCTATTCCTGGCTGGCCTTCAAGCTTCAGCTGGACGGGCACAGCGCCTTTTATGACGACTCTGCTATGGCGGAACTGTCGGACTCAATGCAACTGGCCATTGGCGGTTCGCTCGGTTTTGGCGCGAAGACAACCCTTGATCTTGCTGTGGTCGAAGATGTCGTCGTCGATTCGGCTCCCGATTTCGTCTTTCATCTCGCCCTGCGCCGGCTTTTTTGACGTGCTCGAACATCGGACTCAAGAACCGGGGAGAGCGGCGTCGCAATCCAGCGACCTTGTAGGTTGTTAACCCGTACGCGATGTTCTGTTTGGTTCCGTCGCAAATTATGTATTGCACAATATTAAATGCCTGGTGCTGCTTTTTTAAAAATCTTTGCTGGATACAAAATATCTCGCACTCTTCCATCTGATACATTTTCAAGCTGACCCTTTTGCAAGAGGCTCGGGTTGTTGCTTTTTCTGAATTTTCTGCTACATCTTTAAACTGGTACTGAATTGTTTGTTTTGAATGCCATCACCCCGCCCGCGATGAAAGGAGTAAAGAAATGGGATTTTTCAGTAAGAAAATTGATTACCCGGAGCTTGCGCCGGACAATCCGGTCGCCAAACAGATCCATGCCATTGAGGGTTCACTTAAGGAACTGATCGGCCAAGTTTCGGATCCACTTGAGATCATCCCTATTGACGGCCATGCTTTCGTCTTCATCGGCAAGCCGCCCAAGCGGTTCGGTATGGCAAAGCTTGATGACGCCGTACACAGCTTTGTCGCCTCGGCTCGTGAGCAAGGGATCGACCCGCTTCAGCAACAGAAGATTAACGAAAAGCTGCGCGAAGCTTACCTGAAATGCCAGGATGTTCCGCGCTACAAGACAAGTGTTGACGGCAAGGTGGTGGTGGTCACCCCAAGCCAACAGCTGGCAGCAGATGTCAGAGAGATTACGAGCAGCATTTATAACTGAACAACACAACATGTGGGGTTTAAACCGGAGCTGACACCTTTGTGAATTAAGGTGTTTCCTCCGGTTTTTTTATTGTTGTAATGGGGATCCACCCGCCACCCAATGCCTTATATAGCCTGACCAGATTGGCGATAACGGTTCCGTCGCTCCTGACCAGTTCATCCCGCAGAGCCAAAAGGGAACGCTGCGCATCCAGAACATTATTGAAGCTAACCAGCCCTGCCTGATACTGATCTTGAGCAAGTTCCGCTGCCCGCTCTGCGGCGACGGATGCTTTGGTAATAAAATCGCGCCGCAGTTGTTCCTTAGCATAGCTAACCAGCGCATTTTCCACTTCTTCCAATGCGTTTAGAACGGTGCCTTCATATTGAATCAGGGCTTGTTCCTGTCGTTCATTCTGCACCTGGATGTTCTGGCGAATGGCGCCGGCATCAAAAAGGTTCCAACTAACGCCAGGACCAAGCCCCCAGGTTTTGCTAGCTGTTTGAAAAAGATCACCGGCATTGAGCGATTCGAGTCCCAAGGTGCCGAACAAGCGGAATTTGGGATAGAGATCTGCGGTAGCTGCTCCGATCCGGGCCGTTTGAGCCGCAAGATTCCGTTCTGCACGACGAACATCCGGGCGGCGGCGCAGGGTTTCAGCCGGAATTCCAACGGCAACATTGATCGGCAAACTCGGTAGTGGCCGCGTTATGGCCAGTTCCTCATGCAAACTACCTGGGCGCTCCCCGAGCAATATAGCGAGCCGATTTCTGGCTGCGTCCAGCCCTGTTTCAAGGGCTGGAACCAAAGATCTAGTGCTTTCCAGAATGCGTAAAGATTCCTGTACCGCCAGTTCCCCGATAATTCCGGCTTGGTAACGTGAATCGTTCAATTCGTAGCTTTCCAGTTGAACTTTGATATTGGCTCTGCTCACATCCAGGAGAGACTGGTAGGTTCTTACCTCCACATAATTTAGCGCCACCTCTGCCATGAGGCTTACCTGAAGGTTATGCAGGTTCTCTTGTGTCGCTTCAAGACTAGCCTGCGCCGCCTCTACCGAACGTTTAACTCCGCCAAAAACATCCAGCTCCCAACTGGCATCAAATCCAACAGAATATAGTTCACGCTCAGCGCTCGTCCCACTGTTGCCACTACTGCGGGATTTGGTTGCTGCTGCATCTGTGTCCAGGGTTGGGGAAAATTCGGCACGGCTGATTCCACGCAATGCCCTGGCCTCGCGGATTCTGCTTTGCCCTTCTTTCAGATCCAGATTTCCTTTGACAGCCCTTTTTTCTAAAGCAACAAGCTGTGGATCCTTTAAGACTGTCCACCAGTGAGCAAGATCATCGGGATCGGTCTGCTCTACCAGGAGCCCGCCTTGCAGTTTTGCCTGCCAGTTTTCGGGAGCCATTGGCTCCACCGGCGCATAGTCTGGCCCCACCGCCGCACAGCTACTCAGAAACAGTGTAATCGCTGTTAACAGAACCGATATTGAAAAGGTTCTGTTCTGAAACAAAGAGCGAATAGCGCTCGAATTGATTTTTAGCATTGTTCTTCCTTGCCAATTTTTTTGCTCAGATTTGCTCATGATTTTCCCCCGGATCTGATCCGTTCACGCCACGCACTGCCTTTTTCCCGTGCCGATTGAAACAGGTAGTAAAGCACGGGGATCAGGAAGATACCGAACAAGGTGGTACTCAGCATGCCGCTGAAAACGGTGATTCCAATGGCTTGTCGACTGCCCGCTCCGGCGCCGGTTGCAATCACCATCGGGATCAGTCCGAAAATAAAGGTGAAAGAGGTCATCAACACCGGGCGAAAACGGATCCGGCCACCATCCACCGCTGCTTCGGCAATCGACAGCCCATCTTTGCGCCGTGATTGAGCAAACTCGACAATCAAAATCGCGTTCTTACTTGCCAGGCCGACCAGCAGCACCAGTCCGATCTGGGCATAGATGCTGAGACTCCCCCCCGTCAGCCAGAGACCAACCAGCGCCCCCAGAGTCGCTACCGGCACCGAGATGATGATCGACAGGGGGATATTCCAGCTTTCGTACTGGCCGACCAAAAACAGGTAGGCAAACAGCAGCGCCAGCGCGAAGAGGACGACCACCTGGCCACTGCTCTTGCGTTCCTGATAGGACATTCCCGACCAGTCGAAACTGTAACCTTCGGGCAGGGTTTTGCTCGCAATCCGTTCCATTGCCGCCATCGCTTCGCCGGAACTGTAGCCTGCGGCGGCCCCGCCGTTGATTTTGATGCTGTTGAGCTGGTTGTAGCGATCGACCGTCTGTGGGCCAAGTTCCGTCGACAGGGTCGCCAGACTGGTCATCGGCACCATTTTTCCAGCGCTGCTGCGAACATAGAGACGGCTGATGTCATCAACTGAGTCACGGTAAGTCGTATCGGCCTGAACCTTGACCTGATAGCCGCGGTTCGCCAGATTGAAGTCATTAACATAGCGGCCACCGAGTTGCGCCTGTAGAGTCGAGAAGATGGCACTGACGGGAACCTTGAGGGCCTCGGCCCGATTGCGGTCAATGTTCAGGGCCAATTGCGGATTATTCGCGGTATAGGTGCTGAATACGCGACTCAGCGCTGGGTCCTGATTTGCCGCCATCACCAGTGCCTGTGCCGCCGCGACAAATTCCTGCGGTGATTTTTCGGTCAACGACTGCAACTGAAAATCGAAGCCGCCGGTCCGCCCTAAGCCCCTGATGGGTGGGGGGGTAAAAGCGCGAATATTGGCCGCGGAGATCGCCGCAAGTTTCTGTTGGGCCTTTTTCAAGATCGCATCAACATGCAGAGCGGGGCCTGGCCGTTGATCCCAGGGGGTCAGGATTACCAGGCCAAAGCCGACATTGTCGCCCCGGCCACTGAGCAGGCTGAAGCCGCTGACGCCGAGCACGCTGTCGATTCCCTCTATTTTGCGTAGTTCTTCAGTCACCTGCTTTAATATTTTGTCCGTTCGGTTCATGGCCGCAGCCTCAGGCAACTGCAGATTCAGATAGATGAGCCCTTGATCCTCTTGCGGCAGAAAGCTGGTGGGGCGGTTAAGAAACAGAAAATAACTGCCCGCCATCACCAGCACCAACGCCAACAGTGCCACAGATTTCCAACGGATTAACCAGCCTGAACCGGCGACATAGCCTTTGCGTGATTTATTCAGCGCCTTGTTGAACCAGACCAGCGGCCAGAAACGGGCTGGCAGCGGTTTTTTTAACAGCACCGCGCAGAGAGCGGGGCTCAGGGTCAGAGCGCAGATGGCTGAAATAACCACTGCGGTGCAGATGGTGACGGCAAACTGTTTGTAGAGCTGCCCGGTAATGCCGGGCAGAAAGGCGACCGGGATAAAAACCGCGAGTAGCACCAGGGTGGTAGCAATGATCGGCCCAGTGACCTGTCCCATCGCTTTTAGCGCTGCATCTTTCGGGCTGAGCCCTTCATCGTGCATAACTCGGTAAACGTTCTCGACTACGACGATGGCATCATCCACCACCAGCCCGATTGACATGATCAGGGCAAACAGGGAGATGGTGTTGGCGTTGTAACCGAGGGCCAGTAGCACCGCAAAGGTCCCGATCAGCGAGACCGGAATTGTGACCGTCGGCACCAGGGTTGCGCGCCAATCCTGCAGAAAGACAAAAGTCACAGCGACCACCAGCAGGAAGGTCAAAAACAGCGTCCAGACCATTTCATGAATCGCCGAAGCGATATATTTGGTCGAGTCATAAATGGTCTGATACTGCACGCCGCTCGGTTGGTTTTTGGCAAGCAACTCCAGCTCCGCAATGACACTCTGCATGGTTGCCAGCGCGTTGGCGGTGGGCGAGCCATAAATGGCCAGGGTCACCGCTGGTCCGCCGTTAAGAATTGAGCGGGTGCTGTAAGATTTAGCGCCAAGCTCCACGGTTGCGACATCCTTGATCCGTACCAGGCCCCCCTGCGCGTTGGAACGCAGGACAATATCTTTGAACTCTTCGACGTTCTGCAACCTGCCCTGGGCGGTCAAGGTGTACTGCAACTGCTGACCAGTATTGACCGGCTCTGAACCGATGGAGCCGACAGCGGCTTGAATATTCTGCTGGCGGATCGCAGTGATCAAATCATCTGCCGTCAAGCCCAGGGCTGTCATCCGGGCTGGATCCATCCAGATGCGCATGCTGTATTCCAGCTCGCCGAAAATATTGATGTCGCTGACCCCATCCAGCCGCACCACCGCATCCTTAATGGTACTGCTGACATAGTTACTCAAAAACAGCTTGTCCCGCGTGTCATCCGGCGAGAAAAAGCTGATCGCGCCGAGCATATCCGCAGAACCTTTACGTACTGTGACCCCTTGGGCAACGACTTCCTGCGGCAGTTTGGCAATCGCCGCCTGGACCCGATTCTGCAGATTGACCTGGGCGATATCGGTATCTGTTCCGACCTCGAAGGTCACATTCAAGCTATATTGACCGCTGTTAGACGAGGAGGAAGACATGTAGAGCATGTTCTCCACGCCATTAACTTCGGCTTCAATGGTTGTGGCGACGCTGTTCGCCAGCACCGCGGCGTTGGCGCCGGGATAGATGGCAGAGACCCGAATCGTTGGTGGGGTGATTTTGGGATATTGTGCCACCGGGATATTCAGCATGGCAATCAGCCCGGCCAGGGTGATAAACACCGACACCACCACGGCCAAGCGCGGCCGATTAATAAATATGCGCGAAATCATGGTTTAGTTCCCTTGCGCTGCGTCGGCAGTGGTGGTCTTGACCGTTTGTCCTGGTTTCACCTTCTGCAAACCCTGAACAATGACCTGCTCACCAGCATTCAACCCGGTTGTAACCGCCCAGAGAGCGCCAACCGTGGCCCCCGTGGTGATGCGGCGCTGTTCAACTTGATTCTGTCTATTCACTACCAGTACATAGCGCCCCTCGCGGTCTTCGAGCACTGAGGCTTGCGGGATCACCGGCAACTTTTTTTCTGCGGATTGGCTGGCAGCCAACTGGACATACTGACCCGGCAGCAACAGGCCATCCGGATTGTCAAACAGAGCGCGAACAGCAATGGTGCCGGTCGTTGAATCGACCCGGTTATCGACAAAATCGATCCGCCCGAGGGTTTCCAGAAAGTTTCCATCAGATAGTTTGATGCGTGGCCGCATGATACCGTTGGTTTTCTT
>JAQIBX010000144.1 GCA_027858895.1 Desulfuromusa sp. | reverse complement strand
TAGTTACATTTGAAATTCACCATTTACCCATTCGGGAAATTTTACCCTGCCATAAGGTCTAAGTTTTGACAATTCCACCCGGCCGAGTGTGTTACATAGTAGGAATTAAATATTACACGCTTTACAGATGAAAAACGGTTGCTGGATTGAGAGTGATTCTATGGCAAAACAACTTATTCAACTACGCCACAATCTGGTGTTATGGCGCAATCTGATTCAGGCCGGTTTTCTGTTCTGGTGCCTGTACCTGGGTTTTCAGTTCTCCCGTTTCATTGCACACTTTGTCAGTCAGGGGGAAGGCCCATTTGTCGCAAGGCCCCCGGGGGTTGAGGCTTTTCTACCGATTGGAGCGCTGGTCAGCCTGAAAAACTGGATTCTTAACGGCATTATCGACCCGGTACATCCTGCTGCCCTAGTTCTGCTTCTGACTTTTCTAGCAATGGCATTATTAACGCGGAAGTCTTTCTGTTCATGGATCTGCCCGATAGGGACATTTTCAGAGCTACTCTGGCGGAGCGGGGAACATTTGACGAGACGCAGGTTCAAACCATGGCGATGGTTGGATATTTTGCTCCGTAGCGCAAAATACCTGCTACTGTTTTTTTTCCTCAAGCTGATTTTGTTCGGGATGCCAGCCCAGGCTCTCAAAAGTTTTTTATCCACCCCTTACTGGGCAATCAGCGACGTTAAGATGTTACACTTCTTTACCAGCCCCTCAACGCTCAGTGCCGTAATTGTTCTGATCCTGGTCGTGCTGTCCTTTTTTATTCGCCAATTCTGGTGCCGCTATTTATGCCCTTACGGTGCCATGCTTGGATTTTTCAGTTTTCTTAGCCCGTGTCGGATCACCCGTGACGTCAACGGTTGCACCGCCTGTGGAAACTGTGACCGGGCTTGCCCGGCATCAATAGCTGTATCTCGTAAGCAACAAGTCTGCTCCATGGAATGCACCGGATGCCTGAGCTGTGTTCAGAGTTGCCCCGAGCATCAAGTCCTCGGGATGGGGTTGATCAGCAGCCGACGGTTTATGCCTCGCTGGCTGTTTCCATTGCTGGTACTGCTAATATTCACTCTGGGTGTGGCGTCCGGGATGTTCAACGGATATTGGCATAGTTCTCTTAGCTACCGTGATTACACTCAGTTAATCCCTCTGCTCAATCGCCTTTAGCTGCGCCTTTTATGCTAGTTGTTTCATTAATTCTGTTTTTCTTGACCTAAGGATAAATCACACAGATTCGGTATTTCAAACTCCGGATTTTACTTTTGAAGGCGAAGTGTGGATCGGTTAAGCATTTTTTCACAAGTAGTTATATCTGAAACTCCTACCGAATCTTTACCCAATCTTTATACAGACGTTAACCTGTCGTTACACGGAATTGGTATCATGCAATCAAAGACAACCAACCAATCCGTGGCTTCTGGGCCCGGACTCAAAAAACGGAGGATCAGATGAAAATTCTAAAGATTGCGCTCCTCAGCTTACCACTGGTGATGTTTGGTTTTTATCAGGTGCAGGGGAAGGAGATGAAGAAAATGGCTGACAACATGGGTATGTCGCAAACGATGAATCCTGATGGTATGATGAAGTCAGATGGGATGAAAAAAAGTGACGACATGATGAAGGATCAGACCATGGCCCCGAAACATGACTACAACGTGCCGAGCGATGCGGAACTGCGAAAACGACTGAGCTCACTTCAGTATGAAGTCACCCGCAAGAATGGCACTGAGAGACCTTTTAATAACACCTACTGGGACAATCATGAGGCAGGGATCTACGTCGATATTATTTCAGGTGAACCACTTTTCAGCTCCATTGACAAGTATGAATCGGGAACCGGTTGGCCAAGTTTCACCAAGCCACTGGAGCCGGACAATATCGTCAAGAAAGAGGACCGCAGCTTCTTCTCAGTCCGTACCGAAGTGCGCAGCAAACATGCCGATTCCCATTTGGGACACGTATTTGACGATGGTCCTGCCCCGACCGGATTGCGCTACTGCATGAACTCAGCATCGCTGCGCTTCTTCCCACTCGCCGACCTCGAAAAGGCAGGTTATGGCGAATACGTCATATTGTTCAAATAACAGACTTGCGCAAGGCTGCCCGTCAGTATTGCCGGGTTTAATGAAGCAGTCGTTTGCCGGTTATGAAAGGTAAGGTTATGAAAACGAAACGAATCTTTATCCTGTGTGTAATGCTCCTCTCCATCGCTACTCACGCCTTTGCCAAGACAGCGGTTGTGGCTGGCGGCTGCTTCTGGTGTATGGAGTCGGATTTCGAAAAACTGGAAGGGGTCACTGACGTCATCTCCGGCTTTGCCGGCGGGACGCTGGAAAAACCGACCTATAACGGCAACCATAAGGGGCATTACGAAGCAGTCGAAATTACCTATGACCCGCAGAAGCTGAGTTACAAGCAGTTGCTCGACTACTACTGGGTTCACATTGATCCCTTTGACGACGGCGGACAATTCTGCGACCGCGGGCACAGTTATATGGCCGCAATTTTCATAGCCGACGACGAGGAAAAGAAGATTGCCGAGGAATCGAAAGTGGAAACCCAGGCAATGTTCCCTGATCAGAAAATAGTGACGCCGATTCTACCGGCGACAACCTTCTGGCCGATTCATGGGGAAGAGAGCTATCACCAGGACTATTACAAGGAAAATCCGATCCGCTACAACTATTACCGTTGGGGGTGTGGTCGTGACCAGAGAGTGAAAGAAATCTGGGGGGACAAAGCGACGCATAAATAAAGATGTGACCAGCTTCTGGTGTTCAGAGAAATTCTGATTTACAACGTTAAAAGCCTCGATTCTACATGGATCGAGGCTTGTCCTTTTATCCAAAAATCAGCTTTTGAAATCAAGTTGGGGCATTCGATGATTTTACTGAGGATATCTCGGATCTTTCCACATGAAGTTCCAAAGACTCTAATTTTTTCTCGTTCGCATAATTTGCTCCGCTTAGGTCGATTTTACTTACCCTTTATCTTTCCTATTCCTTTATAATCGCCCGCTATGTTGAATTTCATCTCTCCAGACAGTATTGACCAGCTTCGCTATGCGATAAAAGAGGCGGGTGGGAACGAAATATTTGTTCTCGGTCAGACCGATACCGACCGTCGCGTTGTTCAGGTCGAAGTGTTGGCGCGTGGCTCAGAAAGTGCTGTTCCCGCGATTCTACAGACTTGTAGCTATGGTGATGTGGTTATTCATAACCATCCAAGTGGCGATCTGCGTCCTTCTGCTGCAGATATTGAGATCGCCTCAAAATTTGGATCATTAGGCGTCGGTTTTTATATTGTCGATAATGGGGTCGCTGATTTATATCGAGTTGTTGAGGCCTTTGCCGAAAAAGACATCCA
>JAQIBX010000078.1 GCA_027858895.1 Desulfuromusa sp. | reverse complement strand
GTGTTGTTTGCTGTTTCGGACTTTGATTTCATTGGTTGACCACATAGCCCATTGCCTTGTAGCCACGTAGGCGTTTGTCCCACATGCGGGCAAGTTGAGAGTGGTCATGTTCATAATAGTCGTAGATTTGGATATCTGACTTATGGCTGTGTTCACGGTGTAGGCGCCCGGCATATTGTTGCAGGGTTCCTTTCCAGGAAATCGGCAAGGCGAGGAATAGCGTATCTAAGGGAGGGTGGTCGAAGCCTTCACCGATCAGTCGTCCCGTGGCCAAAAGGATTCTTGGTTCTCCAGCATCCAGGCTTTCCAACTCCGAAAGTACCGTCGCACGTTGTTTCTTTGGCAGGCGTCCATGTAGAACAAAACAGTTCTGAATTTTGGTGCCCAATGCCTCGTACAGGAATGTCAAATGATCGGTTCTTTCGGTTAGCACGAGAATCTTGCGGCCTTCCTCATAGGCGGTGAGGATGTCCTTTGTGATACATTGATTGCGCGAAGCATCAGCAACTAAAAGGCGAAATACGTCTTGAATTTTGGCGTCTGCAGGCATCGGAGGGGCATGAAGCGCACGTGGGAAAATCTTTAAGTTGGTGGGGGCGGTTTCTGCCGAGCTTGCCCTATGACGAGTTGGTCCGCATTGCATAAAGATGATCGGCTGATGACCATCACGTCTGATTGGTGTGGCCGTCAGTCCCATCACATAGCGTGCTTTCGCCTGTTTTAAGATGCCTTCGAAAGAGAAGGCTGAAAGATGGTGACATTCATCAATGATAATCTGTCCATATTGGTCGAGAACTTCGGCTAAATCCTCCTTTTTCGCCAGCGATTGCATTACGGCAATATCGATTTGCCCGGACAGTTTTTTCTTTCCACCACCCAGAGCACCAAGTTCCGTGTTGGAAAGGTCGAGAAACATTTGCAACCGTTCTTGCCATTGTCGAAGCAATTCTGTTCGATGGACCAGAATCAGGGTGTTGACCTTTCGTTTGGCGAGCATGGCTGCTGCCGTGACTGTTTTGCCAAAAGCGGTTGGGGCACAGAGTACGCCTGTGTCGTGTTTCAGCATGATTTTGAGCGCTTGCTTTTGGTCTGAGCGTAGCTGACCGATAAATTTGAGTTTGACTTTGGTTCCGTTAATTCGTTCATCCTGTAATGCGCAGTTGATGCCGTTTTCAGCCAGTAAATGCTGTAGTTCTTCCAGACAGCCTCGCGGCAATCCAATGTGTTTGGGGTAGTCTTCTGCACAGCCTATAATTCGGGGTTTGTTCCAGACCGGCAAGCGCATGGCCTGAGCTTTGTAGAATTCAGGGTTTTGAAAGGCGGCCAGACGAATCAATCGATTGGCAAGCGGCTGAGACAAGATGGCCTTCTCGATGTAGATTTGGTTCGCCAGGACAATCTTGAGCTCTTGGGGGAGAGGGCCTTCAAGTTTCTGCTGTGTTCCTTCTGGACGCTGCCAGGGTTTGCTCACCCCTTCTTCGGATATAAAAGAGACGTCCAGTGGATGTTCGCCTGCAGTTGCCCGGGATATCGCTGCGCTTAGTTCGGCTGCAGGCAATCTGTTCAGTGTTGCCAGAAAAGTCCATTGGTCCTCAAGTGGTATGAAGTCATCGTCGACAAACAGGCTGAATCCTTTTTCCCGTGGCGTTTTCTGTAAGGGAAGTGCGATCAGATTGCCAAATCCTCCTTTCGGAAGAGTGTCCTGGTTCGGAAAGAAACGGTCATAGCTGCCCAGAGAGAGCTGCCGAGTGCGGGAGCAGGTATAGCTGATGAGCGCAGCGCCAAGCCTTCTGGCATCGGCGGCTGGAACGGCCTCGGAAAAAAAGATCCAGACGTGGGCACCCTGTCCCGAGCGCGAGATTTCCAGTGCTGCGGAAACATTGAGCTCTTTGCAGCTTTGCAGAAAGGCGAGTGCATCTTCCCGCCAGCTCAATTTGTCAAAATCTGTAGCCAGAAAATAACAGTTATCGTCTTTCAGAAGGAGGTAAACACCGATCGTATGTTTGCCGGCCAAGTGATTATAAATCACACGATCGGTCACTGGGAGAAACTGACGTTGCTTACACGCACCACACTTGACGCGAGGTTTCCCGCAGACGCCTGGTCGCCATTCGTTCTTACAGGCCGGAGAATACCCCGATCCGCCTTTATTCGATTCCCAGCGAACCGGGTAAACGTCGGAGCGTCCGCGAAAGAGCCGACGGAACAGGGCAATCTTTTCTTCTGGAGAATATTTTTGGGTGGGTATTTCTATGCATGGGGCTGGTTCTGGAGCAGGTCTTTCCTCCTCCCGGGGGATATTGTGGGTAGCTAGCAGATTTTTGAGGTGAGCGTTCTCCTGTTGAAGCTCTATACAATGCGGGCAACGGTCACTGTCCTTTGCTCCCATAAACCTACCTCACTCCTGACGGAACCGAGTGGACTAATTTGTCCCGTGCCATTCTCATCCCATTGAAAATCGGGCCAGCAACAGCATCGGGGAATGAATTGGGTAGTTGTGCGCTGACTTGGTCTATCACCTGGTCCAAGAGTCCTAGTACCCCAGCGATGATATTTTCCATCCCATCTATGGGGAAGTGACTATTCTTTGCCGTTGAGAGCCAGTGCCGATAAAGAATCGAATTCCAGTCATAATGTCTGTTTTTTCCGCTCAGTGCCATTGCCATTTTTAGACGACGTTGTTCAAGCTGTTTCTTTGCTACGAGGGGAAATGCGGAGATCACATCATAGAGTGGTGTTAGTTTGAAATCACCGCCTGGGAGTAAAAAGATACTGAAATTCTTGGCATGTCCATCAATAGCGGCCAGCAGCCAGAAAACCAGGTTCGCGGTCATGAACAGGCGCCGGTCAGCCATGCTGTCTGTTGATCCGAGCAGCAGCTCCATGATCTGGGCAAGACCGGGACCGCCATCACTCTCATATTTCAGTGCTGGCGGAATATTCAGGGCCTGACACATATCCTCCTGAGGGAGACGGATCAACCAGGAGTGATCCTTTGCCCAGCGGCGGTCGAAGCGCTCGACAACCAGAACTTTGGTACCCTCGAAGGAAAGCATTTCCGTATTGGCAACGGGGAGGCCGAAGGCCTTGAGAATGGCATGGCACAGCCATTCGTTTTCGACGCTGTCGGAGAGATCCATGCCGCTGTGTTCGATATTCCCGATGGGTAGCTTGAAAATATGGCTGGTCGGTGTTGAGCCCAGCGGCAGATGCCATTGGTCCGAAAGTTTGAGCAGGGCGGTTTTCTCTTGCGCCCCGGCAACAGAAATACGGAAATCCTTATCCTCGCGCATCCCCAAGGGCATGGTCCGATAGTTTTTCAGGATTTTGGCGATTGCTGTATCGCTGAGCGGTTCCGCGTCGATTTTTTTGACATTGACCGGGCCGTCTTCCGGGAGGAGCTGTAATGCACCAACACAGTCTCTGCCGACGTGCCATAACAGATCGAAACCTCTGTGCGAGGGTGCCCCGAATCGTCTTTGAATCCGGTTTCTGATCGACTGACTGTCAGGAAGCAGGTTGTCGAAATAGTTTTCAACCCTATCCCCTGAGTAAGCCTGCTCAGTCAGAGGCATCGAGAGAGATAGTGGACGTCCTGAACTGCTTTCGACCCAGAACTTATCATAGCTGAATTCAAGCCTGCCATTAGCGTTGCGGACTAGGGTGCCGACTTTTTCCCCATTCATGTAGGCAAATAGTTCCGCCCTTAGACGCTTGCGCCCCATTTACCAGTTGTCTCCTTCGCCTTGACCGGTTTGTTCTTCTCTTGGATTCACGAGCAAGTCCAATTCTAGTGCCGACATCAGACGAAATAGAGTGTCAATGCGGATATTGGATTCTCCGCGCTCAAAACGTGATACCATGGCTTGGGTTATCCCAACGAGATTTCCCGCTTGGTCTTGGGTCAGCCTTTTTTGGGTTCTGGCTGACTTGAGAATCTGACCTAGAATTCTGGGTGAGGTGGCTTTTGGCATGATATCGAGCTCCATTCTCTATATCTAATTGGGCATAAATGAAAAATATACTTACTTAGGCATAAAGTCAATATATACCTAAGTAGATATAAATCTGAAATAGATTTTTACTCTGCGGATCACCGCCTACTTGGATACGGAGGGTTCTAGTACATCAGACTCAGGGCAGCAAAAGAACTTCTTCCCAGTGCCCCGTTTTGCCAAGTTCGGGAAGCCATACAAGTCAGGGACTTACGGCATTGAGCTGTAAGTCCCTTTTTAGTTTTTCAATTCTCTCCCAGTTCTCTCGTAGGCAATAGCCCCCCAGTACCACGCGACCGCTATCGAGTTTTGCCCGCAGCTTCGCGTCCATCCCCCACAAAATAGTGGCTATCTTACTGGTACCACACTCAGCGCACTTGCGGGGGTTACTCTTCAGACCGTACATCACGCCACCAAAAGCTGCTGGACAGTGGCTTCCATCAGTTTTGCACTATGCTGCTGAGTTTGGTTGAGCTTGGCTTCGAGTTCGTCGCACAGGGTCATGAGTTGATCGACCTTGGCAACGATGCGTTTTTGTTCTTCTACCGGCGGCAATGGGACAGGCAATGAATTCATTGCTTTAAGCCCTAAATTTTTAATTGTACTTCCTGTTGCACTGGCAAGTGCGTACTCCATCCAGTACGGGCTCTCCAAGACGATTTTTATGTAAAATTTAGAAACGTTTTCATTTAGATTGAAGTAGCAAGCACTTTTGCCGAGCATGATTTCTTCATTGTTATAAAAAGCTACTTTCCCAAGCGTTCCATTGATCGATACAAGGACAGAATTTGACGACAATTCTTTTTTGTGTTTTTGCAGTTCTTCGTATGACACGCTCTTTGTATGTGGCTTTATCTCAATCAGTCCATTATTTAGATTGTTTCCGTTCACAAAGTAATATTGTGTACCGGGAGTATATTCCGGTGTTCCATGTAAACCGTCTCCTAAAAGCAAAACAAGATCTTGGAGTCGGACCCAAGCAATTCCATCTGGTAAATCAAAAGGTTTGTCAACTTCGTAAATCGCTGCCGATTGTTTCTTCTTTTTGATTTTCCCTTCTCTAACCAACCGCTTATTCTCAGCCTTAATCCTCTTCAGCAAAATAGAAACAGGCTCGTCGTTGAGGTCTTGGGGAACGAGTTTTCCCTGGACGGCGAGTTGGAGGATGGCAGCGCGAAGTTTGGCGATGGTTGCGGGGTGGTCGTAGAGCAGGTCGAAGTTGGTGCTGATGCGCTGCCAGTGGTCGGCGAATTCGTCGGGTTCGCGGGCGGTTAGCAGTGCGTCGAGGGCGGCGTTATTGAGGCGCACACGCCCCTGCTGCTGTTTTTTCTGGTGGGCTTCGAGTTCGTCGCACTGGGCCATGAGTTGATCGACCTTGGCGACGATGCGTTTTTGTTCTTCGAGAGGGGGGAGAGGAATAACGTGTGCCTTTACTACAGACGTAGCCAGTTCAACCTGATTTGTAGAACCAGAGGCATTGCCTTCCAAGTCAGCTTGAATATACGGGCTAGCCAACCAAATCCAAACATAACTTGAATCCAAAAAAACAGGGCGCACCACTGTTACGTGTGAATCCGCGACAACTATCTCATAAGGGTTATCTTCGTGTTTGTATATATTGATTCGCCCTATAGTCCCTGTGCCGGTAGAATTCCAAAGGAGATCACCGGACCGCAGAAACCTTTCCTCCACGTATTTCTCTAAAGTCGAAGGGCAAATATATCTAGCAGGTACGAGAGTAAAACCGGCCCACTGAACGCACTTCTGAGAAACGACCGGGATATCGCTTTGCTCTACATATTTTGGCCCTTTTCCCCGTTGGATATAAGAGCAAACAGTATCAAGTCTTGGCCATTCCCAACCCTGAGGTACGGCAAAGGGTTTTTCTTCATCCTTAACTGCTTCAACGGCTGGCAGCCTCTTTATTTTCCCAAGCTCCTTTAGTCGCTTCTTCTCAGCCTCTACCTTCTCCAAAAATACCGAAACAGGCTCATCATTCACATCTTGCGGCACCAGCTTCCCCTGCACCGCAAGCTGAAGAATCAACTCCCGCAACTTCTTCACCCCATTGGGCGCATCGGCCAGATGTCCGAAATTGGCAAAAAACGTTTCGGCAGTCATCAGTCGTTACTCCGGTTGATCAGGTTGACGATAACTTTGACGATGGTGTCCTTTTCTGCCGGCTTGCTTTCGGCAATCAGTAGAGTCAGCGCCACCAGCGCATTGTCGGCCAACCGTTTGGAGCCGTCCTCACGGTAGAGAATATCGTTACGCGCCAGAAAGTAGATAAAGACAGCAGCAGCGATCCGTTTATTGCCATCGGAGAAAGCGTGATTTTTGACAATGAA
>JAQIBX010000164.1 GCA_027858895.1 Desulfuromusa sp. | reverse complement strand
CGACCCGAATCTCTGCATGGATTCTTCCTCATTGCCTGGCCAGCCACCTTGCAGGCTGATTTCACCTCAAAAATGTAGACTCAAATGTATAAAGTATGTGAGTATTTAGAGGAGGAATGCAACGCCGACCTCGATGACTTTTGAAATTGGCTTAAGATAGTGGAGCTACTAATGAAAATAAAAAATACAATCTCGATGATTATCAGTATATTGATAATTTGCCTGATTACCGGCCCGGTTACCGGCGAGGACACCAATATCATTTTCAAACATGATCGAACCGGCGTTGCGGATGAAGTAAATAAAATGAAGGATTTTGATTTTGAACTTCAGCAACGTGAACGGGACCGAATGAAAGGATGGAACATTGAAGATTCAACGGACGCCATGAAAGTCGGCGATGCCTACTTCAATAAGGGTGAAATTGACGATGCCATTTTCTTTTATCAGATGGCTATTAAAATCGATCCTGCCAATACTGAAGCCCATGATAAATACATTACAGCCAGAAATAAGGAAAAAGAGACGACCTCCGCTCATTATCATCAGGCCATGGAATATTATCGCAAGGGGATAAAAGATAAAGCCATTGATGAACTGATTTTGGAAATCAAAGAGAACCCGGATAATGAACAGGCTCGTATCAAGCTGAACGAAATCGAAAGCCAGTAAATCTTACTTAGAAGTGGTTACAAAGCCTCAGATCATACACAAAAACAAAGCGTGGCCTGACGAAAATGAGCAGCATACATGAAGTATTTTACAAAAAAGAGTCCTGCCAAGGGGGGATGAGGCTGGACTCTATAGCTTGGGCTAAGTGCCCCTCCTGATCTAGTCAGAAAATTTACTTTTGCAATCTGACATATTTCTAAAACTCACGATATTTGAGACGCAGAAATGAAGAAGCCTCGTTCAGGCACTGTGTGATAACGAAGTTAGTTAGCTTTCCTTAAACTTTGTCATGAAATGGTGTGCTGTCTCCATCATCTCCGGTGACCCCGTAAAGAAGGGAACACGTTGATGTAACTCAGTTGGTTTCAGGTCAAGAATTGGATTGTAACCATCGGTAGCTAGCGCACCAGCTTGTTCTGCTAAGAAGGCAATTGGATTGCATTCATATAATAAGCGTAATTTACCTGATGGTGCCTGTGCAGTTTGAGGGTAAATATAGATCCCCCCTTTAAGTAAATTACGGTGAAAATCAGCAACTAAGGAGCCAATGTAGCGTGAAGTATAAGGGCGGTTTGTTGATTCATCTTTTTCTTGGCAATATTTCAAGTATTTTTTCACGCCTAAAGGGAATTTGATGTAATTACCTTCATTGAGCGAATAAATTTTGCCGGTTTTCGGGATTGTAAGAGATTCATGGGATAGGAAGAATCCTCCAATCGATGGGTCGTACGTGAAACCGTGAACACCATTGCCCGTCGTGAAAACAAGCATGGTTGAAGAGCCGTATATCACATAACCCGCTGCGACCTGTTCACGGCCGACCTGTAAGAAATCTTCCATTTGTACGGGACCACCAACCGGGGATACTCGCCGGTAGATCGAGAAAATGGTGCCAACAGATACATTGACATCAATATTTGATGAGCCATCTAGCGGATCCATAAGAACAATATAGTTGGCATTGCGACTGGTTTGATTATCAAAAAATACATAATTGTCTTCTTCTTCAGAGGCGATACCACATACCTCACCGCGAGCCATTAATGCTTTTTTAAATACCTCATTCGCATATATATCAAGTTTTTGTTGCTGTTCACCTTGAATATTTTCTACACCACTGGCACCAGTGATATCGACTAACCCAGCTTTGTTGATTTCGCGGTTAACTATTTTTGAAGCAAGTTTGATCGCACTTAATAGCGCACTTAAATCACCTTTTGCGTGGGGGAAGTCAGACTGTTTCTCAACGATGAATTCACCCAGTGTTTTATGTATCGACATTCTAATTCCTCATCAGGTCAATTATTCTAAGGTTTGCGTTGTTTTGCGCTTTTCGGTTTTAACTTCCAGTACAAAGGTTCTAATCGTCACTAGTATCTGGGACACTCGCGACTTTGTCAAACCATAGCGGATATAACGGAATATTTTTCTCATAACTTTGAAGATAATGTTATCCATGGTATTTGAGTGTGTCAGGGGTTAAGATCATTCCGTCTTAACACTCAACCCACTAAAGGAACTACGATGAACATTTTTACGGATCGGATAATTCGCGCGGCGAAATTTGATGTCAATCTATATGAAGAGGTTGAAGCTGACAAGGACGCAATGCGTCAGGCCATGGGGGTTGTTGTTCTTTCCAGCCTGGCCGCCGGGGTGGGGAGTATCGGCACCCTCGGGCTTGGCGGGATACTGCTCGGGACCCTTGCCGCCCTTGGCGGGTGGTACATCTGGGCCTGGCTCACCTACTTCATTGGCACGAGATTCCTGGCAGAACCGCAAACCGAGGCCGATCTTGGCCAATTGTTGCGCACCACCGGCTTTTCGAGCTCACCCGGCTTAATTCGAGTACTGGGGATCATCCCGGGATTGGGAACGGTAGTTTTTGCAGTGGCTTCAATTTGGATGCTGGTTGCAATGGTGATCGCGGTCAGACAGGCCCTTGATTACACAAGCACCTTTCGGGCCGTGGGCGTTTGCGTGATCGGTTGGATCATTCAGACCGTCATCCTGATGCTGTTGTTTTCACTTTTGGGTGGCCCCCCGTCGCCCTGAGATCCTTTCGATGAAATAATCACGATATCGCCTGGCAGCAAAAAAAGGACAGATTTATTTTCAATCCGCCCATCAGCTTGTTCCTAAGTGTTGTCCCACTATATACAAATGAAATTATTTCAAGCATGAAAGGGGCTTTCCAGCAACCCCTGTATTCCGAGAAAAACCCCGCTCAGGTTGCTTGGTGGGGTTTCGTGTGTTTCTTATAAACCCTACAAATTAACACACTCGCTCAATATAGCTCGATTTTCAAATCTTAGACGTTGTGACCGGTGAAAATCACTGAACGAGCAGATGGTAAAGTTTCGAATACCATGGCAGCAACAGGCGTATTCACGATGGGACCGATTTGCCCCCCGCTATGGGCATTTGAATTATTCGCCTTGACCCACAGAATCCGGCTTACCGAAAAAAACGCGAACAACCTCTTTAAACTCTGCTTCAACCTGTTGAATTGCTGGAGCAATAAAATCTGCCGCCAGACCAATTTCTTCCCAAGCTTTGATTTGCAATTCTGGAACTTCATCTACTAACAGTATTTCAGGCCCGCATGCATGCGCTAGAATATCGGCAACATGAACAATGCACGCTTCGGTAGAATAATGTGCCAGACGCGGTGAATGATGATTGCCAATCATGCGGATTAATGCCGGCGATAGGCGCCACTTTTCAGCAAGCAGCTTACCAATAATGCTGTGATCTGTTTTTAGACAATCTTGCTCGGCTCGATACATCGGCAATTGACCCTGTCGGGCCCTGGCAACCGCAGAAAAATACTGGACTGGCATCCGGTCAAGCATAACTAAGCGTCCGACATCATGAAGTAGACCACCAATAAAATATTTTTCTGCAGCCTTCTCACCAAGGTGGCCAGCTAAAACCTTGGAAAACAAACCACAACGGATTGAGTGGCGCCAAAAAGAATCCATATTCAGCAAACCAGAAGGGATGTTCTGAAATTGCTCAACAACTGTGACTCCCAGCGTCAAAATGGACAGTTCGTTTGTTCCCAATAAAGAAACCGCCCGCGATACAGAATCAATCTTGCCAGAAAATCCATAAAATGGGCTATTAACAAAGCGCAACAAACGCACGGTTAAACTTGCATCCTTGCTGATAACCTTAGCGATTTGATGAGATGAAGAATCCGGATCATTCAGCAATTCGACAATATGGGTATAAACCGTTGGCAATGAGACGATATCCACATCTCCCTTAAGCAGATGCGGGACACTTAACGGCGGTGGTCCACTTGCTTGAGTTGCCGGCATTGCAGCTGCAGAAAAAGTAACCGGATCCCAACCCTGCTGCAACTTCAGAGCAAAACGGTTAGCAACATGGCGATACAGTGTTGCCATTGGCTCCAGATCCAGATTATTTAAAATGAATCTATGCCCTAAATAGCCCTTTGCCCGCTCGACAAATTCAGAGCTTAATTCCTTATTCTGACTATACTCTTCTCCCAAGCTCAACTCATCAATATCCGCCTCAACGATCCCCCATGATTTAAGAATTTTGAGATGATCTTCCTGTAAAGCGGCACCAGCAGCTAGAACAAATCTTCCGGTGGGGGTCAATAAATCTTCTGCCAGAACCATTCCTGCTGTTAAATCATCAATATAAATTAGTGCCAAAATATCAATCTTTCAAAAAGAGCAAAATGACTCGAATAAAAACTTAAACAGAATAATTGCGGGGAGTATAGGGAATATCATTATTCAGGGCAACAGCTTGATTAAACAGACACGCCTCCGCAATAAACATATTCCCGGACTGAACAAAACAAACCCCAGAGAGCAGAAGGTTCAATCGGTAGCCTC
This sequence comes from Desulfuromusa sp., assembly GCA_027858895.1. GTDB lineage: Bacteria > Desulfobacterota > Desulfuromonadia > Desulfuromonadales > Geopsychrobacteraceae > Desulfuromusa. The sequence continues at coordinate 25,058 of JAQIBX010000164.1, read as the reverse complement.
CTCCAAGGGTTTCTGCTGAACGGGGGAAACGGGCACCTGTGGTAAGCCCCAAATCTGTCCATTGTATTCCTGCATGGTGCGGTCGGTAGAAAACTTCCCTCCGGCTGCTGTATTGAGAATACTCATCCGGGTCCATTGCTGTTGATCCTGATAGCTCTGGGCCACCAACTTTTGAGATGCCACATAACTGGCAAAATCAGCGGCCACCAACCACGGATCATGCGGGTTTCCAATAGCTTGGATAATCGGATCAAATATCCCAGGTTCAAATTGGTTGAATTGCCCACTTTGTAACAGCTGCATCACCCGCATCAAATCTTCATTAGCAGCAATGATGGCGTGTGGATCATAATTCTTACGCTGTTCTTCTGCTTCTTGAGTTGTCAAACCGAACAGAAAGAAGTTATCGTCACCAACCTCCTCACGAATTTCGATATTAGCACCATCCAGCGTGCCAATGGTTATTGCCCCATTCAGCATAAATTTCATATTACCGGTTCCAGATGCTTCCTTGCCAGCGGTAGAAATCTGTTCTGACAAGTCCGCAGCCGAACAGATCACTTCCATTGCTGAGACCCGGAAGTTTGGCAAGAAAGCAACCTTAAGCTGGTGACCAATTGCCGGATCATCATTGACCAGAGTGGCAACATTGTTGATCAACTTAATAATCAGCTTGGCCATAGCATAACCGGGTGCGGCCTTGCCGCCAAACAGCACACAACGAGGTGTCCAGCCATCAAGATCACCACGTTTAATCCGATCATACAAGTGGATAACGTGCAAAATATTCAACAATTGACGTTTATATTCATGAATTCGTTTGACCTGAACATCGAACAAAGAATCGGGATGAAAATCAATGTCACAATCAGCTTTGACCAACTCGGCAAGACGCTGTTTGTTATCTTGTTTCACCCGCTGCCACTGTTGGTGGAAGGCAAGATCATCAGCCAATGGCTTCAAGCGACTCAGTTGCTCAAGATCGCTTACCCAACCAGAACCGATTTGAGCACTGATCAAATCACTCAATTTCGGATTGGAATATGCCAGCCAACGCCGTTGGGTCACACCGTTGGTTTTGTTGTTGAATTTTTGCGGCCAAAGTTCGTAAAAATCGCGGAACAGCCCTTCCTGCAATAACTGTGAGTGCAACTCGGCCACCCCGTTGACCGAGAAACTGCCAACAATCGCCAGATAGGCCATCCGTACCTGCGGTTCCGATCCTTCCTCAATCAGTGACATCCGCCGCTGCCGCGCAATATCCCCGGGCCAGCGCTCGGCTACCCGCTTCAAAAAGCGGGCATTAATTTCGTAAATAATATCCATTAACCGCGGCAGTAACTTCTGGAATACCCGTACCGACCATTTTTCCAATGCCTCCGGCAGCAGCGTATGATTCGTATAAGCCATGGTCGTCCGGGTGATTTTCCAAGCCTGTTCCCAGTCCAATCCATGTTCATCCATAAGCAGACGCATCAACTCAGCCACAGCACAACTAGGATGAGTATCGTTCAGCTGAAAACAGTTTTTTTCGGCAAATTGACTCAGGTCAGTGCCTCTGGTTATGATCCATTTATCTAGCACATCTTGCAGGCTGGCCGAGGCAAGAAAATACTGTTGCCGCAGGCGCAATTCCTTACCGTTCTCGCTGCTATCATTAGGATAAAGAACCATCGTGATCTTTTCCGCTTCATTCTTGTCCGCCACCGAACCCGCATAATCACCAGAGTTGAATTCTTCCAGATCAAACTCCTCCGTCGCCGCCGCTTTCCACAGACGCAAAGTATTAACCGTGCCATTACGATAACCGGGGATCGGGACATCGTAGGGGATGGCCAGAACATCCCGGGTATTAACCCAACGCATCCGGAGTTTCCCCGCAGCATCAGTGTAAATCACGCTGTTACCGCCGAACTTCACTCGCTGACGATATTCGGGTCGTTTGATCTCCCAGCAATTATCCGTTCCCAGCCAGTGATCCGGCTCCTCAACCTGGTAACCATCCACAATGTGTTGACGAAACATTCCATATTCGTAGCGGATCCCGTAACCCTGCACCGGCAGCTGCAAAGTGGCACAACTGTCCAGAAAACAAGCGGCAAGACGCCCCAAACCACCATTGCCCAAACCCGCATCCGGTTCAATCTCGACCAGCTCTTCCATCTCCAGACAGATATTTGACAAGGTTTTGGTGAGTTCTTCTTCAAGGCCGAGGTTCAGCACTGCGTTCCCCAGTGCGCGACCCATCAAAAACTCCAAAGACAGATAGTGGGTTCGCTTACAATCACTTTCTTCATATGCATATTTGGTATTTGTCCAGCGCTCCATCAAGCGATCTCGAATCACCAGAGCTAAAGCCTCATAAGCATAGTGGGTCAAACGGCAGTTACGATCACGCCCCAGAGTGTTCGTGTAGTAATTGCGAAAATCTTTTTCCAGCGTAGCGGCATCTACTCCCAAAGGGGGGATTTCTGTTAATCCTGGGCAGGCATCACCATTTTTAAAACGTTTATAATTCATGAGAAATTCTTTCTGTTTGGATAAATTTTCATTAATGGGCTTCTGCCCAGTTTCTTCCAGTTCCAATATCTACTTTCAAAGGAACATCAAGAGACACTGCCGTTTCCATCTCGATTCTGATCAGTTCGCGGACCTGTTCGAGCTCTTCTTCAGGGACTTCAAAAACCAGTTCATCGTGAACCTGTAGCAACATTCGTGTCTGTAACTGTTCAGCACAGAGACGCCGATCAATATTGACCATTGCCACCTTGATGATATCGGCAGCACTCCCCTGGATCGGGTAATTAATCGCATTCCGCTCGGCATAGCTGCGCACGGCACCGTTGGTGCTGGTGATTTCAGGAATGGCACAGCGCCGGCCAAGCAGTGTAGTCACATATTGGTGCTCGCGTGCTTCAGCTTTTTTATCCTCCAGATATTTCAGAATAGCAGGATAACGCTCAAAATAATGGTCAATAAACTGCTGAGCTTCAGCCCGGCCAATCCCCAGATCCTTCGCTAGACTAAAAGCGCCCATGCCGTAGAGAACACCAAAGTTAATGGTTTTAGCCTGACGGCGCATCTCATCAGTGACCATTTCGGGGAAAATATTAAATATCTCGCTAGCAGTGCGTCTATGGATATCCTCCCCGGCCACAAAACTCTCCTTCAAAGCCGGGACATCAGCCATATGCGCCATCACTCTTAATTCTACCTGAGAATAATCAGCGGACAACAAAACCCAGCCATTTTCAGGGATAAAAGCTTCGCGGATCCGGCGCCCTTCCGCCGTCCTGATTGGAATATTCTGCAGGTTCGGATCGCTAGAGGAGAGTCGTCCTGTGGCAGTCACTGCTTGATTAAATGAGGTGTGCAATCTGCCCGTCGCCGGATTAAGAAGTTTCGGTAATGCATCAGTATAAGTGCTTTTCAGCTTACTGACGGAACGATAATCAAGAATTTTAGCGGCGATAGCATGTTCAGCGGCCAAACTGTTTAGAACATCGACATTGGTCGACCAGCCGGTTTTGGTTTTTTTCCCCTTTGGCAATCCAAGCTTTTCGAATAGAACCTCCCCGAGCTGCTTGGGCGAATTGATATTGAATGAGCCACCTGCCAGGTCATGGATTTCACCCTCTAAAATTACCAGCTTTTCACCCAGCTGCCCGGAAAGTTCTCCAAGAAAGTCGGCGTCGATCCGAATCCCACGCCATTCCATGCGGATCAGGACATTGACCAGCGGCATTTCAACTTCGCGAAACAGATTTTCCGCATCCCCAGCAGGCAATTGAGGTAATAATTTTTCCGCCAGTCGCCAAGTGATATCAGCATCCTCAGCAGCATAACGAAGCGCTTTTTCCACCTCAACTTCGCTGAAACAAATCTGTTTTTGACCACGACCAGTCATCTCTGCATAGGGGATCATCTGGTGATTTAAGTGCTCAACTGCCAGGGCATCAAGGCCATGGGACTTAGATTGCGGATGAGTCACATAGGAGAGCACCATGGTATCAATATCAATTCCAGCTAACTCTATCCCGGCGTTGCGTAACACCAGCACGTCATATTTAATGTTCTGACCGATTTTTTTGTAGCGTGGATCCTCCAATAATGGGCGCAGTTTTTCCAATACTAACTCTTGAGGCAGTTGCTGCGGCACCCCCAAGTAACTATGACCAACCGGCACATACCAACCATGGCTGGATTGGAACGCAAATGAAAGGCCAACCAGCCCAGCCTGAACAGCGACCAAACTCGTCGTTTCTGTATCTAGGGCAAAGCGTCCGGCGCCTTTAAGCTGTTCAATCATGCGATCCAGCTCATCTTCAGTCAGAACGACCAGATAATCTCCATCTTTTGAACTCTGGAGCGGCTGGCTGGTGAATTGTTGGAACAATTTGTGGAATTCAAGCTGTTTGAACAACACTTCCAAGGCATCCCGATCCGGTTCAACCAGAGCTAATTCCGCCAGAGTAACATCAATCTCAAGATCATAAATTAAATCAGCCAACCTCCTGGACAGTCTTGCCTGGTCAGCAAATTCACGTAAATTTTCCTGACGCTTCTTCCCTTTTACCTGATCAATATTGGCCAGAAGGTTTTCAATCGAGCCAAACTCTTGAATCAAACTGCTGGCAGTTTTCTCACCAATGCCCGGCACTCCGGGGATATTATCCGAACTGTCACCCGCCAGCCCCAAAATCTCCAATACCTGCTCCGGTGGAACCCCGAAACGCTCGATAACTTCATCCCGTCCTGAAACTTTTCCCTTCATTGTATCGAGCAAACGCACCCGCTCGCCAACAACCTGCATCAAATCTTTATCGCCGGTCACCACAGTGATATCCAACCCCTGAGCGGCATAGCGCTTAGCCAGAGTTGCAATAATATCATCCGCTTCATAACCGGACAGCTCCAGCGCCGGCAGGTTAAACGCACGCACCAGAGCTTTGATCACTGGAACCTGTGGCACCAGATCCTCCGGCATGGCAGACCGGTTTGCCTTATACTCTGGATACAGTGCCTTGCGAAATGTCGGCCCCTTGGCATCAAAGATGACGGCAACCCGATCCGGTTGCTCTTCACGCAGCAGGGTGAGCAGCATATTGGTAAAGCCATAAACCGCATTGGTCGCCTCCCCTTTGGAGTTGGAAAGATGACGAATAGCATAATAGGCTCGATAGATATAAGATGAACCATCAATCAGATAGACCCGTTCAATTTTGTGCGACATGTTTAGCCTTTCACTGTTTCGGGAATTTCATTGAATTATTCCATACCCCAAGCTAAAGGGGAAGATTGGAAAATAAAACCATCCGCAAAAAGATTTCCGAAACAGGAAGATTGACATTCCAAGTCTGATGTTATTATCTTCCCGTGAAGAGATAGAAAAATACCTGATAAGCAGGTTCAGGCTGCAAAATAGTGGAGGAGTTGAATGCACGATAATTTTGAAGACCACGACGAATCGATCGAATACGAAATTGAAGTTGAAACCGATACCGATGTCCACGCTATTCCGGATGATGGGCTGGTTCTAGCACGGGACATGCTACCATCCCGGCTGCCAATCATTCCGTTACGCCCACGTCCGGCATTCCCCGGGGTCATTATCCCGCTGACAGTCAATGGAAAAGCACGTGTTAATACCATTAAACAAGCAATGGAGACCGATGCACGAGCAATCGGACTGGTCATGGTCCAGGAGTTTGATGAGGACGATTCAACGACCAATCTGCAGCGGGTCGGGGTCGCAGCAAAAATTCTTAAATTAATTCATACCGAAGATGACAGCGCCCACGTTCTGGTCAATAGCCTGGAACGTTTCAGTATTGATGATGTTTTAGAAAAAAATGGCATTATTTACACAGATGTCACCTATTTCCTCAGTACGGTCTATACCGAAACCCCAGAGCTGAGAGCCTACTCGATGGCGATTATCTCAACGCTCAAAGAACTGGTACAGATCAATCCCCTCTATTCGGAAGAGATTAAACTGTTTTTGGGCCGCACCAGCATGGACGACCCGGCTCGACTAACCGATTTTGCTGCCAACTTGACTAATGCTGATGGTTTTGAGCTACAAGAAGTCCTGGAAACTTTCGATATTCACCGGCGCATCGACAAAGTTCTGGTGCTGTTGAAAAAGGAACTGGAAGTCTCCCGGCTGCAGAACAAAATTTCTCAACAAATAGAAGAAAAAATTTCTGCCCAACAGCGTGATTTCTTCCTCCGGGAGCAGTTTAAAGCGATCAAGAAAGAACTTGGCTTGGAGAAAGAAGGGAAAGTCTCCGAAATTGAAAAATACCAGCAACGGCTAAAAAAGCTGACTCTGAGCGATGAAGCACAAAAAGCGGTTGATGAAGAGATCGAGAAACTCCAACTGATCGAGCCATCCTCTCCAGAATACAATGTCAGCCGAAATTATCTTGACTGGTTAACGATTCTCCCTTGGGGAAAATTCAGCAAAGACGCCTATGACCTGCAACGAGCCCGGCGGGTGCTTGATCGTGACCACTATGGCTTGGATGATGTCAAGGAGCGGATTCTTGAATTTATTGCCGTCGGTAAAATGAAAGGGAATATTTCCGGCTCTATTCTCTGCCTGGTCGGGCCACCCGGCGTTGGCAAAACCTCCGTCGGCAAGAGTATCGCCGACACCCTGAAACGTAAATTCTACCGTTTTTCTGTCGGTGGCATGCGTGACGAAGCGGAGATCAAAGGACATCGGCGCACCTACATTGGTGCCATGCCGGGCAAGGCGATCCAAGCGATGAAGAGCGCCGGAACCGCCAATCCGGTGCTGATGCTGGATGAAATTGATAAAATTGGCGCATCGTTCCAAGGTGATCCGGCCTCAGCCCTACTGGAAGTCCTTGATCCAGAACAGAACGGATCATTTCGTGATCACTACCTGGACGTCCCTTTTGACCTGTCGAATGTGATGTTCATTGCCACCGCCAACCAGATGGACACCATTCCCGCACCACTGCTCGACCGGATGGAGGTTCTCCGCCTGTCGGGCTATATTCTGGAGGAAAAGCTGGAAATCGCCCGGCGCTTCCTGATCCCCAAAGCACTGAAAAGCCATGGCATGACCAAAGCCCAGGTCAGCATCAATAAAACAGCTGTTGGTGATATTGTCGACCGCTATGCCAGGGAGGCCGGGGTTCGTGGTTTAGAAAATAAAATTAAAAAAATCATGCGGAAAGCGGCGATGGAATTTGCCGAAGGACGTGAAGAAAAAGTGCGAGTCACCAAGCATGACATTGAACATTATCTCGGCAAACCAGTATTCGCTGGAGAAGAACTGATCAAAGACACTCCAGGGGTAGTCACCGGCCTGGCTTGGACCCGCATGGGCGGCGCAACTCTGCAGATTGAAGCAACCTCAATGAAAAGTAAGACAAAAGGCTTCAAACAGACAGGACAACTGGGCAAGGTGATGGTTGAAAGTTCAGAAATTGCCTATTCTTACGTCATGGGACATCTTGACCAATACCAGATAGCGGAAGATTACTTTGATAGCCACTTCATTCATCTGCATGTCCCGGACGGGGCAACGCCTAAAGATGGGCCCTCAGCAGGCGTCACGATGACCACCGCTCTGCTATCAATGATCATGGACAAACCGGTACGCCGAAAACTCGGCATGACGGGTGAATTGTCCCTGACTGGCAGTGTCCTGCCAATCGGTGGCGTAAAGGAAAAGACCATTGCTGCACGGCGAGCCGGGTTAACAAGCCTGATCTTTCCGCAGGAGAATAAAAAAGACTACGAAGATCTGGCCGATTATCTGCGCGAAGGAATTGAAGTCCATTTTGTAAAAAACTATCCAGACGTTTTTAAAATTGCCTTCAGTGCTTAATACTTGAGAAACAGGAGAAAAAAATGACCGCCGAAGAAATAAATTCAGCCCTGTTGGGGCTTTCGATCGAAGAGAAAAAAACTTTTATCATCAATACCCTGCCCGAGCTAACAAAGGATGTCATTAAAGAACCAGGCTTTATGATGCAGCTATTCCCGGTATTGCTAGGCATTCTCAAGGAGAGCGGGATGGATCTGCAACAACTGCTACAATTTGCAACGATGATGGGTGAACAACAGAAACAGGAATAGCAAATACCAAACCACCACTCATATAATTTTGGAGTCAACATATAATGCGAGTTTTATCCGGCATCCAGCCATCCGGTTCCCTCCATCTGGGTAACTTCTTTGGCATGATGCAAAAAATGATCAATTACCAGGAGCAGGAGGATCTGTTCTGTTTCATCGCCAACTACCACGCCATGACCAGCCTTTCAGATGGCAAGGTGCTAGCTAAGGGAACTCTGGAAGCTGCCGCCAATTTCCTCGCACTGGGGCTTGATCCCGAAAAGAGTACCTTCTGGGTGCAATCGGATATTCCGGAAGTTCAGGAACTCAGCTGGATTCTCTCCACCTTCACCCCCATGGGGCTCTTGGAACGTTGCCACAGCTATAAAGATAAAGTTTCTCAGGGGGGCAGACCCAATCATGGGTTATTCGCCTACCCCGTCTTGATGACGGCAGACATTCTGCTTTTTCAAAGTGACCGCGTCCCCGTTGGCAAGGATCAGAAACAACATCTGGAAGTCGCCCGTGACATCGCCATAAAGTATAACAATGAGTATGGTGAGGTTTTCATCGTCCCGGAACCTGAAATAGATGAAGATGTCGCAACTATCCCTGGACTGGACGGTCGCAAAATGAGCAAGAGCTATGGCAACACCATCGACCTGTTCCTGGAAGAAAAAGCTCTGCGCAAACAGATTATGCGAATCGTCACCGATCCAACCCCGGTTGAAGAAGCCAAGAACCCGGACAATTGCAATATTTTTCAGATCTATCGATTATTTTTGAATAAACAGGAAGTAGAAGATCTACGCCAGCGTTACCTGACCCCCGGTCTCCGTTATGGGGATGTCAAACAGGAGCTATTTGAAACAACTCGTGATTTCTTTGCTCCCTACACTGAAAAACGGAAGGAATTTCTGGCGGATCCTGAAGGACTTAAAAAAATACTTGCGGCTGGTGCAGAAAAGGCTCGTTATATTGCCAATAAAACCTTGCGCAAGGTACGCAAGAAGAGTGGATTGCTCTATTAAACGTAGGGGCGATCCTTGTGATCGCCCTTCCATGTATACCTGGGCGATCACAAGGATCGCCCCTACTCGGGTTCGTCACGAGTGAAGGTGACAAATGCCATTCCCGGACGTCGGCTCGCTTCGCGCATAGTAAAATGGATCCCTTCCAGCTGCCAGCCTTCAACTGTCCAGGTATTAAGAATCTTTTCCAGACTCAGGTCATCAACCTGACTGGTTTCCACAACCTTATAGATCAGCATAGCTTAACCCCCTTCAATCTCAGACAATACACTGAACCGGTTATTCATAAACAATGACAAAACAACCGAAACGGCAATACTATTTCAGATTGCAGATTAGTCAACAAGAATTTCTGCGTTATTATCAGGGCACTGCCAGCTCAGTCCAAGTGATTTCGGAATGTGGAAAACGACTCCATTTTCCTGCAATACGGTTGCGTCCTTTTCTGTCTCATACGGGGATCAACGGACGGTTTCTATTAACCATCGAGAGCAACAACCGCTTTATTGATCTGCAACAACTTTCCTAATAAAATTGGTGTCCACCCTGCCTTTCTCTAACCACAATACCCTTTCCACCAATGGTGGGTGAGAATAGTAAACCGCCGCATACAAGGGATGAGGAAACAAATTACTCAAATTTTCCCGGGCCAGTTTTACCAATCCCGAGGCCAATTCCTGACCACTGCCAACCATGTTGATGGCGAACTGATCGGCCTGGCGTTCATGGCGTCGTGACCACCAACTGCTTAAGGGTGTCCAGAAAAATCCCAGCAGAGAACCAATCCAGCCCAACACCAGCACTTGACCGGCAAAAGAGAGTTGTTCCAAGCCCAACCAGCCAGGCAGAACGTGAACCTGTAACAAGGTAAACGCCAGCCAACAACTGAATAGCGCCATTAGCTGGCTTTTGATCAATCGTTGCCGTAGATGACCACAACGCCAATGACCTAATTCATGGGCTAGCACCGCCAGCAGCTCCTTATTATCCAACTGTTCCATCAGTGTATCAAACAACACCACCCGTTTAACTTTACCGATCCCGGTGAAATAGGCATTGCTGTGGCCGCTACGTCGAGAGGCATCAACCTGCAGTACTTTCCCCGCATGGGCGCCAGCTTTTTCCAGCAAATCACGAACTTCCGTTTCCAATTCAGCTTTCGCCAGAGGGGTAAATTTAAAAAATAGCGGCTCAATCAGATATGGGGAGAGGTATAGCAAGAATATAGAGACTGCAACCCAGAAGCCCCACACCCAGAGCCACCAGCTTTGTGGCGCTAATTGCACCAACCAGAGCGCCCCACCTGCCAGCAGAACAAACAGCGCCGAACCAAGCAGAAGAGATTTGAGCAGATCGGCACTCCAAAGCTTTAAACTCATCCGGTTAAAGCCGAAGTGTTCTTCCAGAATAAAATTTTTATAGAGAGAAAAAGGGATGCCGACCAGCAATTGTACCAGAGCCAGTAGACCAAAAAACAACAGCCCCTGAAAAATGAAATTGTCTGAAAAGCCAGTAATCAAATGATCATACCAGGGGAGCAATCCGCCAAATAAAAACAGCAGGGTTAATAACACACCAACAATATCCTCAACAAAACCAACCCGATCTCCTGCCAGAGCATAGGCATCACTATGATTCAATTGTTCTTCATCAATCTGACCAGCAAAAGCGTCCGGCAGTGGCTGACGAGCCTTTTGCCGGTGCCGGATATTGATCCAGTCTAGGGCAAAGCGGATCGCAATCACTATAAGATAGGCAGATAACAGCAGCAGTTTCATTTATTTCGTAACCCTTTCCAGACGCAGCAGGTCCCCTTCTTCAGCCCAATCGGGCAGTTTCAGTCGCAGTTGAGAATTTGGCTGTCCGGCTGGAAGTAAATCACCGGCAAAGTTCTGAATCTCATCGACGCGAAACTTTTGTTGCCGCATTTCCGGACCAATCAATTCAATTTCATCTCCAAGCAGAAACCGATTACGCCCTTCAACCCAGAGACCTTGTTCATCGCTTTTGATAAAACCAACAAAATCATGGGTGCGAATATAGTGAGTATCATCGGCATGAATTTTGGCATCTTCGTGACCAAATAGAAAACCGGTATCGTAGGGACGGTGGCTGACCTTTTCCAGTTCCTCCCGCCAGAGCGGATCAATATCAGTTGGATCAACATAGAGCCGGGCAATAGCATTACGGTAAACACGTGCCGTTGTCGCCACGTAGTAAAGGCTCTTCATTCGCCCTTCGACCTTAAAACTGTCGATCCCCGCAGCCAGCAACTGCGGCAGTTGCTCTACTAGACAGAGGTCACGGCTGTTCATGATATAGGTGCCACGATAATCCTCTTCAATAGCAAAACTCTCCCCCGGGCGAGTTTCTTCAACCAACGCATAATTCCAGCGACAAGGCTGAGCGCAATCGCCGCGGTTGGCACTGCGTCCGAGCAATGCGGTAGAGAGGAGACAGCGCCCGGAATGGGCGACACACATAGCACCATGGACAAAACATTCAAGTTCTACCTTAGTCTGCCCGGCAAAACCGCAGATATCGTCCAGGGTTAATTCTCTGGCCAGATTAATCCGACTGGCACCACAGGTGCGCCAGAACTCAGCGGTTTGCGGATTACAACTATTACTCTGGGTCGAGATATGAATCGACCGTTGTGGATCAACCCTGCGGATGGTCGACAATACTCCAGGGTCGGCAATAATATAGGCATCCAGATCAACATCCCTCAGTTCTTCAAGCAGATCTTCCAGAGCAGAAAACTCATTCGGACGTAGCGAAGCATTGAGAGTCAGATAGAGGGCAACATCCGCTTCACGCGTCAACTGCCGGGCAGTGCGTAATTGCTCGATATCAAAATTTCCGGCGTGTGCCCGCAAACCAAAATCAGCAGTCCCCAGATAAACCGCATCAGCCCCAAAACGGATCGCTGTTTTCAGCTTTTGCATATCCCCGGCAGGCATGAGGAGCTCAGGATGGTTTCTATTTGTTTTTTTTACCATTTAAGTTCCCCAGAATATTTATTTGCAAACAGCCGCAGAAGCATAACATAAACACAAATTGTTAATCTGCATATGGAGCAGCAAAAAAATGACCTCGGCTTCCCCGCATTGTCTAGAAAGGCTTGGTGACAGCACCCTGACTGGGGAACTGAAGTCGTATTACGGTTATGCTGCGGATAATAGGATTGTTATCACCTGGAAAATTCTTGGTTGATCAGTCGTGATATGTTTTTACGAACGACAAAGGACGACCCGCTGGGTCGTCCTTTGTCGTTCGTAAAGCAGAAACAATAATCGCTTAAGTAATTTTCTAATGGGTCGGGGCAAAGATCTTGCCAGAGATAACCCCTTTCATCGTCCAGATAAGAACCAGAATCCAAACCAGCAACATGAATGCAACAGAATATTGATAAAAGGTATAAATGATACCGAACCCTGAGGCTTTCCATGCCACTGCAGAGGACACACAGAGGGCACCGGAGGGGAAAGTGAACGCCCACCATGAAAGAGCATAGGGTAGTTCTATTTTGGTCAAATAATACATGATCATAATGACCGCCATAATGTGCCACCAAGCGGCAAATCCCCAGGTCAGAACGATTGCAAATTTGCACATAGTAACAATCGCTGTTGAATCCAACCCCATATACTGATGGTGGCTGAATAGATGCACCATCTTGAACAGGATCACCGAGATAATGGCTGGTGGTGCTATGCCGATAAAAAAGGTTGCTGCAAAACGACTAGTGGGAAGTTCGTGATAAATATAGCGGTGATATACAGCTGCGCCAACGAACAGAAACAGGAACAATCCGACCCCGAAACTTACTGTCGAAATGGTTATCGCTAATTCCGCGCGTTCCGGAAAATACCCTGCCAGTTCGTAACCGGCTATCGGGATAAGCAGTTTAGAAACTGGTGGGATATACCAGCCAAAATTGGCATGCTGCAGTTTGATCTCTTGATGACGGAAAATATGTGCCAAAATGATAAAGCCAAGCACATAAATACCTGTCACTCCCAGCAACCAGAGGTAATAGGCTAACTGCAGCGAAACCTGTTCGCTGAAGAACATGCTGGGGTATTTCATCAGGTTCAGAGAAAACAGGATCAGCGCGATCGGCATGGTCGGAAAAAAATTTGATGCGATCGGATGGTTCAGATCTTTACGTGCGCTGGCAGGATAAAGGACAAACTTTGCCGTCCATGGCAGCAGAAACAGTAGAAAAATCACTGCTGAGAACAGGATACAGGCAAAGGATAAGGGCTTGACCCAGAAATATGGCAAAAAGGAAATCGCCAGAGGAATAACTGCAGTTCCCATAACCGCCGCAAACCAGGCGGGATTAAAATGTTCGGTTATAGAGCTCGGGGTTGCTTTGAATGGTTCGGCCATCGTGTCCTCCATGTACGCCGATAGAAATATTAAACAAAACATTGTAGAGATCAACACCATAAATGGCAATGATTAAACATAGAAATAAGTATATATATGGTTTTTTATTTTAGAAATGCCAAGAATGCCCGCTATCACTATTTAAAGTAGAGTTAAGGGAGAAAAAGGAGATTTCCCCAGCGCAAACAACCCACTATGCTAGAATGCAATCACCCGTGATTTTCATTCAAAAGAAAAATATCGATGATTCTCGATCCTGACAACAAATATATACAGGCTATCAACACTCATATCCCCTTACCCGGAGCAACGATCCTGGAAATAGGGTGTGGGGATGGACGGTTGACCAGAGACATAGCACGGTACGCTGCTAAAGTTGTAGCAACCGACCTGAATTTAGAGGTGCTGGAACAAGCTAAAAAAAACATCAGCGCAAAGAATGTTGATTTTTTGTACACTCCGGACGGTACACCCAAGCTCCTTCCTGACTCCTTTGATATGATTATTTACACCCTTTCACTGCACCATATCCCGACAGATAAAATGATCGACAATCTCTACCATTCATCTAAACTACTTAAAAAAAAGGAACAATCGTTGTTATTGAACCGGGGAGAAGCGGCTCTTTTCAGGAGATTAAAAAACGCTTTGGGGCGGGAAGCGGCGATGAAAGCCTGGAAATGAAAGCAGCAATCAAAGCAATGCAGAACTTTGACAACTGGACAGTAAGTCCGACATATCACTTTGATGTCGATTTTCTGTTTACCGATGAAGCAGATTTTTGTAACAACAAATTGCCAAGATCCAAAGACATGTCAGCAGAAAAAATTTCTGAACTGAAATATTACCTAAAAAAACACACAGACCCCCGGGGGATTATTTTGACATCGGGGCGGTGCCTAAATCTCTTGACACGGAAGATCTCTGATAAAAAATGATGCTTAAGACTTTTTTTTGGAGTATTCTCATTCTTCCAGCTTGACAACCTGTTAAGAAAACTATAATTTTTACAGATTAGTTTTTATTGTTTTTAATAAGAAAATTCCGTCTGGAGATCCGAAGGCCATGAGACATCCTCACTCGTTCCTGATAATTAGACTCATCCTATTCTTCGGGTTAGTCTCTTTACTCAGCTCCTGTGCTCCAACACCGAGCATTGTCCCATCTGGCGCATTGCAGACACAGTTGCATGAAATAAAACAGCAGCAACAGCAACAGTCCGCTCAACTGCAGCAGCTCCAACAACAATTTGCCCAGCTCCAACAACAATTAATCGCTGATAACATTATTTCAACACTCATCCAGGGTCATGTGGAAACACCTGGACAACCAGAGCCGCCAACGGTTCCAATGATTGTCTTACCTGAAACTTCAAGTCCGTTGGCTCTCAATCAGGAAGTCGTCAATGTCGCTGCCTCAGCAGCATCTTACCTTGCTGCATTTTCGAATTTGGCTGCAGGACGTCTACTATCCGCTGAAACGGGTTTTCAGGAATTTCTACGTGATTTTCCAGAGCACCAGTATTCTCCCAACGCCCGCTACTGGTTGGCAAATGCACAACTATCTCAAGGAAAAACGAACCAGGCAATGGCCAATCTGCAACAAATTATTGTTGACCCGAATGCTCAAACCAAAGCCCCTGCAGCACTCATGCAATTGGCACAGCTTTATCGCCAAAAGGAACTACAGATACAAGCTGACAACGTCCTTGAACAGTTGCGTACCCGTTACCCGGAAAGCCCGGAAGCGCAACAACTTTACCGGAGCAACGAACCGACAAATTAACGGTTTAAATCTCTGTCTGAGAGGGAACTGATGACACAAACACTCTTGCGCTGGTTATCGCTGCTAGTTTTATTGCTGGTCTTGTCAGGAACAAGTCTGGCAATTGCTGCTGAAGAGCAAATTTACACAATTAAAAAAGGAGATACCCTCTGGGATCTTTCGCAAAAATTCATTGATGACCCGTACTACTGGCCAAACGTTTGGGCAAAGAATCCAGACATAACCAACCCCCATCTAATTTTCCCGGGGCAGAAAATTCGCATCTTAGATGGTCGCTTGGAAATCATCCCAGCTTACCCTGAAGCAGGAACGCAGACTAATGCTGCGGTTGATAGTGGTCTAGTAGAAGCGCCCACACCTAAAGAAGAGTTAATCACAATCAAATCGACTGGCAGTGGTGATGGATTCATTCTCACCGATGAAGTGTCACTGGGAACTCTTGTCGATTCAGTCGACAATCGAATTTTGTTAACTAAACATGATGTGGTTTTTCTTAAAATGAAAGATCTGTCGTCTGTCACCGTTGGAGACACCTACGGATTGTTCGAACGCGGAAAGGTGGTCAAAGATCCACTCACCAACAAACCAATTGGAACCATGATGAACAACCTGGGGTTCCTGCAAATCACAGAAGTGAATGGAGAGACAGCCATCGCCAAGATTGGTGACGTTTTCCGTGAAATTGCACGTGGTGCTGAGCTATTCGAATATATCCCACAACGCAAAGAAATCACTCTGCAGCGCGGTACAACTGATCAGGAAGGCTATATCATTGCCGCACGGGATGAAAAAAGTACTCTTTCGACCAACGATATTATTTTTGTTAACCTGGGTAGCGACGACGGACTGGTGAGTGGAAATCTTTTCTACATTTCCCGGCCGCGCAAGGCTTCCGACGAGGTGATCAAACAAGCGGGCTCAATTCAATTGCCAGATGCCGTGCTTGGTGCCGCCATCACCATTGAAACCAAGGCAAAAACCGCTTCAGCCATCATTATTAAAAGTGTAGATGCGGCAGTTATCGGGGACAAGATTTCTGTTGTAACCAATTAATTCCTTTTCAGAGAAACAATTAACGAAAAAAAGGATTGAATCCATTTCAATCCTTTTTTGTTTGCAGCACGCACCACTGATCGCATTTTTTTTTGGGGGGGAAAGAGAATGAACGCTTCGCAACGCGACGTACTGAGACTGCACCTGACACCCGGGCTCGGGCGTACTGCCCTGTTTAAACTTCACCAATATTTCGGCAACTTCACTGTCCCGCTGCAAGCCTCACCGCAACACTGGCAAGAAGCAGGTCTGACAGAAAAACTCTGTCAAAAGGTCCCAGCGGAAAACAATCAAAAATTCCAGCAAATTTGCCGCAATATAGAATTACTGCAAGTTCAACTGATCAGTTTTTGGGATGATGATTATCCGCCTCTGCTTCGCGAGATTCATGACCCGCCCGCCCTGCTGTATCTTCGCGGTCAGCTTCCTGCAAATGACTGCTTTGCCATTGTCGGTTCACGACGGGCCACCAGTGCCGGGCTGACCCTGACCAGGACCCTGGCAACGACTCTTGCACATCACGATGTCTGTATCGTCAGCGGCCTGGCACGTGGGGTTGATAGCGCGGCACATCGAGGGGCTCTTGATGCCAAAGGTGCAACGATTGCCGTCCTCGGTTGCGGAATCGACCGGGTTTATCCGCCAGAAAATAGTAAATTGTTCCATGAAATTTATCAGGAAAATGCCATCATCACCGAATATCCACCAGAAACGCCACCTCTGGCTGGACATTTTCCCGGAAGAAACCGAATCATCAGTGGTCTCAGTCGTGGAGTGTTGATTGTCGAAGCAGCCGAAAAAAGTGGCTCATTGATTACTGGCGACTTTGCCTTGGAGCAGGGTCGTGAACTGTTTGCGATTCCGGGAGCGCTACAAAACCCCAACAGCAAAGGAACTAATCGGCTGTTGAAAGAAGGGGCTCAACTCGTCACTGAAGCTGAAGATATTTTACAAGTTCTCTGGGCGAATCAACCTTCAAGACAGAAACAGGGAGAATACAACAATATTACAGAACAACTTGACGAATCGGCCAGAAAAGTCTTTCAGCTCCTGGGACATGAGCCCCGGCATAGTGATGAAATAGCCCGGGAATGCGGCTTGACTCCCATGGAACTTTCCGCTATTTTACTCGACCTAGAGCTCCGGGGTGGGATACAAACGCTTCCTGGAAACCATTATATTCGCGGCTGGATATAATTTTCAACAGACTTGGGGGAGATTCCTTGCGTGAGCGAGTTTTGGCGATTGTCAACCTGATCGCCCAATATGTTCTGGGGGCCGAAGATATTCCGATCAGTGAGCAGGAGCTGATGGCTGAGCTTCTGTCGGTTGGATTCGAGGCTGATGAGATCAATGATGCTTTTTCCTGGATGGAATCAATTGCGCTTCAACCACAAACGGAAGCAGGGTTAGTTGCGCCGCTGATGAACCTACCCACATATCGGGTCTTCAGCGATCAGGAACAACAGAAGATTACGACCGCAGCCAGAGGTTTTTTAGTCAAAGTACGCACCATGGGACTGCTCTCAGATGAAGCACAGGAAGAGATTATTGATCGGGCACTGCGCTCAGCAGGAGCCCCTCTCAACGAACAAGAGATCAAACTGATCACGATCCTGACTCTCCTGTCACGCTCAAGCAACCTCTGGCTACGAGAGATAGACTGCTTTCTGGACAACGACTGGAGTCGAATCTACCATTAAGATTAGCTGGTTGTGCCGACGGCGCAACCTTTTTCACGTCTGCCCTTCCTGCTTGAGCGGGAGAGGCTCATAGAGGACACAGATGGCTCAATCACTGGTTATCGTCGAATCACCGGCAAAAGCAAAAACCATCGAAAAATTTCTGGGCAAGGGCTACAAAGTGCTTGCCTCTTACGGTCACGTCCGCGCCCTGCCGAGCAAACAAGGCTCGGTTGATATCGCTGATCATTTCAAACCTAACTATCAAATCTTGGCCGACAGCGAAAAACATGTCAACCTGCTAAAAAAAGAGGTCGCTAAAAGTGACGAATTAATCCTCGCAACTGACCTCGACCGTGAAGGTGAGGCAATCGCCTGGCACCTTCTGGAAGCACTCAGTATTGATGAAAAAACTAAAAAACCAACCGTTAAGCGGGTAACTTTCAACGAAATCACCCAAACAGCTATCGATGAAGCAATGGCTCATCCGCGATCGATTGATCGTGACATGGTAGATGCTCAACAAGCTCGCTCAGTTCTTGATTATCTGGTTGGATTTAATCTGTCGCCATTTCTCTGGAAAAAAATCCGTTATGGATTATCTGCGGGGCGAGTTCAATCGGTTGCATTACGACTGGTTTGTGAACGTGAAGATGAGATAGATGCATTCAGGCCACGTGAATATTGGAGCATTGAAGCAGTTTTGGCGAACCTTGCCAAAAGTCCTTTGACAGCAAAACTTCACAGTTGCGACGGCAAGACACTGGACAAGTTCGCTATCGCCACCCAGAAAAAAGCAGAAGCCATTCTTGCAGAACTGGAACAAGTAGATTTTCAAGTTGCATCTCTGGAAAAGAAAGAACGCAAACGAAATCCTTCGCCACCCTTTACCACCAGCACCTTGCAACAAGAAGCCAGTCGAAAACTTGGATTTTCGGCGCGCAAGACAATGAGTGTTGCCCAGAAGCTCTATGAAGGTATTCAAGTTGGGGACGGAACCCACGGCTTAATCACCTATATGCGAACTGACTCGGTGTCCCTGTCTACTGTTGCAACCCGTGAAGCGCGTGAAATCATCTGCCAACTTTACGATCCAAGCTACGCCCTGGAAAAACCGCGGACATTTAAAAACAAAAGCAAAAACGCACAGGAAGCGCATGAGGCGGTTCGTCCAACATCCATTGCACGAACTCCGGCACAGCTGAAACAATATTTAAGCTCAGATCAACAACGTCTCTATGAATTGATCTGGAAACGCACCGTAGCATCACAAATGACCCAAGCAATTTTTGATGCCACTCGAGTCGATATTGCCGCCGGTGAACGTTACAGCTTCCGGGCAACTGGTCAGATTATCCGCTTCCCCGGTTTTATGGCTCTCTATATCGAGGGAACCGACAATGGTGACGATGAAAACAAAGAGGGTTTGCTACCACCTTTAAGTGAAGGTGAAAAACTCAGCAGAGAAGAGCTCAACCCGGAACAGCACTTCACCCAGCCGCCACCTCGCTTTACCGAAGCCAGTCTGGTCAAAACGCTCGAAGAGTACGGCATTGGTCGGCCATCAACCTACGCCAGTATCATGAATACTCTGGTCACCAGAAAATATGTTCGACTGGAAAAACGCACCTTCTTTCCGGAAGATACCGGCCGAGTCGTGACCAAGCTGCTGACAGAACATTTTAGCCAATACGTTGATTACGACTTTACTGCCGGGCTGGAAGAGGAACTGGACGCAATTTCTCGTGGCGAGTTAGCCTGGATTCCATTGATCAAACAATTTTGGGACCCCTTTATTGCCCTGTTACACCGCAAAGACCTTGAAGTCAGTAAAGCTGATGTAACAACGGAAAAAACTGATAAAACCTGTCCTGAATGTAGTAAAGAGCTGGTGATTAAACTCGGTCGCTCAGGTCGTTTTTTGGCCTGTTCTGGATTCCCTGATTGCCGCCATACCGAACCCCTCAGCGGAGAGGGAAAAGAAGCAGAGGAACCGATTTTCTCAGAAGAAAAATGTGAGAAATGCGACTCTCCAATGTTGATAAAAACCGGACGCTACGGGAAATTTCTTGCCTGTAGTGGATATCCAAAATGTAAAAACATCCAGCCGCTAGAAAAACCCAAGTCCCTCGGCATCACCTGCCCCGAATGTGGTGAAGGGGAGATGATGGAAAAAAAGAGCCGTTATGGAAAAATTTTCTATTCCTGTAACCGCTACCCAAAATGTAAATATGCCCTTTGGAATCCACCCAAGGAAGAGTCTTGTCCAAAATGTTCCTGGCCGTTGACTGAGATCAAAACCACCAAGCGGTGGGGGACGGTACAAAGATGCCCACAGGAAAACTGCGACTGGGAAAAAGAGCTAATCCCACCGGAGAAAAAAACAGTGGCTAAAAAAGCTGTCACAAAAAAGAAACCGGCAGTTAAGAAAAAAACTCCTGTAAAAAAACCGACGAAAAAAACAACCTAATTTTTCAACAACAGAGTATAATTTCTATCGGCCGAGCCATTCAGGTTCGGCCGATTTGCGTTCAACAGGAATAAAGAATGGATATCACTGTTATTGGTGCCGGGCTTGCTGGTTGTGAAGCGGCCTGGCAAGCGGCCCAAGAAGGCTGCCAGGTCAAATTGTACGAAATGAAACCACTGCAGTTCTCTCCAGCGCATCAAAGTGAGGGGCTGGCTGAGCTGGTCTGCTCGAATAGCTTGCGCGGTGCTGGAATGAACAACGCCGTTGGTTGCCTTAAGGAAGAACTGCGCCGCGCCGGCTCTTTGTTTATCGAAGCAGCTGATGCCACAGCGGTTCCAGCCGGTGGTGCCCTGGCAGTTGATCGGGATGAATTTTCCAACTATATCAGCGCTAAAATTGCGACAGAACCGAATATTGAATTGATTCGGCAAGAAGTCCTCCAACTCCCTGCGGTAGGGACAACGATCCTCGCTAGCGGCCCACTGACATCAACAACCCTTTCCGCTGAATTGGCAAAATTGACGGGTAGCGAGCACCTGTATTTTTATGATGCCATTGCGCCGATTGTCGAAGCTGATTCCATCAATTTTGACGTTGCCTGGCGTGCTTCCCGCTATGACAAGGGTGGCGATGATTATATCAATTGTCCGTTTAATAAAGAGCAATACTACAACTTTGTTCAGGAACTGGTGGATGCGGACAAGGTTGCCGGTCGCGAGTTCGAGAAGCTGATCCATTTTGAAGGCTGTATGCCGATTGAAGAGATGGCCAGTCGTGGCGCGCAAACCCTCTCTTTCGGGCCGATGAAACCGGTCGGTCTTCCCGATCCGAAAAGCGGGAGGACTCCTTACGCGGTTCTGCAGCTACGCCAGGACAATCGTCACGCATCACTGTTTAACCTGGTCGGATTTCAGACCCGATTAACCTATCCGGAACAAAAGAGAATATTCCGTACCATCCCCGGGCTAGAGAAGGTACAATTTGCCCGTCTTGGCAGCATGCATCGCAATACCTTTATCAACGCACCCGCCTGTCTAACCGAGTCGCTGCAATTTAAAGTGGCGCAGCACATTTATGCCGCTGGCCAATTGAGCGGGGTCGAAGGTTATGTGGAATCTGCGGCCTGCGGATTTTTAGCGGGATTTTTTGCCGCATATCAACTCCGTGGTGAAAAAATTCTTTTGCCCCCTAAAGAAACTGCACTCGGTTCACTACTGGGTCATTTATCGGCGGCTGACACAACAAACTTTCAACCGATGAACATCAATTACGGCCTCTTTCCACCTCTGGAAGGGCGTAAAATGAAACGTGCCGACCGCCGCCTGGCGATGGCCGAACGGGCACTAGATGCGCTACCAAAATGGTGGGAACCTATTGCTTCCAAGCGGGAGGAGAGACGATGAAAGATCAGCTCATTCTGGCATCAGCCTCACCGCGTAGACGAGAACTATTACAACAGATCGGACTTGATTTTCAGGTTATCCCCAGTCAGGCAGAGGAACACATCCTGGATGGAGAGACACCAGAAGAACATGTTATCCGCTTAAGTCTCGACAAGGCGACCGAAGTTGCAAATCGGAAAAATATATCGGGTCGTTGGTTCATCGGCAGTGACACTATCGTTCTGTGCGATGGACAAATTCTTGGCAAACCACAAGACGAAGCCGAAGCAGCAATGATGCTAAAGCAACTCTCCGGGCGTGAGCACCGGGTTCTTACCGGCTATGCCGTGATTGATCGTCAAGCCGGTCAACAACGTACCGAAGCGGTCAGCACTAAAGTCTGGTTTCGTCAATTGACAGAAGCCGAAATCACACGCTACATTGCCACGGGAGAGCCTGCCGATAAAGCTGGAGCCTACGCAATCCAAGGGTTCGGGGTCTGTTTTGTTGCCAGGATTGAAGGGAGCTACACCAATGTCGTCGGCCTGCCTTTGTGCAAACTGACACTGGCGATGAAAGAACTGGGTGTGCCGTTGTTGATATGAAATTTATGGAGCAAAACTGATGAACGATATTGCCGCTAATCTTGCGAAAATTCATGATCGGATTAACAAAGCCTGCCAAAAATCTGGTCGAAACCCGGAAGAAGTCAGACTGATTGCCGTCTCCAAAGTTAAACCGGCTAAGCTGGTTGAAGAAGCTTTTTGCTCAGGCCAGAAACTGTTCGGGGAAAGTTATGTCCAGGAGTTTCGTGACAAAGAGCCCCTGGTTGAATCCCCCCTCCAATGGCATTTCATCGGAGGGCTGCAAAGCAATAAGGTTAAATATCTGCGCGGCAAAGTCACAATGATCCACTCCGTTGACCGCCTCTCTCTCGCTGAAGAAATTGATCATCAATGGGGAAAAATTGATGGGATTGCCAAAATTCTACTGCAAGTCAATGTTGGTGATGAATCGAGCAAATCGGGTTGTACTCCAGAAGATCTGGAAAGCCTGGTGCGACAAGTTAGCCAGTTGCCCAATCTGAAAGTTTGCGGGTTGATGTGTCTGCCACCACATTCTGACGATCCTGAGCAGGTTCGTCCCTTTTTCAGACAGTTGCGCGAACTATCTAAGCAGATCGAAAGATTACAGCTTCCCGGCGTTGAAATGGGCGAACTCTCCATGGGGATGAGCGGCGATTTTGCAGTTGCTGTGGAAGAAGGTGCAACCCTGGTGAGAGTTGGAACTGCTATCTTTGGTGCACGGATGAAAAAGGGTTGAAATGAAAAATATAAATTATCTGCTCTTTGATCTTGATGGCACTCTGGTCGATTCGGTTCCCGATCTCACCCTCTCACTCAACTTACTCCGTGGCGAATTGAATCGTTCTCCACTCTTGGAAGAACAGGTTAGTCGCATTGTTGGCGATGGAGTCACCGTCCTGGTCAAACGTGCCCTTGGGGAAGACCTCTATCATCCTGCTCATCGTGACAGATTCCTGCAATTGTACGACGAGCATCTTCTCGACCATACCGTCTGTTATGCGGGGATAGAAGAACTCCTGAGCAGTCATTCAGCCGAACAGATGGCCATTGTCACCAATAAACCTTATCAATTGACGATGAATCTGCTTGCGGGTCTGAACCTGACCAGATATTTCAAAATGATCGTTGGTGGTGACAGCTATGCAGAAAAAAAACCTCATCCCCTGCCAGTGATCAAAGCCCTAGAAGACATGGGCGCTGACCCGAAACAAGCAGTTATGGTTGGCGATCATCACACCGACCTCTATGCCGGTCGCGGAGCGGGTGCAGCAACCTGCTTCTGTGCCTATGGAATGGGACACAGCGATGGACTAACCTCCGATTTCCATGCTGAACGCCCGACCGACCTGCTGCAACTATTTCCTGGGCCATCTTTTGACTGAAAAGAATCTGACCACTCGAGAGATTGCTTTTTTCTTTTTCCCACTGGTGCTCAATGTCCAATTAATGAGCATTTCCCATACCATCATTAATGGCGCCCTGGCCAGGCTTGATGACTATATCACTGCCCTGGCCGGCATGTCGGTCGCACTGGTGGTGCACCTGTTTATCGCTTCCCCCTCTTACCAGAATCACACCATTACCATTGCTATGGTTCGCGGTCGAAAATCATTAATCGGGGTCTTGATATTTATCGGACTGGTCGCTGCCTATGTCGCGGTTATGTTGTCACTCATTGCCTTTACTCCGGTAGGTGATTTCATCCTGATTAAACTTCTCGGCACCCCTGCTGAAATTGCTGAAGAAGCAAAAAAAGCTCTGTATATATTGGCGTTCCTCCCATTTTTTACCGGCATCCGTGGCTTCTGCCAGGGGTTGATTATCCGCGCACGCAAAACCAGCCTGGTTTCATTTGCCACCGGAGTCAGGCTTGCAACTCTGTTTGGATTTCTTTCAGTTGGATACAAGTGGTTTTACGGTGCTCAGCTGGGGGCTTTTGCCTTGGTCAGCTGCGTCGTTACAGAAACTTTGGTTATCTCTTGGCTGGCCTGGAAAACCCATCCGCCTTTAGATGGAGGAGAGACAGAAAAAACCACCGGCGAGATTTTGCGTTATTCGTTCCCTTTAGCCTATTCGTCCTGCTTGCAACAAACTATCCCGTTGCTGATCAGTTCAATTATCGGTCGTTTAAATGATGGTGCTCTGGCTCTCGCAGCTTTCGGCGTAATCCGTGGATTCCTATTCCTACTGGCCGGGCCAATGCGCAATCTGCAACAAGCCTACATGACTTTGGTCAGAACGATGCAAGATCTCCGCACTCTGCTTCGCTTCAGCTTAATGATGTCGCTGAGTCTTGGAACCCTTGTCCTGTTGACCGCAGTACCACTGAATCAATTTATTCTAGGTCAGTTGCTTGGGGTAGAAACTGATCTGCGTCAGTATCTACAATTACCACTGGCAGCGTGTTCATTTTTCCCCTTCTTTTATGGGCTCACAAATCTTCTTCGTGGTTGGTTTGCCGGAGCTGATCAAACCAGGCAGCTAGGCCGCTCCACCCTCCTGAAAAGTGGGTTTCTCCTGATTCTATGGTGGCCTCTTGTCGCCTGGCAACCTCCTGTTTCTGGCATTGCCAT
>JAQIBX010000093.1 GCA_027858895.1 Desulfuromusa sp. | reverse complement strand
ACTTTTTTGATCCAGTCGTGCCCCTTATCAACCGCTAATTTTGGTCCAATCATCCCGCCAACCGAAGTTCCAGCAGCGAGAGCAAAACCAAGAAAATAATCGACCTGCCCATGGTAAATGAAAACCCCAAGAGCAACAAAAGTGTAAGCGAAGATGACAAACACCTTAAGGGCATTGATTCGGACCAGATCGAGTCCATGAATCAACAACGCAGTGATAACGATAAAACCAACCCCCGCCTGGACAAATCCACCATAAATACCGACGCCGAAGAAAGAGATAACGATCAGGACTTTTCGCCAAAACCCGAACTGGATATCTTCCCGTCGAATGCGCTTCATTGGATCTATGGCGGTAAAGATCAACACCCCGATCATAATCAGAGCCAAAACACGTTTAAATATCTGGTCATCAAGATTAATTGCTAAATTAGCCCCAACCCAGCTTCCCAGAAGCGCCGAAGGAGTACAGAGGAGCGCCAGCTGTAACGGCATGACCCCGCGCTTGCTGAAGCCACGAATAGCAAAAATATTCTGGCAAAAAATGGCAATTCGATTGGTGCCGTTTGCAACAGCACTCGGCAAACCCATAAAAATTAATAATGGCAAAGTCAGCAGAGAACCACCGCCCGCCAGTATGTTGAGAATACCCGCCACGATTCCGACAACAAACAGGAGTGGCAACTGCCAAAAATATGCATCTATCACTTGATATCTCCAATTAAATAGGGAATCACCATCCCCGCCATGGTCAAACCGAACAAGGGGGGAAGATAAGATGAACTGCCGAGAACCGGTTTACGTTCACCCGCATCAGCTCCAGTCAATGGACGGAACTCTTCGGTCGAATAAACCACCTTGATGCCCTGTTCAATACCATGTTTACGTAATTCTTTACGAATGGTTCGTGCCAACCGACATTTTTTTGTTACAGAGATGTCGGCAGTTTCTACCAGAGTCGGATCAAGTTTATTCGCCGCTCCCATGGAAGAGATAATCGGCAATCCACGCTCATAACAGCTTTGGAGCAGATGTATCTTGTCAGTAATATTGTCGATACAATCAAGCACGTAGTCAAATTGGTCTGAAAGTAGCTCGGCGGAGGTATTCGCACGGTAAGCCTGGTGCAGTATGACAACCTCAATCTGCGGGTTAATTGCCCGACAACGCTGTGCCATCACTGCAACTTTGGATTGTCCAACTGTTTCTTCCAGAGCATGAATTTGTCGGTTGATATTGGTGACACATATATTATCAGGATCGACCAGGGTCAACTTGCCGACCCCGCCCCGCACCAGAGCTTCAACGGCATAGCCACCGACCCCACCGATACCAAAAACAGCAACTGAAGAGTTTTTCAAGCGCTGCATGCCTGTGAGCCCAGCCAAGCGTTGCATCCGGTCAAAACGGTCATTTTCCATAAATCGATCTATCTTGAAAACCAAAGAGTTTATTGGCGTTTTCCGTTGTGAATCGTGCCGTTTCTGCTAATGAGCAGTGACGCAGCTCAGCAACCTTTTCTGCAACTTTCAGTATTATTTCAGGTTTTTCAGCCATATATGGCAGGTCGGTTTCCAAGACAAGAGCCGAAGTTGGCAGTGCCTTTACCGCATCCGGCAACTTGCGCGCATTTGCCCGTAACAGGATCGGGCCGACTCCGATTTTAAATCCCAGTTCAGCAAGTTCTTGCGCAACCTGCAAACTGCCGGAGAAACCGTGCCAGCTCCCACCAATCTTTTTGCCGATTTCCAACTCACGGAGAATAGCCAGTAGCTGTCCGGTTGCCTGACGAGCATGTAACAATACTGGCAGCCGAGCATCGAGTGCTATCTGAAGTTGGGCACGCAGCACCACTTCCTGTTGCTGCATTGATGATTTAACCGAGCCATCCAAACCAATTTCTCCAATGGCAACAACTTTTTGGCTTGCTGTCATGTATTGGAGAAGTTGTTCCGCTTCCGGCGTCCATTGGTCAGCATAGGCTGGATGTAATCCCGGCGCAAGATACACACTTTCAGCATTTTCTGCCAGAGCAACCATCCCATCCCAGCTGCTGACCAGTACCCCCGGGACAACAAACTTGTTGATCCCGCATTTCTGTGCTGCAGGGAGAAGGTCCAGCCCTTGGCCATTTAGTTCGGGGGCATCAAGGTGAATATGGGTATCACACCAATTTGTCATAAATATTATTCTTCAACCCCGAATGCATAAATATCCGAAACCATCTCTTCTTCGTAGCGCTTACCTGCTTCAATTTCCCCTTCGATGATGGTGTCGTCTGAGGTATAAACGTAATCATCCAGCGTCGTGGCAATCTGCTTGACCTTGAACGGGGTCAGGAAGCCGTCATTGATCCCCTCCTTGAGTGAATAGATGTAGACCGGCTCGGCAAAGTAGCGATAGGTATCGGTATTCCCTTCACGCTTGGGGGTGGCGGTTAAACCCAGTTGTACGGCAGGCGAGAAATGCTCCATGATACCCCGCCAGTTGCTTTCGTCATTCGCTCCGCCTCGATGACACTCATCGATCACGATGAAATCAAAGAAGTCGGGTGGATAATCACCAAAGCTGGGGGATGAATTGCCTGTCCCACCCCTTCGGTATCGGCCAGATCGCTTCGCTTGGCTTCGATCACCGCCAGTTTTTGACCACGATAGATTAAAACGTAATCGGTAATATCCTGTTGCGAACGTTTTCCCGCCCCTTGCAGTCGTCCCAGGGTGATCACTTCACGACGGACGCGACTGCCTTCAATAGCACCCCAACCAGCAGCTTTTAAGGCAGGGTCGATCAGTTTAGCGCGGGTTTCGGCTTCGTTCATGATTAAACTTCCCAGTGACCACTTTTTTTTGGACCAATACGCCTAATTCGTCCCTCTTTAACCAATTTTGCACTCGCTCGTTCAACAGTGCTCAATGACTTATTAATTAAGTCAGAAACTTCAGCAAGTGTCAGATTCGGATTATCCGCCAGCACGCGTAAAATCTTATCCGAAGTTTTCTCCGGCGTTTCTACCGGCGTTTCTACCGGCGTTTCTACAATTTCAACCGCATCTAATATCGGCAGTACAAAACGGAAGATGTCCGCTTCCAGCAATTCCGGATTGTGTCCGCCATACGAACGGCAGTATTTGAACAGCTTACGCACCCCGGAACCCAATTCATCCGCCCGGCCAATCTCTTTGAAGAAACGGGCAATCACCGGATTCTTGGGAAAGGGAGAAAAATTATCCGGTTTAATCAAGCCATGTCCGTGAGGCCGGTTACTGTTTTCCGCCATTACCCGATCTGCTTCAATGACCAACTTGGCCGGAAAGGCGTTCAGATATTCACGATGAATCAGCATGTTTGCCGTCACTTCACGGAAAATATGATCGCGAATACTGATCCGCTGATCCCCTTCCAGATAAAAACTGTCGGGCAGATGTTTAGCAACAAACGCCATTAAGCGATCGTAACTTTCGATCAGGTTGGTACGAATATCGTCACGGTCATCGTAACGATCCAGATTTTTACGGCGTAAAATTGCATCGGTACGATGGTGCGGCAACACTGAAAGGATAACGTCATCTTTTCCCAACAACAAAACCGCCGCCAAGGTGAAACCTTCATTGTCGGTTTGGAAATCACGCAAATAGAGCTGGGCACTTTTTAACAGTGTCTGCATCCGTATTTCGTTCATATGGTGGCCTCTTCAAGTGTTTTTTAAGGCAGGGTCGATCAGTTTAGCGCGGGTTTCGGCTTCGTTCATAATACCCCTCCTTGAAAATTGTCTGATTGCAGCACAATTCGTTCAGCTATTGCAGTAAAAAAATCTCTTGACCAGATCTCCAGAGCCCTTTGGTCGGTGACAAACGCTGCAACTTCTTGTCGCGCCTGATCAACATCAAGGGTGCTGATTCTTGTTGCTAAAAGCTCTCTGAATCGAGCTTGATCAAGAGATTCTGCCTTTGTCCAGTGACCACTCTGGCGCATCCGCTGTTCAAGGTGAGCAAGATTCAGGGTCGGATGGTGGCTGCAATACCAGACCAGATCGTACCAATCCCGCCCTTTGACCCGATTTTTCCATTTTCGGTACAGCAGTGCATGCATTTTACCGGCAAACAGATCGGGCAAAACATAAGAGCGGATACCAAACGGAACCGGCAGCAGCAGGTACTTGTTTTCCGTTGTAAACCCTGCTGGAGGGTCGGTATCGACTTCGATCTTGATGCGGATCATTTTGCCGGCTGGAAGCTGTTGTACAATTTCTTCTCCCGGCTCAATAACCAATAGTTCGTTGGTTGTATCTGCCTTCAAAAATGCCGACTGTACTGCTGATGTAACCGCCTTGTTTTTCAGTTCAACCCGTACGGTAAAACCGAATGCTGCCAACTCCTTTTCCAGCGCAACGCTGTAGCGTTCAAGGTGGAAGTCTGGCGCAGGTTGTAGCAGTGAAAAATCGAGATCCTCCGAAAAGCGATCCAGACCGTAGAGGATACGCAGTGCCGTACCACCATAAAAGGCAGCCTTGTCAAAAAATTTGGCTCGCCATAAACCAAACAAGGCAATTTCCTGCAGGATTTCCCGCAACGCCTGGGCATAATCCTCCACCCGCTCACAGCTATATTTTGCCAACATCTGGCGTACCGCTTCATGCATTATGACATCTCCCGATGGATCAAGCGGCGCAGACCGCCAGCCAGCAATTTGACCCGGCGGGAGCGATAAGCCACGGCAAGTTTTTCCAACAGCGCGAGATCAAATTTTTGCAGCAAACTTTTGTCGATTCGTAATGAATCAACAATATATTCCAGACACTCTTTTTGTGAATTCAGCTGTAAGCCACGCTCACAATATAGCTTGTCGGCCAATGCCTTTTCTGTTGATGCCAACAGAAATGCGCTGCCGTCAGACAGTTCGACCCGCTGCATGCCGATGGAAAGGCTTGCCGGAGGGAGGGCATGATAACTGAACACCCCGACCGGGGTGGTAAAGGTTTTGTTGCGTTTGCTGGTGACCGAGGTCAGGGTTTCGACCCGTTCGGGAATCAAACTGTGCCAGAACAAGGCATAATCGCAGGAAACACAAGAGGGGCCGTAGAGTAGATTAGCGAGGATTTCGCGTGAATAGGGACGTTTGCGGTCATCGGGACCAAAGATATACAGCCCCTTTTTAACCCGGATGATAACCCCTTTGGCAAGCAGTGCAGTGACTTTATCGCGTGGCCGGGCATAGTCAGACAGAGCGCCCATCAAAGTTTGATAGTCGAACTCCTCAAGGGGGATTTTATTTCTCAGTCCCTGGATCATCACCCTCTCTGCTTTGTTGTTTTTAGCATAGTATGTCGATTATTTGTCGACATACTATGTCATAATATGTCGAATTTAGTCAAATCTTTGTTTTTCTCGTTTCGCTGAACTGATCAGTTCACCTGCGAAGGCTTTTTGCAGGATGGATTGTTTGAGTTCTGCGAGAGCTTCGAGCTTTTGCCGATATAAGACTTCAAGGCGTCGGGTGTCATCTGCAATAGCATTCAACCCACTAAGCCATGTTTAACACCCTAAAAAACAAACTACACAATATCAACATGTTACACGTCACAAAATCATCGCCTGGCACTACATTTGCGTTTATTCACGTTAGACGGTCATTTTCTGTACACCTCCGGGTGAGGGTGATAACCCCAATATGGCATACAGTTCCTGTAATTTCGGTTCTGCCACAGTCGCCTTGCGCACATAGACTTAAGGTTCCAGCTTCATTACACTGTCTCTGAAGCAGAAAATATGCACATCCTGTTACCTATAACCGAAAACAACAACGGCCGGGAAATCTCTCCCAGCCGTTGTTGCGATTATTCGGCATTATCCTCCGGCTTCACAAGAAACTAACTGTCCAGCAAATTCACCAGCGCCCGGCGCTTTGAACCACCCTTGAGCATCGATTGAATTTTGACTTCCAATCCAGCAAGGGTGATTTCATCAACCATTTCGGTCAATTTATCCAGCTTCCATTCGTCAGCCAGACGTTGCCAGACCCTGGTTCTGCGTTCCATCGGACACTCGGCAGAATCGATACCAATCAACCGCACTCCTCGGAGAATAAAGGGAAAAACACTAACATTCAGATCGATTGACCCAACCAGTCCACAGCAGGTGACAACTCCATCATATTGAGTTGATTTAATTGCAGCGGCAAGCATATCGCCACCGACACAATCAACGACACCCGCCCATGTCGGCTTTAACATCGGGCGCTCATTCCCTGTTAACAGGGTTTCCCGGCTGATAACGTGTTCGGCTCCTAAACCTTCAAGGTAGGCGGTTTCTTCGAGTTTTCCCGTCACTGCAGTGACTTTGAAGCCAATCTTTGCCAGAATCGCGACAGCCAGACTACCAACGCCACCGGTTGCGCCCGTCACAAGAACCGGACCACTCTCGGGAGTCACGCCATTTTCCACCAGTTCCTGAACAGACAGTGCGGCTGTCAACCCAGCGGTCCCGAGCATCATACTTTCTTTCAGGGTCAGCCCCTCGGGAAGCTCCAATGCCCATTGACTTGGGACGCGGATCATCTGCCCAAAACCACCATCGGTTTCCATACCCAGATCATAGCTGGTGACAATTACCTTATCTCCCGGCTGAAAAAAACCGTCAGAGCAGGAAACCACTTCGCCTGCAGCATCAATCCCCGGGGTATGGGGGAAATTTCTTGTCACGCCAGGGTTTCCCACTGAGGACAGAGCATCCTTAAAATTAAGTGAAGAATAATGGACCTTGACGACCAGATCGCCAGCTGCCAGGTCATCAAGAGAGCGGGTAACAATCGAACGGGTAAAAACTTTTTTCTCTGGTTGCTCCACTAACAGAGCTTTAAATTGTGTCGACATACGACCTCCTTGAAAGGGATTCTCAATATTTGAGCAAGTATAAGCTAAAACCATTTTGCCACCAAGGCGCTAAGATACAAAGGAAAAACGGAGTCAAAAAATTTAACGGAGAGGCGGAGAGAGGCAGAGAAGGTCACAACCTGAAGACCTGTTTTTTTATTCAAAAACCCCAAAGATTTTTTGGTGTCTTCGTGTATTGGAGCTATAACTGGTTTTATGGTTTTCTCTGCGAACTCTGTCTTTCTTAGCATCTCTCCGTTGAAATTCAGCCCTTGATTGCCTTAATCACCACAAAAGCCCCCGCGCCAAAGCCGTCAAGAACGGTGTTTTCTGTATCACCAAGAATCAACGTTTGTTTAACCTCAGTTGCCCCGAAGCCTGCTATTTTTAAGTGATCCAAAACTTCCTGGGTCGAAAAGAAGGTTGCCTCTTTATAAAATTTACTTTTGTGGCGATTTTGCAGATATTTTTGCCCGAGATCGCTTTCCATATCGACAAAGCCGACCAGAATACAACCGCCAGGCACTAGAACCCGCAGTGCCTCCTGGAAGGACTGAACGACATCATCGACAAAACAAATCGTCGTCACCATCAGCACAAAATCAAACTGGTCAGCGGGAAACGGCAGCTCCTCAGCAACCCCTGAATGAACCTCAAGGCCTAGTTTTTCTGCCTTGACAGCCATTTGTTTTGAAGGTTCTACCCCAACCTTGATCCCCAATGGGACAGCAAATTTTCCGGAACCAATGCCGACCTCCATTCCCCGCACATCTCCCGCAGGGAGCAACTGACGCACTGCCTTCAACTCTGCCTCATAGGCTAACCGATTCTTTTCAAACCAGTCATCATAGGCATCACTGTAAGTTTCAAAAGCATCAATTTTTGGCATATAAAAATTCCAGTAAAGAAATGGTAAACAAAAAACGGGGTGTAGAGAACATAAACTGCTATCACACCCCGAATTTTGCAAGAAATATTTTTTTTATATGACCTACTTATCTCCACCCAACAGATCTCCAACTCCCTTTAACAATTTTCCGGCTTTTTCATCGACAATCTTATCCGTGTCAACTGGAAGGGATACCGGAATCTGTTCCTGCACTTGTTTTTTCAGTTCATCGACTTTTTTCTCAACTTGCGCTTTGGCTTGACCAATCACTTCGGTTTTAATCCCATCCAAATCGCCCAATTCTCCTGCCAATAGCTTAGCCAGTGCCGGGGACAATTGCCCCGAACTATTCTTTGCCGCACTAAGAACAGCTTGAACCACTTTCTGGATCAACTCGGGCATCGGTAGTCCCTGATCTTTTGCACCCAGGTTGCGCAACTCAATCTTTGGCAATACCAGTTTGACTGCTGAAGCCTGCCCGAGCAAATCGAGGCTGGCATTTATCTGCACATCATCCAGTGAGAAATATTCAACAATGAATTTCTTACCATCTTTGGTCTTTGGTTGGGGGGCTGATTTTCCCTTTTTCCCACTCATGCTCTTGGCACGCGCGAGGATTGGATCGATATTGTTATTTTTGCCACTCTGCTCCAGATTAACCCGGATATTACTTAACCTCACTCTTGGAATCTTAATCGTATCACTCAATAATGACCCCAGGGAAACAGCGACGTCACCCTGTCCGAGTTGCATAAACGTCTCTGCCTTAAACCCGGAAGGATTCGCTATCCGCAATCCGTTCAGCGAAGCCTCGCCACCAAACAAGGAGACATGCACCTTATCAAGATTGGTCGACACCCCCAACGCCATTTCCCCGCCGCGCTCAATCGATTTTTTCGCAATGGAATCGACATAGAAATAAGCCCCTGCAACGACAATAGCGACAACAACCAGCAGAGCAATAAACAATTTAAATAATACTTTCATTTCTTTCCTCCCTTTCGTATTTGGAATGTGAGTTTAAGTATAGCACCGATAAACACAACCACAAAAGTTATAGATAAGATTAATTCTGATTCAGGCGTTTATTGACTTGC
>JAQIBX010000090.1 GCA_027858895.1 Desulfuromusa sp. | reverse complement strand
TTCGCACAAATGCCTTCGGTTGGAAGGCCTCCAAGCTCGCAATTCAGCGCATCAATGAAGCCGTCAAAGAAATCTGCAAGGTTAAAGATCTTGTGCTTCGGGCGGAAGGGTCAATTTTTCTGCTAGTGTTCGGCTGTTTTTTTCGGCTGTGCAGGTCGTACTGCGGATAAAGGTTAGAAAAAGCCGGGACAAAAAATGTCTCGGCTTTTTCTAACAATAATTCAAATACCCATAGCGGAGGAAAACTCGGTACCATCGTGAACACGCCTGTTACTGCCATGGTATTCACATTGCTGAGAGGAACGAATTGGGTCTACAGTAACGTTTACCCAATGGTCACTCCGACGAAACTCCTGAACCTCCCCAATGTGAAGAAGAATATCCAGAAACTTTTTTTCAACCAAGTCTTCTTTGCCGTTTTTATAAACTACCTGAATCGTCACGCCTATCCTCCTTTTGATTCTCTCAATCAAGATAGAAAAAAGCAGAGCACTTCCCACTTCGGTAGGCGCGCAGTTTAACAATTTTTATTCGTAAAAGGAATAGCAGATATCCACCGTGAGTAAACGGTTTCTCATGCGCCTATAATGGTTTCGGGGGTGATTGAGCAGCAATGAATTATAATGAACTATGTTTCTTGTGTCCGTAGTGGTGGGGTCATGGAGATTACAGGCAGCAGGAAACTGCTGTTTTGATTGTTGGCAAGGGTCTGAAGGGGGAATTTACAGCCAGAAAAGGCGCAAAAATCGTTATTACGCATTATCCCAAGCCAGGTCGATGGCAAATGCTTTTGCTTCAGTACGTTGTGCTTCTCGGAGTGCCTGCTCACTGAATTCAACATGAGCCCAGTGGCTCGGGTTTTCTTCAATCATCCGAACCATTTTTGCATTCAGATCATGACCAGCCTTAAACGCCCTGATGTGACCGAGCAATGGTGATCCAAGCAGACTGAAATCCCCGAAGGAATCGAGAATCTTGTGGCGGACAAATTCATTTTGAAAACGTAAACCTTCAGGGTTCATCACACCATTGTTGTCAATCACAACGGCATTTTCCAGAGAACCACCACGAGCCAACCCGTTGGCTTTAAGCTGCTCAACCTCGTGAAGAAAGCCAAATGTTCTAGCTGAAGCGATCTCTTTACAAAAGGTTTCGGTGCTAAATTTCATGCTGTGATGTTGTACCGAAATGGCTGGATGATCAAAAGCAATATCAAATGAGATTCTGAAAAAACGGGAAGGGATGATACTGATGCGTTTTTCACCCTCAATAATTTCCAGTGGCTTGCGAATCGCAATAAATTTTCGACTACGGCTCAGCGTTTGAACTTCCGCTTGTTGAATCTCACGGATGAAAGGTGCTGAACTGCCATCAAGTACTGGAACCTCTGGACCGTCAATATCAACATGGAGGTTATCAATGCCAAAAGCCGCCAAAGCTGCCATGAAATGTTCAATTGTTGAAACGGTCATCCCTTGATGACCAATAACTGTAGCCATGCGCGTGTCGACAACATTTTCAGAGCAGGCTTTTATGTCGACGGTTTGTTCTCCATCGGTGCGATGGAAGATGATCCCAGTATTCGCAGCCGCGGGGCGCATTCTTAGATTAATCCGTGCAGCGCTATGGAGACCGATGCCGGAGATTGTTGCTGGTTTTTTTATGGTGCGCTGAAGAATCATTTCTCTATTATCCAATCTAGTTGTGTGCAAAACTATTTGGATTTAATGCAAAACTCTTGCCAAGTTGCGTGACATTTTAACTTGCTGTAATTGTATGATTTTTATTTTTATGGGATAAGTTTTTCTGGAGGTTGTTGCAAAATTCTGTAACTTTTATGTAATTCTGTGTCGGAGTTAACACAGTCGGGTTACATGCGACCAGAACGCAAAATTGCTATTGCAAGGCCAAAACCAAGAAATCCCGCTGCTGAATATCCCAGCAACCCTAATATCGGGAAACCAAACAGCATGGGTCCTTTATCAGTTTGCATAATTAAGGAAGATCCAATGATCAGGGCCGCAATAACCATACTAAATGAGATGCGGTTAGTCGATTTATCAAGGTCGTTAACCAGACGCTCAAAACCACGGTGTTCCAGGTCAATCTTAAATTTATTGTGGTTGATTCGATTAATGAACTCCTTAATATCTTGGGGTAAGCTTTTACCGAGTGCGTGGTATGACTGTAGGGTTCGTGCCGTTTCTTTGGCAATATTGCCAGGAGAATGGCGATCCTTGATGATCTGTTCTGCAAAAGGCCTAAGCTGTTCAACCATGTTGAAGTTTGGATCTAGTTGTCTTCCTAGCCCCTCCATAGCAAACAACGCACGAGACAATAACATCAGATTCGATGGGAACTTGATTCGGTATTCAGTCAGTATCCTTATGAAATCAATCAGCAACTTCCCTATTTTCAGATCTTGCAAGAGAATGTCGTAATAATCATCGATGAATTCGGTAAGATCTCTTTTCAGGCTTTTTAGATTTGACTCATCGTGCAATTCACCTGAATACAGAAGTTGCATAATGAGTCGGTCAACGTCCCGCTGTAGAACACACAGAAGAAGTTCTGTCAGATGCAGTTTTAAATCGTCATCGAGGCGCCCGACCATACCAAAATCGAAAAGGCAAAGGGCGTTTCCTGGTCGGACATAAATATTGCCTGGATGGGGATCCGCGTGAAATAGGCCATGGATAAAAACCTGTTTCAAAAAGTTTTCTGCCCCGTTTTTTGCAATGATTTTTAGATCGAGATCGGCATCGAGCAATTCATTGTGTCGGGAAATTTTTATCCCGGCAACATATTCCAGCGTCAGGACTGTCTGGCCAGTATAGTCCCAGAACACTTTGGGGATATGAACGGTTTCATCATCGGCAAAATTAGCTGCAAAGCGTTCTGTCGTTCGTCCTTCACGTGAAAAATCGAGTTCACGATGAATTGTGCGGCGAAATTCTTTAACTAAGCCGACAGAATCGTACATATCTCCACCGGGTAAGTGCTTTTCAATCAGATAGGCTAGACCCATCATGATATCCAGGTCTGTTTCAATGATAGACTCAATGCCGGGTCTGCGGACTTTACAGACGATCTGTTCGCCATTTTTTAAGGTGCCACGGTGAACTTGGGCAATACTGGCAGTTGCCAGTGGGGTGTCTTCAAAGTCTTTGAATAATTCTTCTGTTGGGTAACCAAGCTCACGATGTATTTGAGCCATGATCTGGTCGGTTGGCACCGCAGGAATATGATCCTGCAGCTTTTGTAGTTCTTCCATGACGTCAGCAGGAACAATATCCGGCCGGGTCGAAAGAAGTTGTCCCAACTTGATAAAAGTTGGCCCCAGTTCTTCAAGAGCCAACCGGAATCTGGCCGCCTGAGTCAGACGCTCCAATTCACGGGAAGCGGTTCCCAGAGTGACAATCCGTTTTCCCAGTTCAATATAATAATCAATATTGAGCTGCTCGACAATATGTCCAAACCCATATTTAATAAGGGTTCCCAATACTTGTCGATAGCGTTTAAGGGAACGAATATTGCGGTTAATCCGATTGAATGGCAAGATGCAATCCCATGGTGATCTTTATTTTGCTTGTGCTTTCAGTTGTTTTTCCAGTTGATCCACTTTGTGCTGCAGTTTTTCAAATTCTTCCGTGGTTACAACCCCGACGCGGTCACAGGCTTTTTTTACTTCATCCTGAGCCATCTCTTCCAGTTTTTTCTGATTGTCTTTGGCTGCACTGCGGAGTTTCTCGAGAAGGGTCTTCCCTTCTTCCTCAGTAATGTTCATCCGTTTTTTGAGATCATC
This sequence comes from Desulfuromusa sp., assembly GCA_027858895.1. Taxonomy (GTDB): domain Bacteria; phylum Desulfobacterota; class Desulfuromonadia; order Desulfuromonadales; family Geopsychrobacteraceae; genus Desulfuromusa. Next base: position 25,737 of record JAQIBX010000090.1, on the reverse strand, counting down.
AATCAATTCTTCCGCTTTTTTCTGGGTCAATGCCATCGCCCCAATTCCAGTCAACAAGGTTTTTTCAACTATTTCCAGCATTACGGCCTCCTCTCAGTAAAGGTACTTAAGTGTAAAAACTATAGCAGTTTCTGAGAACAGTTCAAAGACACAAAGAGATGTTTAAAAAGGGAAGCGGCTACTTTTTCTTTTTTCTGGGAGCATAACAGTCTTTTCTGAGTAAATACAACCACAGTACTGCTGTGGTTAGAGCCCCATCTTTTTAGAAAATCGAATGCACTCGTTCCAGTCGGTGCAGTAGTTATCATAGTGAAAAAACGCTGTAACGCAGTGGGACGGGCCTTTTGCGACGCCGTTATTTTTTAAACCATGAGGGATCGGGAAGGTTGAGGTTTTCCCAGGAACTTTTGATCACCTTGCGTGCGGACTTTGAATTTTCGATTTGGCTATAGCAGAGGTTATTCAGATATTTATAAAGATTATCTAGATCTTGCCGGTAATGTTTTAATAATTGTTCAAGTTGATATCTGTCATTGGGTAGGTCGACTTCAGTTTTTCCCGAGGCTGAACAGAATAGCAATATTTGTTTTAATTCTTCCCCATAGCCTGTAATGATTTGACCTTTAGCATCCTCCAGTTCAAATTGTCCAAGCAAGCTGTTTTTTATATTTAGAGGGGGGGCCATTGTGTAGTGACATATGTCGGGTTGATCAAGAAAGTAGAGATACTGCTCAGGGAAATTGGGGATTCCATGTGTCGATAACTGTTGAGCTATCGTCTCTTTAAATTTTTTTTCAGAATAGATTCCAGGTGTGTTCAATTTGGGAAGTTTAATCATCTCTGGAAGTTCAATATTTTCAACTGCAGGGCATGTGAGAAGATTTGCCAAAAAATGATCAATCGATGCTAGTTGGAACTCTGCTGAATTTCCTTGTCCGAAGCTTGCAAGCTCGTTTAAAAGTAGAGGTTCGGGATATGGAATATCGGTGCAAATGGCTTCCGCTGACGTCTCCCCCTCTAAATTAGTCTGAGCAGGCTCGCCTTGCAGTATGTTTCGCAGCCACTTGTAGAGTCTGCTTTGGCAGTAGATCTTCCAGCCGGGGAGTTGATCGTTGGGGATAGCGTCAAGACCAGGCCAGATCAGTTCATTTCCCAGGAGCTTATAAATATCTGACGGTAAGGTAAGGGCGAGCATGAGTTGGTTTCTGAAACAGTTTGGATCGCTGGCCGGATTAATTACTCTGACTTCACCTGCTAGCTGTAGCGGAAATAACTCACTGGTTTTTTTATCGCGTAAAAGATCGAGTTGAATATTACCATTATTCAATTGTCTTACCCGCTGGAAACTGGAGTTTTCACACAAGAGAGACCAGGTTGATTTATTTTCTGGCGCTTGCAAAAGATCAATCGGCAATTCCAGAGAAAAATTTTGTCCGGTCTGGCAAAGACCCAGGAGGTGGATCAGCTCCCAACGCCAAAATGGTTGACCTGTCTTGATTTTTAAATGACGATTCGGCCAGGCGGTTCGTAGTCTTGCCGTATATTCGTGACGTTCGTAGCTTTGTATCCCACTATGGTTCAATAGCCGACCGAACACCGATTGAGCCGAGAGACTTTCCTGGTCAAGTTGAAAAACATTGCCAAAAATTAAATGACATTGCGGGAGATTTGTTATCTCAGCCAATAGTGCTGTGGCGGCCAGGAATGATGGTGAGTTAGAGAGCAATATCTTTGTTACGGAGCTTAGCGGAGGTGTTGCCGGATAAAAATGAACCGCTGCTGGTTCCCTTTCTTCTGTTTTATCCTGATACCAGTATTCGGTCAGGCGGCGAATACTTTCTTTGGCCCGTTCCGCTGGTTGATCCCAAGAGAGTTGGCGCAGGCGCAGGAGCAAATGGTAGAAGCAAACGGCTGTTTCAAGCGGTAGTGGAGGAGCTTTGATCGTTGCTTTATGTGCAAGAGGCTGCTGTATGAAATCTGGCAGTGCAGGCAAAGAAAGTTCAATTGCGCGATCCATTTTTTCTGGTAAAACTATGTCTGGAAATTGATTGAACCAAAGCAGAGAGAGAACTTGCAGTAATAACAGCCGATTTTTTTCATTAGCACGAGAATCAGTATCTTCTGTGGAAGGTACCTCTGTCTCAGAGCGCTGACTGCGATAAGCTTCAGTCAGAGGTGGCAGTGCTTGTTGTAAGGTTATCTGGAAAAGGTTATTTAAGTAGTAGGGAGAAAGATCCGTGACGGGGATGGCGCCAAGGACTGCCAGTAGCTTTAGTGCATCCAGGAGATCAGCGAGCAAATAACGGAAAGTTTCTGGATGGCTCGGGCTGGACAAGGGAAATGACCGCTGTTCTCTGATCCCTTCTTTCTCGACCTGCCAGATTCTGGCCTGATTGGTTTCCCAAGTGACAAAGTGGCGAAGGCCCAGGGCTGTTGCGCAGTTACGGCCGCGCTCGAGTTCTGCTTCCAGATTGTTATCTGGCAGTAACAGTATGCCACCAGCCATCATGCTTTGCCGGTTGATCCAGAAAACCAACGGGGGCTGAATGACTCCTTGTTCGGTGTCTATATGTGGGTAAGTCTCAACGCGACGAAAGGGTGTGCGACCATGTTCGATGATAGCTTCCGTCCAGGTTGCGAGTTGTTGAGCAAATTGCTGCAGGTGTCGATTCATCAGATTATCTCATCATGAACCGAAGAGAGGTCTGTTGTTATCTATATTGGCTGGAGTGCGCTGGAAATGGCGAAAGCAATTTTCGGTAACAACGCGTCCGCGTGGGGTGCGATTTAAAAACCCCTGCTGGATCAGGTAGGGCTCTATGACCTCTTCGATGGTGTCACGTTCTTCTCCGATCGCTGCCGCCAGAGTATCCAGACCGACAGGTCCCCCGGAAAATTTATCAATAATTGTCAGCAACAATAAGCAATCCATGCAATCAAATCCCTGCTTGTCAACCTCTAATCGTTGTAAAGCATGATCAGCTAATTCGCGGGTGATTTTTCCATTGCCTTCAATTTCGGCAAAATCGCGCACCCGGCGCAACAGGCGGTTGACGATGCGTGGGGTCCCCCGGCTGCGGCGGGCAATTTCCTCGGCTCCAGTGGCATCAATCTGAATCCGGAGTATATTGGCGCTACGTTTCACGATCGTCGTCAGCTCTTCATGAGAATAAAATTCCAGCCGACTGATAACACCAAAACGGTCACGTAATGGTGAGGAGAGCAGTCCGGCGCGGGTTGTCGCTCCGACCAGGGTGAATCTGGGAATGTCCAGTTTGATAGTGCGCGCAGAAGGCCCCTGACCGATCATAATATCGAGTTGATAGTCTTCCATCGCCGGGTAGAGAATTTCTTCAACGACCGGAGATAAACGATGAATCTCATCAATAAACAGGACGTCTCCCTCCTCCAGATTTGTCAGAACAGCTGCCAGATCGCCAGTTTTCTCGATGACTGGCCCGGAGGTGCTTTTAATATTGACCCCCATTTCATGAGCAATAATGTTCGCCAGAGTTGTTTTGCCAAGGCCGGGCGGGCCAAAAAAGAGGACATGATCAAGCGCTTCCTGACGATTGCGCGCCGCATCTATAAAAACTTTCAGGTTCCGTTTTGCTTTGCTTTGACCCACATATTCCTGCAGGGATTTCGGGCGGAGACCGACCTCATAGTTAGTGTCTTCTGGTTGACCATTGCCGGCAATCAAACGTTCACTCATTGTTGCTCCAGTTACTTTAACAAGACTTGCAGCGCCGCTTTCAAAATGTCTTCAAGGGGGGATCCCGGAGGGAGCTGCAGATTTTTCAATGCTCGGTTTGCCAATGCTTCTTTGTAGCCCAGATTGACCAAAGCGGACAATGCATCTTGATGATCGTCAGCAGCTTTGGAGATGCCACCAGGAGCGGGGCTAATGGCTGCAGCAATAGCGTAAGCTGTCGCTTTGTCTTGAAGCTCAAGGATTAGCCGTTCGGCACTTTTCTTGCCGATTCCCGGGATTGCAGTCAAACGCAGAACATCCCCCTGGCTGAGAGCCAGAGCCAGATCCTCGGTCGGTATGTGTGAAAGAATTGTGATCGCCAGTTTCGGGCCGACTCCGGATACTGAAATCAGCAAGATAAAGAGATCTTTTTCTGCCATACTGGAAAAACCAAATAAGTTGATAGCGTCTTCTTTTACATGGGTATGAACATGGAGCTGAACCTTGCCATTTTCTGGCAGAACATAGAAAGTTGAGAGGGGAATTTGCAACCGATAGCCAACCCCTGCCACATCAATGATAATCTGCTCAGGCCTGCGATAGGCCAGTTGACCGCTTAAAAGGGCAATCATGTTTGGCTGTTCCGATTCTTCTGCGCCGTTTGTGAAATTTGACGGCTTAGATGGTGACTGTGAGCATGGCAAATAGCCACTGCCAATGCATCAGCGGCATCTTCCTGGGCAATTTCAGGTAAATTTAACAAAACTCTGGTCATATGTTGTACCTGGTTTTTCCCCGCCCTACCATATCCAACCACAGCGCTTTTGACCTGCAATGCTGAATATTCGGCAACCGGTAGGCCAGCATTGATCCCGGCCAGAAGTGCAATGCCCCGAGCGTGGCCCAACTTTAGTGCAGAAGCCGGGTTGCGAGCCATGAAGACTTGCTCTACGGCTACCGCTTCGGGTTGGTACTTTTCGATCAGGGTACAGAGTCCCTGATAGATCAGTTGTAAACGAACCGCTAATGGATCTTTGCTGTGGGTGGTGATCGCTCCATTGTCCAGGTGTATCAACCGGTTGCCTTGTTGTTCTATGAATCCATATCCGGTCGCTTTGCTGCCCGGGTCAATACCTAGAATACGCATGGTTGAATAATCACCCTGGAATTACCCGGAAATATTTTTATAAAAAATACGATGGCTAAGCAAAAAATTCAATCTGCAAGGCGGAGTAACTTTTCGGGGGTGCAGACATACACCCGTATGTCAAGGTCATAAAAAATTACGACAACACTGCAGATTGGAGATTTTTGCTTAGCCATCAGCCCATGATTCTCTCCATCTCTTCATCAGAGATGTCAAAGTTGGTATAAACATTTTGCACATCGTCGTTATCTTCCAAGACGTCGATCATTTTCATCAGCGATTCAGCCTGTTTGCCTGCAACTGGGTTTAGATTTTGTGGAATCATTGTGACTTCAGCTGATTCAGAGGTGAGTCCCTGTTCTTCGAGACTATTTTTAACCACTTCAAACTCCGTCGGATCTGTGACCACTTCAATGAGACCATCTTCTTCTTTAACATCTTCAGCACCGGCCTCCAAGGCTGCTTCAAAGATGGTCTCAAAATCATTATCATTAGTAAAGATGATTTGACCTTTGCGATCAAACATGAATGCAACCGAACCGCTGACACCCAAGCTGCCACCATGTTTATTGAAGGCATGGCGCACATCGGCCACGGTGCGGACACGGTTGTCGGTCATGAATTCAACGATGATTGCAACACCGCCAGGCCCATATCCTTCAAAGATATCTTCTTCGTAAATTACGCCATCAAGATCGCCGGTGCCTTTTTTGATGCCGCGATCAATGTTGTCTTTGGGCATATTTGCTTGCTTGGCCTTGTCTACAGCCAATCGAAGGCGTGCATTAGATTCAAGATCTGCACCGCCCATTCTTGCGGCAACAGTGACTTCTTTGATGAGCTTGGTGAATATTTTCCCGCGTTTGGCGTCTTGTGCCCCTTTGCGGTGTTTGATATTGGCCCATTTGCTATGTCCTGCCATGTCCATTGCTCCTTGATTTTGTTGATTAAGTAAAACGCCGGCAGTGCCGGCGTTTTACTTCTGATATATACGTTACTATGTCAACTTTTTGAAATGATCAATAGTTGACAATCATCAATTGGTCAGTCACACCAGTGACCCCTGCTACTCTGGTTGTGTCATCAATGACTGCTCGACGCTCAGCCTCGCTGTAGATATGACCGGACAGGGTGACATGGCAATCTACGACATCAATATTAAACCAAATGTCTTTAATTCGGTCATCAGCTAGCCGGGCAATCTGAATCTTTTTCTGGATAATGATGTCCCGAATTTTTAATTTGCAGGTGTTGGTCTTTTCGACTAGGTAGGGATCTTTTATCGCTTCAATAATTAATTTAACCGCTGTTTCATTGGAGACTCTGATTGTATTGATAATCATGTCGTATTCAATGGGGTTGGTCCAGTTGCGGTCAAAATAGTACTTGATAAAACCGGCTCGTTGCTGGTCACTTTTACGGACTAAAGAGCGCGCCAAATCGGGATCGATCCATTCGCGTTGTGCCCAACGTTCAACTCTTTCTTCAAAGGGGGCAATAATCCTGACACGAAAGGCACTGGTGATACCAGGTAATAGATCCTGACCACCTCGACCATAGATGATAACTTTACCCTGAAGCGCCTGTTCCAGTACAATCAGCTGGATGCGATTCATATTCAGTTCGATTTGTCGATCCAAGTTCTCGACGAAGGCAGGTGGTTTTTCATCAATTTGCTGTAAGGCTTCTTGTGATAGGTCATAGCCCTCAGCTACATCTCTAATGATATCACCGTCCACCAGAGTATAGCCGAGCTCTTCTGCAACTTGATGGACAATGGGGATTCCACCGCTGCCCATTTCCCGAGAAATAGTAATGATAGCCATAAAACTCTCTCTTTCCAATATTAAAGTATGCAGGTCGTTCATCTGTTGCTGATTTTACACAGCGACAGATAATGGCATGAATGACCTTCAAGTTCAAGTATTTGTGGTGGCTTTATCTCTTGCCATTGCTGTGCGCGCTGGCTATAATTCCATTCTTTATTTTAAATCATAGCGGATATCTCATGACTGAAAATCAGAACTCTGAGCTTGTTTTACAGCTGCAACAGCAGATTGATTCAGTAGCTGGAATACCTTTTGCGGAGTTCATGGCGCAAGCACTTTATCACCCTGAACACGGTTATTATACCGCTAACCGCGCCCGGATCGGTAAAAAAGGTGATTTTTTTACTTCGTCCAGCGTCCACTCATGTTTCGGTCAACTGATTGCCCGACAGTTGGAACAGATGTGGAAACTTTTGGGACAGGGGCATTTCATAATAGCCGAACAGGGCGCAGGGGAAGGGCATCTTTGTCTTGATATCTTGGATGCTCTGGCGGAAAACTCTTCAGAGTTTTATATGCGTCTTGAGTGTCGGCTTATAGAAATTAGCTCGGCAAATCGGCAGCGGCAGGAGCAACTATTGCGGCGGCACGTTGATGCTGGACGAGTGGCTTGGTGTGAGCTTGACGATCTGCAAGGAATGCAGGGCTGTTTTATCAGCAATGAACTGCTTGATGCTTTTTCGGTTCATCTGCTTGAAAAACATGCCGGCGAGTTGCAGGAAGTTTATGTCGTCACTAACGATGATGAAAATGATGGGTTTGGTGAAGAGCTGCGCCCCCTTTCTACTCACTTAATAGAAGAATATTTTCACCGGATCGGCATCGAGCCTGCCGAAGGGAACCGTTGTGAAGTTAACCTTGCTGCTGTTGACTGGATGAGCCAGGTTGCTTCAGTCCTAGAGCGCGGATTTGTGTTGACGATTGATTATGGCTATCTGGCGGAAGAGTTGTATGCACCTTACCGCCATGCTGGAACCCTCCTCTGTTATCATCAGCATCAAACCAATGAAGATCCCTATCAGCGGGTCGGATGTCAGGATATTACCGCCCATGTTGATTTCACGACTTTGCAGGAAATTGGATGCCAACAAGGTTTAAATGTTCTCTATTTTGGTCAGCAGTATCAATTTTTGATGGGGCTCGGTTTCCTGGAAATGTTGGTGGAGATGGAGAATCGTGAAAGTGATCCGAATAAAGCCCAGGCGTTACGGATGAAATTAAAGACACTGATCTTGCCGGAAGGGGGGATGGGTGAAAGTTTCAAGGTGCTTATCCAAGGTAAAAATGTTGGTATTCCGGAACTCCTTTGCAGTAAACGTATTCGTGATATCCGTATGCCCGCAGGAGGTTTTCAGGTTTAAAGTAGAAAAGATAGCGGGGCAGTCTTGCAAAATAGTCAAAATAAACGCTATACTTGACCCATAAACTCACAATTACGGAGGAAATATCTGATGAAAGAACGTGTTACAGCAGTTTTGGAATTGATTCGTCCAACCTTGCAGGCCGATGGTGGTGATGTTGAGCTGGTCGATGTTTCGGAAGACGGGACGGTCAGCGTCCGCTTGACCGGTGCTTGCGGATCCTGTCCGATGTCGACAATGACTTTAAAGATGGGCATTGAGCGTAATCTGATGGAGCAAATTCCAGAAGTGAAAGAAGTCGTTCAGGTGCGTTGATCAGCTTTTAATACGACAGTAAAAAAAGGCTCACAAATATATTTTGTGCGCCTTTTTTTCTGGATGAAGGTTTGCCGATTCACTTTTTCGCCAGATCCTGAACTTTATTCAGCCGCAGGATGTTGATAATGTCTTGCTTGTCTTCAATTGAAACCGCTTCGTTGGGGATGAAAAAGAAAGCTGCCTCCTTAAGATACAACAGGAGTCCCGGTTCTGCGTCCCGATAGCCGTGAAATGTTTCCCAGGAAAATTCAAACTCCTGCCCTTGTTCGATCCCGTTAATTTTATCCTGATCTATGCTGTAATTAATCTTACCTGGGAATTGGGGCTTGGTTTTGATTTTCTTGACCGCTTTATTGACTAGATACTGCTTTGCAAATACACAGTAAAGTCCAAAGGCGATCATGCCAAAAGCTATTAATTTGTTGTCAAATAGTCCCAACAGCCCGCAAGCTCCAATGACCCAGGTGGCAGTGCCGTAGATGAAGCGCAGTTTAAAACGCTTATCAGATGCATAATAGGCGTTATAAAAAGTGCGCCAGATTTTTTCACTGAGATCATAGTTAATCAAGATTTTTTGACTCATCGGTTCAATTCCTGAATCATGCAGGGGAGTCCTCTCTGTGGACTCCCGAAGTTTATTAACGTGTATCTGGTCGGGTTTTTCTCTGTAGAACATTATGCAAGCGCAACAATATCCCCTGCTTGGTTTCTAGCGCACCATGTGGACAGAGTTCCTGACAACAGAAACAGCGGATACAGCTGTTATAATCGATCAGCAACTTGTTGTGTACAATTTTCATTGCTTCTGCTGGACAATGGGTGACACAGTCATTACATCGTTTGCAGAGTTTATGGTCCGGTGCGGGACGGGCGGTCAGGGCGTTTCTCAAATAATGTTTCAGTCCCCCCTTAAGGCCGAAATTAACATCGGTCATTTTTGCCGGACGGAAATTGTTGATTTTCAAAAATTCAAGCGGATCGCCACAGAGTTCCAACTGTTGCAGGTGGGTGTAGGGTCGTTTCGTATCGATAGCTTGCTGCTGTGTCCAGATTTGGTGTGGCAGTAGGCCAACCAGTTCTGTTGCTACTGTATCAACTGCCTGGGGATGGCTGCCTGCCAATAATGCCCCAATCTGTACCGGATCTCCACTGCCGGGCCCTTCGCCCTCCATTCCTATGACGGCATCAACAATGGTCAATGCTGGTGCCAGGATTTCACAGAGTTCCAGCAGCATCAAGGCAAAAAAAGCTTTATCTGTTCCTGCTTGAAGGTGGAGTCGGGGTTTGCGTAGACCAACGACAGCTCCAAACATGTTTTTCACGCCGCAGGTCAAGCCCATCATCTGATGGGTTTTCAGTTTTGGCAGATTGATGATGACATCCGCAGCCAGAATTTCCTGGGCAACCTCAAACTGCTGGAAGGTGCCACTGGTCGAACGGATTGAGACCGATGTCTCGAACGGGACAAAGCGGCTGCCGGTCTCTTCTACAACAGCCATAATCCCACTTTTACGGGCGACATTTTCGGGACTGCCAATGCCGGGAGAATCACCGAGGACGACTTCACCGCCCGCCTTTTGTGCCAGCTTAATCACTGCCCGGACGATTTCAGGGTGGGTCGTTACCGCTTTGTCGGGAGCTTTCCCGGCGAGTAAGTTTGGTTTGATGAGAACTTTCTGCCCCGGTTTAACAAAGGCGGGCATCCCACCGAGCGGTTGTAGAAGCTTTTCGAGCGCAGCCAGCGTATCAGTTGGATCGTAACTCTTCAGCCCTTGCAGAGACACTCGGGCATATTCTGGTTTGGGAGGGGATTGCAAAAGAATGAACCCTTTATTGGATACGATTTGAGTGCATGACCTGCGCCTAAATCGGGGTAGCAGCCATTTTTTTTAATGCTGTAATTGTCGCATCTATAGGCTCTTTGCGGTAAATCAGCGCTGTGTGTCCCATGCCATCAAGCTCGACTGCGGTTCCCCAGGAAAGGTGATTATTGGAGTTTGGCAGAACCATGTTGTCTTTGTTGGTGTAAATATTGGTCAATTGAATGTTCTCTGGAATGGGTGCGCTATTGAGCCTCTGGAGAAAATCAGAATCAGGAACCAGTAGTTTCCCCAGGGGATCAGTAGAAAATGTTGCCAGTTTAGATCCCTGATGGGGAGATCCTAGACAGACCAGAGTTTCCACTTTGTCATGCCCTCCACGCAACTGTACATAATTACGGGCAATCATTCCCCCCATTGAATGTCCGACCAAATGGACTTTATTGACACCAAGTTGGTGGCGCAGTTCATCAATTCGTTTTGCCAATAGCTCGGTCAGCGCTTCTTCGCTGTGCCAGGAAGAAAGGTTTATGGTCACGATATTTTTGAATCCATGTTGCCGGAGTCGTCGCTTAAACCAGAACCAGCAGGATTGATTGACAAACAAACCGTGGAGTAGCAAAACAGGTGTTTCACCACGTTGCAGGGCGGGATTTTTTCTATTGATGAAGCCGAAAGGGATTGCGACAATGGTGATAAAATCAAAGAGAACTTCAGTAAATATCAGTTTTATAACCAGTTGTGAATTTTTTCTGGTGAACCTCTTGTCCACCAGGCGGGGATTAGCGTTAGAATATTCGTACCAGCAAATACTGTAACTAAGCAGGACCACCAGCAGGTCAAATATTAATAACCCGAGGGTTGCTAAGATGAGCAGGGCTAACAGTAAAGATGTGATCACAATCTTATCTCCAGAAACGCAAGCTGACGTGGTAGTTTTTTTGGAGTATTCTCGACAGCATTAACTCTCACGATATAAATGTAACGAAGTATCGCATGCCGGTGTGAAGTCGTCAATTAGTTGGAGTTGCCAGATTCTTTAAACAATATTTGCATGGAGATCTTTGTGCGGCAGTATTTAGAAAGATTCGAGCAGCACCTGGCAGTTGAACGTAACCTTTCCCCGCGAACGGTTGAGGCATATATGCGGGATCTTCGCCAGTTTCATGATTTTCTACAGCAGCATGAAATTGTAAGTTTTCAAACCGGCTGGTTAAAGCAAATTGATCTATTGGTATTGCGACAATATCTGGCCCGGCTACATAAATCGTGCAGTCGAACCAGTATCGCTCGTAAGTTGTCTGCGATAAAAGTTTTCTTCCGCTTTCTGGTCCGTGAAGGGGTACTGGCAGATTCTCCGGTGGATGTTCTATCTACTCCGCGCCGGGAACAGTATTTACCTAAAGTTCTCAGCGCCGAACAGGTAGCTCACCTGTTGGATCGCTCTCCTGCTGGGCAGCGTTTGTTGGTAATGCGTGACCTGGCCCTTTTTGAGTTGACCTACTCCTGTGGTTTGCGGGTCGGAGAATTGACCAGCCTTGATGTTGGTGCTGTTGATTTGGAAAATCATCAGGTCCGCGTTCTTGGCAAGGGGAACAAGGAGCGGATTCTACCGATTGGCCGTCAGGCTTGTAGCGCTTTGCAGAATTATCTTGCCGAACGGGGGCAGCCGGATCAGCATGCTGCGCTGTTTCTCAACCAACGAGGTGGGCGGTTGACGGCGCGGAGTGTGCAGCGCAATCTGAAAAGTCGCTTATTACAGTTTAATTTACCTACCGATGCCACTCCGCATGCCCTGCGGCACTCATTTGCAACCCATTTGCTTGATGCCGGCGCTGATCTTCGGGTGATCCAGGAGTTGCTTGGGCACGTATCCTTATCGACCACGCAGAAATATACCAAAGTTAGTTTTACCCACCTGACCGACGTTTATGATCAGTGCCACCCGCGCAGCCGAAAAAATAACTAAAATAGCAATAATTACTTGACAGGTCATTATTAATCATTAAAATGCAGGGCGATTCTAAACCTGACTTTAAAATAAAAGGAGTTCAATAATGAGTGTACTGGTTGGAAAACAAGCCCCCAATTTTGCCGCACCGGCTGTTATGGCCGATGGATCTATCAATGAAGAGTTTTCTCTGGAAGATTATAAGGGGAAACATATTGTGTTGTTTTTTTATCCCCTTGACTTTACTTTTGTCTGTCCGACTGAGTTGATTGCCTTCAGTCACCGGATAGCCGAATTTGAAAAGAGAGGAGTACAGGTTCTAGGTTGTTCCATCGATTCACAATTTACCCATATCGCATGGCGGAACACTGATATTAATGAAGGCGGTATCGGCCCGGTTAAGTATCCCCTGGTTGCTGACGTCAAGCACGAGATCTGCCGTGCTTACGATGTTGAATTTGAGCCGGCAGGGGTTGCCCTGCGTGGTTCATTCTTGATTGATAAGGCCGGTGTTGTTCGCCATCAGGTGATTAATGATCTGCCGCTCGGGCGGAATATTGACGAAATGTTGCGGATGGTCGATGCTGTGCAGTTTCACGAAGAGCACGGTGAAGTTTGCCCGGCGGGTTGGAATAAGGGCGATCAGGGAATGGTTGCAGACGAAAAAGGAGTTGCCTCTTATTTGGCGGAACAGGCAGGCAAGCTCTAACCTAAATAAAAAATCTACAGTTCCAAACAGTTATAAATATTGGTTAAGAAAAAAAAGACAGCTCCGGCTGTCTTTTTTTATTGATTATTAACTTGTAATAAGGTTTAATCTGCCCTAACATTAGTACTTTCAAAATAATGATTGCTAAGAGGAGGCCGTTCTGGGGCTTTTTAGTGGAAAAACTAAAGTAAGTGGAAAGACTGTTTCCGTGTGTCAGGAACCTGCTGGGGTCAGCATTGCCAGCGTCAAACGTGACCAGGCAGGACAGGCGACATTGCAGTTTGCAAATCATACATCATGTTTTTCTGCTGAGGAATGTCATCGTATTGTGCAACAGCAGGTGCAGCAGCAGAACTTGCACAATTCCCGTTGTGTTGCCGTGCTGCCAGCTGACTCTTACCAGTTAATGCAGGTTGAAATAGGCAATATACCTGATGCTGAGCGTCGTGAAGCCGTGCGGTGGCAGCTTGGTGGGCGGATTGATTACCCTCCTGAAGAGGCGGTTATCGATCTGTATGAGGTTGCCCCTTTCAACAGTGAAAAGAAACCCTTGCTTTATGTTGTGTCCGCACAGCAAAAACTGTTACGCGAACCGGTGCAGATAATTGAACGAAGCGAGCTGTCTGTCGAAGTGATCGATGCCTCTGAATTTGCTTTGCGCAATATTTGTGACCTGTACACCAAAGATGATCGTGGGTTAGCGCTTCTGCTGTTGTTGGAGCAGCGTGGGGTGTTGGTTATTGTGCGAGACGGAATCCTTTATCTGGTGCGTTGGCTCAGTAGCGGAATGGATGACCTGCTTCCCTTTGCTGATGGTGATTATGAAGCATTGACAGGTCAACTTGATGCCATAGTTCTGGAGATCCAACGCTCTTTTGATTATTGTGAAAGCACTTTTCATTTGCCGATGGTTTCTCGTTTGTTGGTCGCTCAGACCCAGCGAGAGATTCCGGCAGTTGTCACTTATTTAAATGATTATCTGGCAACCGCAGTTGAAACTTTCAGTTTTGCAGACGTTTTAGCTATTCCTGAAGAAAGTGAGCAGCTTCAGTTAAATCGGTGTTTGTTGGCGATTGGTGGAGCTTTAAGGCAGGAGAACAATTGATGCGGCAGCAGATTAATCTCTATCAGAATGTATTGATCGATAAACCTGAGCCGTTTCAGAGCCGACAAGTTGCTATGATCCTGGCCGCAGTGGTTCTTTGTTTAGTTCTGGCGGGCGGATACAGCTATTGGCAGGCAAATTCGATGCAAGTTCAGGCTGATGATTTACGCGCCCAACATCAGCTTATCAATGCGCGGGTTATTGAGTTGGAGAAACAAAATCCCAAGCGTGAAAAAAGTGCCTTGTTGCAGGAAAAAATTCGACGCTTGGAGCAGGAGCTGCAAGGGCAAAGGAAAGCTCTCGATTATTTTTCCAAACAGGATCCTGAGAATAATGGAACTATTCTGGCGTCATTGGAGGGGTTGGCTCGGTATCCTCAGCAAGGAATCTGGCTGCAGCGAATCAGCCTTCTCCATGGCGGTCACGAAGTCCAATTAGCAGGCAGCGCCCTTAAGCCTGAAGATATCCCCGCATATTTACAACTATTGGGGGAAAAGAATGTTTTTGGCGGACAGATATTTGCCCGATTAAAGCTAAATCGAGTAAAGGAACGAGCGGGTCAAGTCAACTTTAAGCTTGAATCCATGCAGGAGGCAACCCGATGACAACTAAGTCCTCTTTAGCCTTATCACAGTGGTACGATCAGCGACCTCAGCGGGAGCGGGTCATTCTGCTGGTTTGTGTTGTCATAGTCCTCCTGTTTCTGGTGAATCTGCTGGTGTTGCAACCGTTTTCCAAGCAGCGTGCGGGCGCGCGTAGCGAGGAGGCGAAATTAAAAGTCAGTGTGGCGGAATTAAAGGGTCAGGAAGCAATAATTGTGGCCCGTAAAGGAATCGACCCCGACAAAGAAAATCGCGCACGCCTTGAGGTCTTAGCGCAGGAGTCAGAAAAGCTTCAGCTCCAACTTAAAGCCAATATCGTTAATCTTGTTTCCCCCCGGGAAATGCCTGAATTATTAAAAGATCTACTGACACAGCAGAGCAGTCTGCAACTTCTTAGTTTAGAAAACCTTGCTCCTGAGTTGCTCGAATTAGATGATCAGGCGGCAGTCGATGCCGTACTGCCAACACTCTATCGACATCGTTTGCAGATGGAGTTTTCGGGAGATTATTTGACCTTGCTGAAATATTTACGCCAGATGGAACAGCTGCCGCGCTCTATGGTCTGGGAAGAAGTAGAAGTTGAATCCAATGAATATCCCAAAGCGACAGTACGTTTGCAGGTTTATACCTTAAGTTTAACGGAGGGTTGGATTGGTGGCTAAAATACTCGGAATCGTATTGATGCTTCTGTTGTTTGGTGGCGCTGGAAATTGTTGTGCAGCAACAGCGGAGCAGTTTGTCGATCCAATGCGGCCGCTTCACTATCAAGCACCGGCGGCAAAAAAAACTGCTGTAGGGGAAAAAATTCAAGTAAACACCAATAACTGGCAATTGACGGCGGTGTTGATTTCAGCTGGGCGCTCAGTCGCAGTGATCAATGGAAAATCATTACAGTTAGGTGCGCAGTTTGATGGCTATAAGCTGGTCCGGATTGATTCTGATCAGGTCGTATTAAGAAATAAACAGAGAACGCTTACGCTTCGCCGGGCCGGAACCGGATTGAAGAAGATGTCTACAGATAGGGATATCAGAAAAGGGAGCAAACCGTGAAGTTATTTTCATTCCATGTGTGCCAGAGCTTTGTCTCTGTCATGATTTGCTTGCTGCTCATTGCTGGATGTGCTCCACCACCAAGAGGAGGCACTCCGCTGGAGGCGATTAATCAGACGTTGGAAGAGCCGGCAGTTTCAGCAATTAAAGCTGCAGTCCCACCGCCTCCACCTGAAATCCGTTCGGCACTGATACCTTCAGCACCGATATTGTCGGCAACTTCCGAGCTGAAGAATGAAGCACGTTTTGATATTGCTGCAAGTCAGGTGTCGGCCCGCGATTTTTTTATGAGCTTGGTCGAAGGGAGTCCGATCAACATGATTGTCCATCCGGAAGTTTCTGGAGACATCAGTGTTGATCTGAAAAATACGACCATTGAAGAAGTTCTTCAGGTAATTCATAACGTCTATGGTTACCCATATTTTCAGACCGGCAATATTTATCAAGTGATGCCGGTCGGGTTGCAAGCACGGACATTTCAGGTGAACTATCTCAACCTGGTGCGTAAGGGGGTTTCCCAGACGCGTGTGAGTTCAGGACAGGTGACACAAACTGATAATTCCAGAGACAGTGGTGATGGCAATAGCAGTAATAGTAGTGGAACGACTTCCGGTAGCCAGATTGATACTGAATCTACAGCAGATTTCTGGACGGAACTGCGTGGTGCTATTCAGAGCCTGGTCGGTAGTGAGGGTGGGCGTAAAGTGGTTGTTCAGCCACAAGCCAGTGTTGTCGTAGTGGTGGCGATGCCGGACGAATTACGCCAGGTTGAAGGCTATCTGAAAACTATCCAGAGTAATTTGCAGCGCCAGGTCGTCATCGAGGCAAAAATCATTGAAGTGAGTCTGTCTGATGGGTTTCAGGCGGGTATAAATTGGGCGGCATTGGCAGAAACAAGTGGTAAGAGTGCCCTGATGGGGCAGGCTGGTGGCGGTTCGGTTTTTAATAGTGGATTCGCTGAAAGTACCGGTAATAGTGGTAATTTGACCCCTGGAGCGGTATTGCCAAATGGCTTGGATGCCCTTGCTTTCGGTGGGGTTTTTAGTCTTGCCTTGAATTTTAACGACTTTCAAGCCTTTGTTGAAATGCTCGAAAGCCAAGGGGATGTTCAGGTTCTGTCCAGTCCGCGGATTTCCACAATCAATAATCAGAAAGCGGTGATCAAGGTTGGCTCAGATGAATATTTCGTCACCGATATTTCCAGCGATACCAACACTGGAACGACAACCACGAGCTCAAATGACATTACCTTGACTCCTTTCTTCTCCGGGATTGCTTTAGATGTGACCCCGCAGATCAGCACAAACGGACAGATTACCCTGCACATTCACCCAACGATCAGTGAGGTTGTTGATCAGAATAAGCAAATTAATGCGTTTGGCGTGGATCAGAGCATTCCTGTTGCTTTCAGTACTATTCGTGAGTCGGACAGCGTGGTTTATGCCAATAGCGGTCAACTGGTTGTGATCGGTGGTTTAATGCAGGAGACTATTGACACGCAAGAGTCCGGGGTTCCGGTGTTGAGTAAAATACCTGGTATTGGGGCTCTGTTTCGCCATACCAAGTCAACGTCTCGCAAGAGTGAACTTGTTATTCTGCTCCGCCCGCAGGTGATTGTCAGCCCGGCAGATTGGGAAACTACTTTGGATGCTTCAAGGCAACGAATCATGCAGATGACCCCCAATTCTCAGCAGAACTGGCGACAATTCTAGTGAAACAGGCCTAGGTATGTATGAACAGTTTTACGGTCTGAAAGAAAAGCCATTTTCACTGACTCCAGACACGGATTTTTTTTACCGTTACAGTGGCCATCAGGAGGCTCTCAACGTTTTGCTGGTGGCATTACGTAACGGTGAGGGTTTTGTTCGCGTAAGCGGGGAGGTGGGTACCGGGAAAACCCTGCTTTGCCGCCAGATGTTAAAACTGTTGCAGAATGATTGTGCTACGGCCTACTTACCAAACCCCCTGCTGACCCCTCTCGAATTATATCAAGCGATCAGTCATGATCTGCAGCTGGATTTGCCTGTGGATGCTTCTATGCAGCAGCTGTGTCAGGGGATTTTTGCTGAATTGGTTCGCTTACGCAAAATAAAACGACCGCTTGTGGTTCTGATTGATGAAGCCCAAGCTATGCCACATCGAAGTTTGGAAGCGTTACGTTTGCTCAGTAATCTGGAAACAGAGAAAGAAAAATTGTTACACATCTTTTTCTTTGCGCAGCCAGAATTTGAACAACGGTTGGCTGAAGATGATTTACGCCAACTTCGGCAGCGTATTACTTTTTCCTACACCCTGACAACTTTGCATCATCGTGAGCTGTCTGCCTACCTTGGTCATCGCTTGCATGTGGCTGGATTTGTCGGCAAGAATTTATTTACACCTGCCGCAGTCAGGCTGTTACATAAGGCAAGTCACGGCATCCCGCGGGTGATTAACCTGTTGGCTCATAAAGCAATGCTGGCCGCCTATGGCAAAGGCGTAAGACTGGTAGAACGAAAAATGGTTGTCATGGCAATCAAGGATACCGGCGGGTTGAAGTTGTCGAAAGGAATGCTGTCCCCACCATACGTTCTAGAATTCAGCTTGGTTATGGTTATTGCTGTTGTCACTCTGCTTGCGTGGGGGAGGCTGCAATGAGTTTGATCAATGACATGCTGCGTGATCTGGAAAAACGCCGCAAGCGGGAAGAGGGTTGTGTGGCAAGTAGCGACAAGCCTGTGGTGGTGGAGGGGCCGGCAGCATTTAAGTTCTTTTTGCTGGCTGGTGGGGTTCTGCTGCTGGCTGCAATCGTCTGGCTGGGGATTAGAATGAGTCCCGGAATGTTGCCGCTGAAATCAGCTACCCCAACTTCTTCTGTGCCGCAGGTTGCGCCTGTTGTTGAAAAAGTGAGCATTGCGACAATCATTCAGGATGATGTCGCTAAAAGTGCACAGAGAGATGATTTTTTGCTGCCGAGTGCCCTTGTTTCAAATGCCCCCTCAACAATCTTTGCACCCCTCTCTGCAACGCTTCTTGATCTTGGTGTTGTAGAGACAAAAGACAACGCACAATTAAGCCTTACTTTCGCCCAGCTTCCAGAATATCGCTTGCTGCAAAATGGCATCGGGATGGCTCAGTTAGTGGTCAGTTTCAGTCAAACTCAGATCGGGGCCGATTTTGAGATTCCCCAACTGACTGGAACACTGCTCAAACGGGTCAGTTTGAGGCCGCAAAAACAGGCATTACAGCTTTTGGTTGATTTGGATGAACGTGCTCAGGTGGAGAGTTTCCAATCGGTTGAAGATTCTGGCCAGGGATATCGCTTGTTGATCAAAGTTGTGGCAACAGCGCCAGCTGCTGAAAACCCGCCAAAAGAGATATCCATTCCTGATCCAACCCCGGTTGTGGCAGAAAAAGTTGTAGAGATAGAAAATCCTGCAGCGACAAAAGTTAGCAAAAAGGCTAATCAGCTAAGTCGTGACCAGCAAGCTTATCGGGTTGGGTTGGGGCAACTCAAACAGGGAAATCGAATAGCTGCCGAAGCAAGTTTTAATAAGGCATTGCTGGCTAACCCGAAATTAGTCGACGCTCGTCTGCAACTTGTCGGATTGCTGCAACAGCAAATGAAACTGGCTAAGGCAGAAAGTTTTTTACAGCAAGGGCTGGCACTGACTCCGGAAAATTCTGATTTACGTAAAATGTATGCTCGCCTGCTGCTGAATGATCAGCGTCAAGGCGAGGCAATCGATCTGCTGCAAGCTGAGCCTGTAGCCGAAATCTCTCAAGATTTGGAGTACCATGCTCTGCTGGCCGCTCTATTACAGGAATCTGGACAGTTTAAGGACGCCAGTTCGATTTATGCTCAGCTGGTTCAGCTTCGGCCGCAAGCCGCACTTTGGTGGATGGGGCTGGCTATTTCTCTGGAACAATCGGGACATTCAGAGCGGGCGCGCAATGCTTATCA
The DNA here is from genome assembly GCA_027858895.1 of Desulfuromusa sp. GTDB lineage: Bacteria > Desulfobacterota > Desulfuromonadia > Desulfuromonadales > Geopsychrobacteraceae > Desulfuromusa. The sequence continues at coordinate 6,208 of JAQIBX010000090.1, read as the reverse complement.
AAAGGCATTGGCTCTGCCAGGGTTGCAACCAGATTTACAAAATTATATTCAAAGCCGTTTGCAGGTTTTGTAAAGGAAATAAGGATGAGGAGTTCTGATGGCCACTGAAAATGCAACCGGCCCACGGCAAAAAATCAGGATCGGTGATTTGCTGGTCAAAAATGGCATTATCACTGAAGAGCAGTTGATGAGCGCACTGGCGACGCAGAAAAAAACTGGGACAAAGTTAGGCAATACCCTGATTGAACTGGGGCTGGTCACCACTCACCAGTTTCACGAATTTCTTGCTGACCAGCTGCGTCTGCCATTTATTGATCTGAAACATTATAACTACAAACCTGAAGTTGTCCGCTTGCTCCCGGAAACAGCGGCCCGCAGATTCCGGGCGATGGTTCTGGGTCAGGAGAATACCCGATTACTGGTCGGTGTCGCTGATCCGACCGATATTTATGCGTATGACGAATTGACTAAAATTCTCAAGCAGCCGATCAGCCTTGCGGTTGTTTACGAAACCGAACTGCTTAAAGCGCTGGATACCGTTTATCGCCGTACCCAGGAAATTGTCAATATCGCCGAGGAACTGGGGGAGGAACTCTCTCAGGGCGACACCAACCTGGAGCAATTACTGACTGAAGCCGACGTTGAGGATGCCCCGGTTGTTCGTTTATTGAAATCGTTGTTTGAAGATGCGGTTCAGGTGGGAGCTTCCGATATCCATATCGAGCCGGATGAAAAAGTGTTACGGATTCGGCAACGGATTGACGGCATTTTACATGAACAGGTGATGAAGGAAAGACGCATTGCTCCTGCGTTGGTTTCGCGCCTCAAGCTGGTGTGTGGGTTGGACATTTCTGAACGGCGGTTGCCGCAGGATGGTCGTTTCAATGTTCGGGTCAAGGGCCGCAGTATTGATATCCGACTGTCCACCATGCCTCTGCAGTATGGCGAAGCTGTGGTTATGCGTTTGCTGGATCAATCTGGCGGAATATTACAACTTGAAAAAGTCGGGATGCCGCCTGCATTACTCAAACGTTTCCGTCATCAATTGCATCGACCGCATGGATTGGTGCTGGTCACCGGGCCAACCGGTAGTGGTAAAACGACGACTCTTTACGGGGCGTTGAACGAACTGAATAGTGATGAAAAGAAAATTCTCACCGTTGAGGATCCGGTTGAATACCGTCTGCCACGGATTAATCAGGTTCAGGTCCATCCGAAGATCGGGCTCGACTTTGCCAAGGTTCTGCGAGCCGGGTTGCGGCAGGATCCCGATATTGTCATGGTTGGCGAGATGCGTGATAAGGAAACCAGTGATATTGCCTTGCGTGCCGCCATGACCGGTCACCTGGTGTTGTCCACATTGCATACCAATGATGCCATCAGCACCGCTTTGCGACTGATTGAGATGGGGGCCGAAGGTTATGTGGTGGCAAGTTCCTTGCGCGCAGTTCTAGCTCAACGTTTGGTGCGGAGAATTTGTGAGGGTTGCAGTTGCGTCGATTCCCTTGAACCCGGAACCCGGAGTTGGCTGAGTAATTATTCGGGGCGGGTTAAGCGGCCGGGTACTCCTGCTGAATTCAAAAAAGGAAAAGGTTGTCCTGCCTGTAATAATACCGGTTATAGCGGTCGGATCGGAATTTTTGAGCTGCTGGAAATTAATTTTGAACTTGCTGATGCGTTGCGCCGAAATGATAGCGCCAGTTTTGCTGCAATTGCACAAGCTCTACCCAGCTTTACCAGTTTGTCGGATAGCTCTTTGCAATTGGCACTCGAAGGTGTGACCAGTATGGAAGAGGTGTTGCGGGTTTCGGGTCAAGTCGATGAAAGTGTTGTGATACCGGATCAGGAAATAAAAACAGATTTGTAGGAGTGGGATTTGCCACGCCCTGAGTAACCTGGATGTACAGATGAATATTTTCACTGTTTATTGGAATAACTGATGCCCCTGTTTCGTTATAAAGTCAGAGATGTCGATGGAAACCTGCAGGAAGGGCAAGTTGAGGCTTTTTCAGCTGAGGCCCTTGCCAGCCAATTTCAGGCCAGTCATGCGATTCCGATCAGTATTACTGAAACGGCACATAAGCAGAGTTTTGATGTCGGGAAATATCTCAAGTCGTGGCGCAAAACAAAGGTTGGGCTGGATGATCTGATTCTCTTCTGCCGTCAGATGTACACTCTGAACTCTTCCGGGGTGCCTTTGGTGAGGGCGATTCGTGGATTGGTTGAAACGTCTCGAAATGCAACTTTGGGCGAGGCGTTAGATCAGGTTGTGACCGATCTGGAATCAGGGATGGAGCTTTCCGGTTCGTTCAGCCGCCATCCCAAAGTTTTTCCGGCGTTACTCTGTCGCATGGTCCAGGTTGGTGAAGTGACCGGCAAGTTAGATGAAGTTTTTATGCAACTTGCAATCTACCTTGAACGAGAAAAAGACACGATCAGTCGGGTCAAGTCCGCTTTGCGCTATCCTTCATTTGTCCTGGCGGCGATATTTTTTGCGGTCATTTTTATCAGCTTGTTTGTCATCCCAGCGTTTGAAAAGGTTTTTGCCAGTGCCGGCGCCGAACTTCCTTTGGCCACCCGAATTTTGTTGGGATTATCTTCTTTTATGCAGCATTACTGGTACGTTTTGCTGGGCTTATCTATCGTGCTGGTTATCTTGGTAAAGAGAGCGTTGACAACCTACAAAGGTCGCTATATCTGGGATCGTTACAAACTGAAAATCCCACTGGTGGGAGACATTATTCTGCGCTCTACCCTGGTGCGGTTTTCGCGCGGATTCAATATGAGTTATACCGCTGGAGTTCCACTCTCTCAGGCGCTTGGTTTTACGGCCCGTGCTGTCAGTAACAGTTATGTTGGAGAAAAGATTGAGCTGATCCGGAATGGCATTGAGCGCGGCGATACGCTGACCCGTAGTGCAACGCAGACCGGAATGTTCACCCCGCTGGTGCTCCAGATGCTGGCCGTTGGGGAAGAAACCGGTTCGGTCGATACCATGCTGGAGGATGTCGCCGACTTTTATGAGCGTGAGGTCGACTACGACCTGAAAAATCTTTCTGCTGCCATAGAACCGATCATGATCGTCATTATCGGTGGCATGGTGCTGGTTCTTGCTTTGGGTGTTTTTCTGCCGATGTGGAACTTGGCAGGTATTGCAAAATAATTAAAAATAAGTCTTGATTAACTATGAAAAGTAAGGGATACTTCATAAGTGGAGACTAATTTAAGTCGGTTCTCATCACGCTCAAAGCAGGGTGGCTTCACATTTTTGGAACTGGTTGTTGTTATTACCATCATTAGTGTGCTTGGGGTTGTGGCCCTGAACCGCTATTACAAACTGCTGGTCGATGTTGAGCGCACTTCAATGGAACATGATCTTGGGGTCATGCGCAGCGCGATCAGCATGCAGTTTGCCGGTTATTATGTTGCAGGAAATCTGGCTGGATTGGGAAAACTGGTTGATAGTAATCCGATGGACCTGCTAGCGGAAACGCCGAACAATTATCTTGGTGTGATTTCTCATTACCAGATTGAAGATATCGAAAAGGGCAGTTGGTTTTATGACAGTAAAGAACAAACGCTGATTTATCTGGTTAGAAACCAGTTGTATTTCGAAACTGAATTAACAGAACCGCAGCGGGCAAGATTTAAGATTTACCCGATTTATTCCGATAGAGTAAAAGGGGGTGTAAAGGCAAAGTCTATTTCTGGATTAACACTTAAGGCAATAGAGCCATACCGTTGGCTCAGGCCTTGGGGCTGAGTATAGCAAAAGACATTTTACAATTTAACGGCAACTTAACTTGCCAAAACGAAAAGGAGCATAAAATAATGAGAAATCAAAGTGGTTTTACCCTGATTGAGCTGGTTGTTGTCATTGTTATTCTGGGGATTTTGGCTGCGGTTGCGGTGCCGAAGTTTATTGATATGAAAACTGAGGCTGAACAAGCCGCACTCGATGGTGTTGTTGGTGCTGCAGGATCTGCAATGGCAATTAATTATGCCGGTCGTACGGTTAACTCTACCAAAGGCTTTGAGGTTGATAACTGTGACGACATCGCTACCCTTATGGATGGTGGATTGCCAGCAAACTATACGGTTACTAGCTTAGCTCTTGTGGTTGGAACCCCAGCAGCATGCACGATAACAAAGGACGCACCTACAACTCTTACAGTATCAACTAAAACCTTTACTGGGATCGCTATAGATTGATATTTTATCATTTATCCTGATCCACTAGACACGCTGCACCTGTTTAAAAAGCGGAATCTTTCTTCAGGGTTCCGCTTTCTTTTTAGACCGTTATTCTTTTTAATGAGTATCATTTTCACGATCATTTTATTGTTTTTTGTATGGATTCGTTGTTCATGCTGCATCATAATGGGGAAAAAACATGGCGCGGATCACAAAATATAAGAACGGTTTCACCCTTATTGAACTTGTGGTCATTCTTCTTCTTCTAGGGATTCTGGCGGCCGTTGCCCTCCCAAAATTTTTCAACGTGAGTGACTACCAAAATCGCGCGACTTACGACGAAGTTGCCGGGGCTGTGCGCTACGCGCAGAAACTAGCGGTGGCCAGTGGTTGTGAGGTGCGGGTGGATCTGTCTGGTAACAGTTATGCTTTACAACAACACTCCACAGATTGTACGACCGGTTCTTTTGCTACAATTTCAGGCCATCCGATCACTTCCAACAACTTTTCCAATGTGACTTTAACTTCCGTACCCAGCATCTTTAATTTTGATGCTATGGGGCGGAGTAATAGTGATGTCTCCGTAAATATTGACGGGGGTAGTCTCAGTTTTGATGTTATCGCCGAAACCGGCTATGTGGACGCACAATAAATGGTTAGTTATCTCCGCAATAAAAAGGGTTTCACCCTGATCGAGTTAATCGTCGCCATGGTGGTGATTTCGGTTGCTCTGGTTGGTGTCATGTCTGTCATCAATTACACGACTCTGCATTCCGCTGATCCCGTGTTGCGGCATCAGGCGATAGCTATTGCCGAAGCCTACATGGAAGAAATCACCCTGAAAAATTATTCTGATCCTGATGCCGATGGTGAAGTCAGTCGGTCACTGTTCGATGATGTTGATGATTATAATGGCCTGGCCGATAGCGGTGCTCATGACCAGAATGGCAGTGCCATCAGCGGTCTGGAAAATTATTCAGTGAGTATCAGTGTTGCTCCGCAAAATTATGGCCCATCGGGAGCTGAGGTTTCCGGGTTGAAAATAGATGTGACAGTCATCGATCCGGGTGGGGAAAACTTAACGTTGACCGGTTATCGGGCGAACTATTGAGGTTAAGAATGGGCGCAGGGCGGCAAATGACATCTGAATCCGGCTTCACTTTGATCGAAATGATTGTGGTGATTGTCATTGTCGGGATTCTGGCTGCGCTCGGCGGACAGTTTATTGTTGCACCGGTGACGGGTTACATTGATCTGTCGCGGCGGACCCGGTTGGTTGATCAGGCTGAGATGTCTTTGAGGCGAATGCAGCGCGATATCCGGCATGCCCTGCCTAACAGTATTCGTATCGATGGAACCGGACAATATCTTGAAATGTTGAATACCGTGGACGGTGGGCGTTATCGGCGTTATCCCGATCCTGTGACTGGGGGAGATAGCTTGGATTTTACTGGAGCTGATAGCGGATTTGATGTTTTAGGAACCTTAAGCCAGGCTCCTACAGAAAATCATCATCTGATTGTCTATAATACTTCATCTGTGGGGATCAGTGGAAATGCCTATGCAGCAGCGTCTGCTAATCGGGCTGTTGTTGGGGCAGGCAGCACAGCGACGCATATCAATTTGAATCCCAGTTACGATTTTACCAATTCATCTCCATATCAGCGTTTTTTTCTTGTCGATCAACCTGTTACTTATGCTTGTGAGGGGGGCGTATTGAATCGTTATGATAGTTATGCGATTGCAGCAGCTCAAGCAACGCCGCCTTCCGGTGGTGCAGACCTTGTCGCTCGGAATATTGCTGGCTGCCAGTTTAGTTATGACCCAGGTGCCAGCCAGAGAGCTGGATTGGTCACTTTAGAACTTTCCCTCTCTGAAGCGGGTGAGACGATCACTCTTTTGCATCAGGTTCATGTGGTGAATGTGCCATGAGAGCAGTATCAATCTTAAAAAATAAAGCTGGTTTTACACTGGTGCAGGCGGTTTTTATTCTGGTTGTCCTGTCCCTGCTTGG
>JAQIBX010000080.1 GCA_027858895.1 Desulfuromusa sp. | reverse complement strand
CTTGAGCTTCGTGTCCCATCATATTGAATCCCACTGTTGATTGAGGCTGCCTTCCCCGGCAAAAAAAAAGCACCACTTCTGGCCGAAGAGGGGCTTTTTAACTTTTCTTCGGCAACCCGGCTGTCCGCATGGGACCCGTGGCTTTGCGTCCCCAAGTTGCCTTGGGTTTGCTATTGTCGGATAGATTTATTTTTTTTAACCTTACTAGCCCAATCAAGCCAAGTCAAGAAAATTAATTTATCCTCAAGAATTTTTTAAAAAGATTCACCAGTCAATATTTCCACGACCATCTTGAGAATGTTGAAACTAGAGCTATAGGAAGAACCAAATCTAATCATTCAACGTATTGAATGGAGCGACTCCCGAAGTTATTTTCATTGATGGACCTGTCGATCAAACAAGGTCGATTCGATCTCCACCCTTTGACTGACATCTCTTTGACATCGTGTTAAATTAGCGCCCACACTGGAAATTAATTCCAACTAATTTCGGGGACATAATACCTATCCCCATTACTCACGATCTGTAATACAAAAACTGCTCAACCTAATTCCAAATGGTTGAGCAGTTTTGCATCTAGTGCTGAAAGGAGACCTGCTTCATCTAAGGACAAACCGCACAGATCTTGATTGTCAAATATTGGGATTGTCCTTTTGGAAGCGAATTCCGAGGCATCCCGGCCCATTCGCAAAACAGTAAGTTTTGACATACCGCTGCCCAGATTACAGGGGCGGCGGTTGCTATCAGAATCGGTGGCGATTTTCAAGTAAGAAGCGGTGGCCGCTTTAGACAAGAATATGCAACTAAGGGACTTTGTCAGTGAATTAGGAGCCGATTGGCTAGTTTTTTGGGGGGGAACCCCATTTGACAGGACATTTGAAAACGGATTGAAGGCTTTTGCTGGGGGGAGGCGAAAGCTTTCACAACTGCTGAGTTTTGACAATCGCTCCCCTTTAAGTGTTTTGCTTTGTGGGGGGGAAAGAATCTATTTGAGTGGGTAAAATTTGGCCCCTGTTTACTAGTGGGACAGTTTTTGAGATGGAGCTTGGATCAACAAATACTCTTCCGTATTTTTAATTCTGTAGGTTCACATTTGAATCGCCGCCGTATCCTCTGCAGACGTATGAAGTTCTGAATATGTGAGGTAACGAAATCCACCATGATCGGTATTTTCAATAATCGATGCGGGTCCATTGAGATCTGCCGGTATTTCATCACTGGTTCCACCAAGAGTGAATGTTACTTTGTCTCTGATAACACCCAACACATTGATTTTCGGGTTGGATGTTGGATGTTCGCTCAGAGAGAACTTGAGCAGTTCCTCAGCAAATTCTTCCCTTTCCGACTCTAAGTTGACCTGCCTTTGAGTCAGAATTCCGATACGTAATTCCGTAGCTTCACGCAACGCCGAACGTAAAGTATCGAAATTTTTATTGTTAAGAGTATTTAGAGTTCTAGCAAGCTCGTTGAGCTGTCCAGCAATGCATTTCACTCGTGCGCGAAGAAAGTTCAGACGATCCGTTTCCGGAAAATAGACACCCGATGTCAGATGTGTCCCACTGCTGGCCCAGGAACCAATTGTCTTGGCTTCGATTCCTTCCAGGGCAACAAGTTCACCGCCCGTGACTAACCCCTTGGGGATACAAATGCTGCCGGTTGCCTTGAGAGTGGAGTTACGCACTTCATTGGCGATATGAATATCACCCCAGCACTCAACATTCGCTTGGTTTAGATATCGCGCCCGAAAAGTTCCTTTGCAGATAATCCTGCCATTACCCAGCCCTGCTACGGAGCCAATACTGACGGGCCCTTCAGAATAGATCTGACAAGCCCCAACAGCACCGGAGACATTGATTCCCTTGGTTGCTGTGATATTGAAATCATCCAGAACATCCCTTTTGATATCAACAAAACCGTTGAAACTGATGTGACCAATGCTCAGATCAACATCCCCTTTGACAATAAATTCCTCAGCAATGGAAAGACCGTTGTTGTCGAAGACTGCCCTGCCAGATTGCTTGGCTATCATCTGAGTGCCATCGTCACTGATGTAGACACCACTACCGGCAATCACCCTGCACGGCTTGCCGGGAATCGGAGGAAGCATTTCACCGGTAATGGACGTGCCCGACTTGCCGTCCGTCGGTAGACAAATGTTGCCAATCTGCTGACCGGGTTCAACATTGGTAAATGTCTGAACCGATTTAAAATCGACCCGACCTGAATCATCCTCTGTCAGATCGGTCTGCTCTTTGCCAGTGGTGACGAGCAGTTCAAACCAGCCGTCCGTTCCATGGACGGGTTCAACCCCCGCTGCCAAAAGAAAATCGTCCTGATTTCTTCCCTGCGCCGCTTCGGAACAGAAGACGGCAATCTGTTCCAAGTTGATTGATTCAATAATGTTGTGATTGCGCAAAATGGTGAGTATTTCCGTTGGAGTGAGAGTATCTCTTTTGTCATAGACTGTGATATCAGCACGGCATTCCAGCCCATTATTACAAGCCTTCAAAGTCAGTTTATAGCCATCATTGACATATTCGCCAATCTGTTCCGAGCCGATATCAATGAGTTGTTGAGCCGCTTTAGACACGATAGGGTCCTATTCTCAATCCTGAAGGAATCGATGTTGCGCTCTTTAGACGAGGATGTCGTTAGCACTCAAACGAGCTTGAGCCATTAAACCGCTGATCGTTGTCATCGTCTCCGGTGAAGACAGAACCTTCCCCAGATTGTCTTCAAATTCGTCCTGATCCTTGCTTTTGTATTCTTTGGTTCCCTGCTCATCATAAATATTTGCCGGATAAAGTTTGAAATCGTGTGTTAAGCGAAAAATACGCTGCTTATAATTAGTAGACGTTAGCTCGATATAGATATCGTAATTGAATACAGTATTGCTTTGCTTGCGCTCAATTTTCAGTTGCAATGATCCTTTCGTCATTTCCGATAAAAGTTTACCCTGTTCTTCGACGATTTCATGAGGCGGACGAATATCGGCCATATCGTAAATATCACCCCACATGTTTGTAATTGCCATATTCAATCTCCTATTCAGTTTTACGTGTAAAAAAGAGGCAATACCTCTGTCCCAAGAGAAGCTGAATCAGCTTCTACGATCTATTCCTATTGTTCATGGTCTGGCCTTCATTTTAGCTGGTGCTTGTTGTCGTCAAGACACCTTCCGCCCAGCCACTGGCTCTATGGTAAGCGGCAAACTCAGGGGCATCCTGGTTAATCCCTCTCGCTGAATGCTGCTGTATGGCATATTCAACCTGTTTGATTTTACTGAGAATTCCCCCCAGTAGGCCCTCTTCTTCAAGAATTGCTTTTGCAATCTCCGGCTGTAACGAGACCTGCTGTAAAAATAACGCATTATCAATACCGAACAGCAGATGAACTCCTGACAGCAATCCAACCAAAAACGCTTGGTCTGATTTGACGTGAAGAGTGGCTGCCACGTAGTTTTCACAGGCTTTTGCTCGGGTTAAAACGAGATGGATTGCGCCGGTACTGCTGGTTGTCTCATTGAGCAACGACATCATAATGATCCATTTACGCACCTGGATCAGACCCAGATAAACAATGGCGTCTCTGATTGAGCTCATCGGTCGCAGTAGAGCACAGACCGGGCTGTTGACAATTTTAAGCAGTTGCGTCGCCAGGCTAGGGTCTCGGCTGACCACTCGTGCCATGTCATCGATTTCTATGTCGGGTTGACTCACTGTATTGATCGTCGTGAGTGAGGTGTGAATTTTTCCTCGTACCGTTTGTCCCTGAACGGCCAATGGTTTAGCAAGAAAGTAGCCCTGGAAAAGAGAGAAACCCAGTTTTTTGAATTGGACAAATTGTGCCTCGGTCTCGACTCGTTCGGCAATCCAGATAACGGAGTCATTCCTCATCTGGGATATCTTTGACGCAACGTCATCAATCGACTCGTTCAGGGCATCGACCTTAAGGTATTGGATATCATTTAAAATTGGCTGATAGCGTGGATTGAAATCAAAACCGTCTAGGGCAAAGCTGAAACCAGCGTTTTTCCATTTTTTAATCCCGTTGATCAGGGCTTCACTGATACAGATGGAAGCGGGTAATTCAATCACGACACTTTCAGGGGGCAGTGGTAAAAAAGCATCAGATAACAATAATCCCTCGGAGAGATTGATAAATATTTTGCGAGCAAATAAATCAATTTGTTGCGTTATCCCGGTACATAAATTCAGCAGCACTTCACTCGTCGCTAGGTCTTCTCCGTATGCGTCTGCTGAGGCAAACAACTCATGACGAAACAGCAGTTCGCATCCAAATAGATTTTTTTTCGCGTTATAGATTGGCTGGCTTGCCAGCAGCGTTTTGACTTGAGCTTCGTGTCCCATCATATTGAATACCACTGTTGATTGAGGCTGCCTTCCCCGGCAAAAAAAAGCCCCACTTCTGGCCGAAGAGGGGCTTTTTAACTTTTCTTCGGCAACCCGGCTGTCCGCATGGGACCCGTGGCTTTGCGTCCCCAGGTTGCCCTGGGTTTGCTATTATCGGATAGATTTATTTTTTTTGATTATGCGAGTCCAATCAAGGTAAGTCAAGAAAATTAATTATTCTCAAGATTTTTTTGAAAAGAGATTCAAAAGCTTCATAAAGGATTCTTGGGGCGGCCGTGAATTTTTAATAACACAACTATTGAACATACGTCCTTTTTTAAACCAGATATGTGGTTCAATAAAAAATCACCTTAGTACACACCTCACTGCTCACAATGCAAAGAACATAATTGTTGATTTTTTATTAATGATTTGATATTTATAATTAAATTATTCAATATTTCTATTGTGGTTGGTCAAAAAAATATCAGGAAAACAAATGGGAAGCCCGTAAATTATAATTTGTTCTGAACGGGAGATCGTAGTGATTTTATAGTCATGTGCTGCTTCAGCAGGTTGATTGACGCGGGCATATTCAGTTAACTTAAAGGTTTTTTTATCAAGTATCCTCAATATATTCGACATTCCCTACCAAGTGGAAAGATGGTCTAATAATGGATATGAGCAAATCAGGTATCACTCCTTCAAACACTGCTCAATGGCACGAACAGATGTTTGATAATGCCCATCTTGGAGTTCTGATTGTTGATGCGCAACGTATCATCCTGAGAGTCAACCAGACTTTTTGCAGACTGTTTGGTTATGACCATCCAGATGAAATTATTGGACAGTCTGTTCACTCCCTGCATGTTTCCGATGATACCTATCGGGAATTCGGCAAAATGGCGTTTTCCAACGTCATGGAAAACAAGCCCCTTAGTGTCGATTATCAAGATAAAAAACTCGGCCGCAAGCAACCGAGTTTTAACAGAGCCCTAACTGACTTCCGTGGACTTCTTTTCGATCTAATTCGACCATTTGGTTTTGCACATATTTACGAATAGTATCTTCTGTCGCATCTCCAATAGTTTCAACAAAATAGCTTTGTGTCCAAAGCTTACCTCCCCAGCAATAGCGCCTTTTGATATCGAAACTACTATTCAAAGCAAAACCAGGGACATTTTCCCATTTAAGTATCGACGCCACCTGCCCCAAACCGAAGAACCCTGGACGGGCTATTCTTGATTTAGCCTTTTTATCTTTTCGAGTTGAGATTCTAAAATTGCGCTGTAAATTTTCGATCCCGCCTATATTTTGTCAAAATCATGTCTTTTTCTGTATCCCCATATCTGATCAGCCAGCTCCGGCTGAGATCTTCGTACAATAAGTATTTTAATTTCAATAGGTTATGTAGATCTGAAGGCTTTTGGCACAGTTCTCGCCTATGAACATCTCCGGGTATGAATAATAACCACCGGAGGCGTGGATGCGACATCCAATTCAGATTGTAAAAATTATCGGCTTTTTGCTGTTTTTGTTGCTGTTCTTTATGAGCGTGACAATGACTGTTCAAGCTGCGGAACCGATCACCCTGCTGGATATGCAGAAACAGGAGAATCCCAGCTATACGCGGATTATTTTCAAATTTTCGGCCTTGCCAAAGTTTATTGTGGAAGATTCCGGGCAACGGGTGGATCTGCTGTTAAACAATGTTCAACTGTCCCCAGAGCTGCATAGCCTTCCGGAAGGCGAGAATGTGGTTAAAATTCTGTTGGCGGAGAAGAAGCAGGAGTTAATGGTATCGGTTCTGCTGCGTCGTATTCCGAAACAGGTCATCACCGAAACACAGCAAAGCCCACCTCGGCTGATCATGGATGTTTACTGGAATACCGATGAGGGCGTTCGACCATCTGTGGCTTTCAATATTTCTGATATGCCGCCGCGTAAGGCTGGGAGAAGGGCTGCCCGGATGCAACAGGAATCCCCCTGGACAGGTCATTGGGATAAGTTCTTTCGCGACTACCGAACTTATTGGAAATTAGAGCTTCCCATCAATTTTACCCTGCCGCAGCTATCCGCTCTGATCAAGGATAAGCAAAGTCCACTTTGGGCGTTGCAGCAACATGCGGACAACCACATGCTGCTCAGTTTAATCCAGACAGCAACCGGTTTGAGTATTGTGGATCCGCAACAAATTTACCTGCGTGATTTGCTGCTGGCTGAAGCCCAACTACGGACTGATGCTGTAGCGGCGGGAATCGCACGACTCGATATCTTACGGCGACAAGCTGGATCCGAACCGGCGCGTGTCGAATATTTGACAGCTTATGGACAAGCCCTCGAGGGTCAGCCTTTAGTTGCTCAGCTGACCCTACAGCAAATGTTACCGAACCTTGCTGAGAATCATCCTTTACTGCCGCTCATCCATTTTCTATTTGCAGAAACCGCTTTGGCGACCGGGCAGAATCACGTAGCACTTGAACATCTGCAAGAGGCTGATATTAATTGGCCGGAGAGTTTGCTTGTGCCGCGTAAGATGCGGATTACTGATGCCCAGGCCGGCCTGGGCAAATTGGATGAAGCGGTTGCTGTCTATCGAAAATTGGCCGTAGTACCGGGTCTTTTCGATTATTACGGGTTCTCTCATAACCGAGCCGCATTCAGCGCATTCAAGAACAAGAATTATCAGTTT
>JAQIBX010000046.1 GCA_027858895.1 Desulfuromusa sp. | reverse complement strand
AACTTGACCCCATATTTTCCTCTTATCCAGACGAAAGGAAAAAACAATGTTTGACAATCTAAAAATCGGAAAAAAGATGCTGGTGCTTTCAGGAACCATTCTTGGCCTGCTGCTGATCGTCCTTTTTGTCGGGATGGATGGACTATCAAATACAGTCAAAAGTGGTCAAAAGGTTGCAGCGGGTGATCAACTCAACAGTGAGCTGGCGCAACTGGAAATTGATCATCTGAACTGGGCCGGAAAGGTGTCGACATTCTTCAATGACGACAGTGTCAATGAACTTGATGTCCAGATGGATCATAGTCAATGCCGCTTTGGCAAATGGTATTACGGTGAGGGGCGTCAACATGCAGAGCAGATGTTGCCGGAGCTGCGCAGTAACCTGCAGGCGATTGAAGAGCCTCATACCAAGCTCCACGCTTCAGCCAGGAAAATCAAAGGGGCTTACCGTGCTGCCGATCCGCATCTTCCCCAATTTTTGACCGAGAAAGAACTGGATCACACTCGGTGGGCTGTTAACATTCAAGAGGCCATTATTAATAAAGACAATGGGGTAAAGATCCAATTAGACCCCACTAAATGCTCACTTGGAAAATTCCTTTATGGGGAAGAGGGTAACAAGGCTGCCGCTGCAAACCCTGAGCTGGCCAAAGTATTAGAAGCACTCAAAGCCCCTCACGAACAACTGCATAAACATGGGGAAAAGATCAACAAACTTCTCCATGCCGGAGATTCTACTGGAGCGGCAGCCTATTTTTCCACAGAGGCAGTCTCAACATTGGAAAAAGTAGGTCAGTTAGTCCATAACGCCGGACAAGTGGCCACAGCTGCCCTCAAAGGACAGCAGCAGGCGAAGCAGATTTTCATCACTGAGACCGAACCTAACCTTCAAAAAGTACAGAAGCAGTTTGAACAGATAAGAGAACAAGTCTCAACCAATGGAGAGGTTCTCTCTGAAAAAAGTGCCAGTGCGGTTAAAACCCAAAACACAACGGTCCTCTCCATCGGTGTCATCGCCTTGCTCCTGGGTATTGTCATAGCGATAATGATCAGTCGTTCTTTGACCGGACCGATGCGTAAAACGGTTAGTATACTTGAAGAACTGGAAAAGGGTCATCTGAATAATCGACTGCAGTTAAACCGAAAAGATGAGATTGGCCAGATGGCAGAGTCGATGGATCGCTTTGCTGATTCCCTGCAGAACGAAATGGTTGATTCCCTGCAGAAGCTGGCTGCCGGTGATCTGACCTTCGATGTCATCCCGCGAGACGAGCAGGACGAATTGCGCGGTGCAATCAAGAAGCTCGGCAGCGATCTGAACGACATCATGGGTCAAATTCTGGTCGCTGGGGACGAGATTTCGTCAGCTTCGGGCGAAATTGCAGATTCCAGTCAATCCCTTTCTCAAGGGGCGACAGAGTCCGCAGCTTCTTTAGAAGAAATTTCCGCCTCCCTCAATGAAACTTCATCTCAAACGACCGTCAACGCAGAAAATGCTGCAACAGCAAGGGGCTTGTCGGAAGAAAACAAGCATGCTGCAGAAAATGGCAGTGCACAAATGCAAGAGATGGTTTCAGCAATGACCGACATCAACGAGGCAGGACAGAATATCTCAAAAATCATCAAAACGATTGATGAAATCGCCTTCCAGACCAACCTGCTCGCCCTGAATGCCGCTGTCGAAGCCGCGCGTGCCGGACAACACGGCAAGGGCTTTGCCGTGGTCGCTGAAGAGGTGCGTAACTTAGCTGCCCGCAGTGCCAAAGCCGCTGCAGAAACAGCTGAACTGATTGAAGGATCGGTCGCAAAAACCGCAAACGGGAGTGTCATTGCCAATCAAACAGCTGAAGCTTTACAAGAAATTGTTACTGGTGTCAGTAAAGTCACCGATCTGGTTGCCGAGATTGCCGCTGCCAGTCATGAACAGGCACAAGGAGTCGCCGAGATTAATCAGGGAGTTTCCCAGATTGATACCGTGACCCAGCAGAATACAGCCAGTGCTGAAGAGAGTGCTGCCGCTGCTGAAGAAATGTCGGCACAAGCCGCCCAACTACGCCACATGTTGCAGCGCTTTACGTTGAAACAGATAGGCCCAGGGCGGAGCCAAAGCAGTATTAATTCAAAGAATGTCGGGAATGTTCGTCCGCATCTAGTAAAGTCAGACAGTCCGAGCTGGAAAGGGGTTGAGCTCCAGCAGAGAGAGACTCCGGCAGAATCGCAACAACAAATAGCCTTAGACGATGGTGAGTTTGGAAAGTATTAGGGTATCCCGACGGCTTAATGGCTATTAGAAGGAGTCACACTAATGACAAATGCAGCACTTGCAATTGATTCTGTGGATGTTCAGCAGGTTGAAGATTCTCAGCGCGATCTCTATCTGACCTTCCATCTGCACGGTGAAGATTATGGAATTGCCATTAACTATGTGACCGAAATCATCGGTATTCAGAAGATTACCAACGTTCCGGATATGCCCGATTGTATCAAGGGCGTCATCAACCTGCGTGGTCGGGTTATCCCCGTGATGGATATCCGACTCCGCTTCGGCTTGCCTTATCGTGACTATGACGAACGAACCTGCGTCATCGTTGTTGATGTTAACAAACTGACGACGGGCCTGGTGGTTGATCGGGTCAAGGAAGTTGTTGAAATTTCTGCCGAACAGATTGAACCAGCACCAAAACACGGTGTTGAATGCAGCTATATTGAAGGTATGGGAAAAATCGGCAAGAACGTCAAAATCCTCCTGAATATCGAGTCTCTGATCAGCCTGGATAAAGAAGTCATGAGCGATGTGGATCAAACTGAAGTGGCATAAAGAATAACCACACAGATAGCAATTTTCCGCTATATCTTGAAGTGTTCCACCGGAAAATGGTTGAGCAGACTATCTTGTTGCGTAAACTGCGGTTATTTACTAGTATTATCCTAACATTTCTCATCAACCAGACACATAGGTATGCGGAGCTAAGGACAAGACATCACTTGAGGGGGGGGGATAATCTGATTTAAAAGAATGGAACAGGATTTATGCATCAGTCATTATCCAAGAATTTCTATAATTTAGCCCCCCTGAGAACACTTCTTCAAAGTTTTTCTATGGCAACCGGTTTCGCAACAACCCTGGTTGACCATGAGTCACAGGATATCCTCTTCCAAGCAGGCTGGCGGAACTGCTGTCTGAAATTTCACCAATCTTCTCCTGACTTCGAAAAAGACTGCAAAGAAAACTACAGAATACTAGCATCCCATGTTCATAGTTCAGGTGAGGTTGCTACGTATCAATGCAACAAAAACCTTATGGTCGGTGGTACCCCTATCATCATCAGTGGACAACGCATTGCCGATCTGGTTGTGGGGCAGGTGCTGTTCGCACCACCGGATAGAGAAACATTCAGAGCACAGGCAAAAAAATATGCTTACCCGGAAAAAGAATATTTAGAAAGCCTGGCTGGATTACCTGTTATCAATAAAGACATATTCGAGTTAACACTTCGATTTCTGGCCAATATTGCGACTTTTATTTTACAATCAAATCCAACTCATCTTGATTTCCTGTGCGAGTCCCTGAGTCAATTTGCAGGTAAATTAGTGTCCCTTGATCAAATTGTAAATCTTTGCGATACCGCAATATTCATTAGCGATGCGGAAGGAAAAATCCTGCAGATTAATCAAAGTGCAATACAGTTGAGCGGCTACCCGCAGAACGAACTGATCGGGCAGAACATTGTCTGCCTGTTCCCTACTAACAAACTCAGCGGACAACCGTTGAAATATGACCTGTTGAAAAATGGCAAAGCAACTCAGTACGAGCGAAAAATAAGAACGAAAGATGGCAAAATTATCGACATTGAGATCAGCTGCAAAAAGCTGTCAAACGGTCACTTTCAATCTTTCTTTCGCGACATTTCGGAGCATAAAAGCATACAAAAAAGTCTGTTGAACAAACAATGCGATCTGAAAACAAGTCAGGGGTTACTGAAAGAAACAAACATCGCTCTCAGAGTGATGGTAAGGGAAGCCGAGCAGGACAAAAGAGATTTTGAAGAAAAAGTGTCGACGAATCTGCTGGGCATGGTCAATCCGTATCTGGAAAAACTCAAGAAAACCGCTCTTGACAGTAGCCAAAAGAATTATTTGAAAATCATTGAAGCATCTCTCAACAATATCATTTCCCCGTTTGTACGCACCTCAGTTGCCATGAACCTGAAGCTTTCTCCCGCTGAAATACGGATCGCAAACCTGCTGAAACAGGAGATGACATCGAAAGAGATTGCCGGACGACTGATTCTGTCGCCACAGACGGTCGACAAGCATCGGGGCAATATCAGAAAAAAATCGGCATCACCAATCAAAAAACCAACCTCAGGGCAATATTGGAATCCCATGATTTCCGTAATGAGTAAAGATTACAAGGACACCCACGAATGGCGCTGTGAGTGAGACAATACGTGCCGGTCTAAGGCTGCTAGAGGAACGGGAAACGAAGTTAAGCCTGCTGCGCAGGGCTCTTTCCGAAGGGGAAGAAAGTGGATCTACAAATTACTCGCTTGAGGGGTTAATACAGGAACTTGATGCCGAAGATTTGAAATAATGGCAAGCCTTACCCTCACAGAAGCAGCCAAAGGCGACCTGAAGAATATTGCTCGTTTTACACAAAGTCGCTGGAACCGTGAGCAGAGAAACAATTATCTGAAAATACTGGATAGTAACTTTTGCCAACTTGCAAACAATCCCGCCATGGGAATGGCTTGCAATGAAATCAAGGCCGGATACTACAAATTCCCGGCGGAAAGCCATATGATCTTCTATCGCAAAAGAGCTGATCAGAAAATCGAGATAGTACGCGTTCTCCATAAAAGTATGGATGTTGAAATACAGCTTTCAAAAAGTTGATATACGTACAACGGGTCATATCGTCATTGACGATGTCGCAGGAAGGTTACAACCGCTGGAAAATCAGCCTGTGCGATCTGGCAGAAATTTTTGCATTGAGTCGTTATAAATGGATTGTGGGGGTGGGAAAATGGGAGAGTTCAATAAACTGTCCCCCGAACTCCGAACTCCTGAGCATAAAAAAAGGCACCCAACCGAGTGCCTTTATCTATAAATTATTTCTTTGAATTCTTGATTGAGATTATTCTTGATTTTCTTTCCGAGGTTTACGGAAAGTTGGTACTTCCATTAGCGGCAAAATGAGAGGTTTGAAACCGCACCTTGAAGTTAACGCATAGGCATGCTCTCGCAGATAAGGGAACAGTATCAGCGGCGCATTCCTTCTTGCCCAATCCTCTAAATCCTTAACATCAAATTTATCTTCATCCACATGGAATGAACCAACAATCGCAATTCTTATAGAATATGGCTGATCATTTTCTTCCTCAAATCCACATTCAATTTTTGCAGAAACACTAATTTCCTGATCTTCCTGGTCATACTCTGTATGACCCGTAAGAAAAGCAATCTTATCACCGGCAACACCAACCTCTTCATCAGGAGGGTTATTGGCAACAATGTGAAGCTCCCTCACAAAAATATTGTTAAGCTGAATTGGATGATAACCAAAACTCGTAATAGAATCGTTGTTTTCCATAATATCAGGCAGCCATTAAATAATTAACTTCATCATCTGCAGCCGTGGGGCTAAAGAGAGTCCACTGTTGAATTTTAATTTTGCCAAAGCTTGGCACAGGCCTACCGGCTAAAGACTGGTCAATATCCAAAATAAAAGTATCATTTCCAAAGAAATTGTTCTCAATAAAATCAAGTACGGGTGTTTTGACAGTTTTGTAAAAATCGTAGTCAATTTCAGTAAGAAGTTTTGCAATATCCTGCTCCGTTGCCTCCTTAAAAAAAGATTCAACCATAGTAGGTACGCTTTCAGACCATTTGTTTTTCATTATATTCACCCTCATAATATAAGTTCATGCTTAGTATGTTTTTCTGAACTCTTACACAAATAAATATTGGATGTGCCAGAGGGAGCCTCCTGCTTATCCGACCAAACCCATCCCATACAAAACTACCCCTCACAACCTCAGCTTTCGAGATGTGAGCAACTGCATTAATTGCCAAAGCGTCCGTAACCTCTTTGACCCCATTTTTTAAAAGCTCTTTTTTTGTCGCTTTCACAGCCTCAGCATGGTTAAGATCGTTTAAATTTAAACACCTTCCTAAATTTATTGTAGCACAAATAACGCCGATACTATTGCCGCTTGCTATTTTTTTTCCCTGTCTTTGAGCAAAGCGTAGTGAAGATTCAAAAAAATACACTCCACTTCCAAGCCAATCATCCGATCTATTACTAACCTTAAACTTCCCTGATTTAAGAATCTGGTGGGCACTTACAGCAGTTGTCCCGTGATATGCATCAGGAACTATTTTTTCTACGTAAGGAATCTCTAGCTTCATATTAAAAAAATAATGCCCATGTTGGACAAAGGGCACTCCCCCCATTAATTCTATTTTTCAAACAACTAAATAAGATATCGACAGTATAACAGAAGTAATTTAGATTCTTTGAATTATTAAAACATTCTAGATTAAGACTGGTCACAATAAATCATCTTAAATCCATTTGTCAACAACGAGCCTTTTCTTGAACTTTCCCTTCTTGTGCTTTAGTTTGGTTGTATCTGCCATCAAACCAGCCACACATCAGGGGGGAACATGCTACGCATCATCACCTTACTAATCGTTTTGCTTTGCCAATCTTTCACTGTCTCATTTGCCGCCGAATACCAGCCTGGTTGGGATTATTTCAATTTCTACAAAGCCGTTCAAACCTGCCGGGAAGCTATCGTATATCCACAAATCAAAGCTTATGAGAAAAAAGGGCTGGAAAAGCATCAGAATCAAAATCAACTACACAACGAATTAATTTCTATCTCACCACTTTTCGATACAATGGCGACAAGCGTCTGTTTTTGCGCTGTAAATGAGGCTGCAAAAAGCAACTCTCTCAACCAGTTTTCAAGCGGCAGAGATGCCCGGCGCTACATGCAAATGCCAAAATGTAAAAGTGTCCTCAAGGAAAGCCTCAATATTATAAAAACACAAGCTCAAGCGCTAAAACTGAACTAACAAACACCATCATCTTAAAAACTCTGCGGCAGAGGGGGTCAAAATGGTCAGCTTTCTAAAAAAGTTGTTTTCCCATCCTGAACCAGCCAAACCTAAAAAGCAGTACCCACCAAGCAGAAGCCAATATAGTGACTGCAAGCTCCTCGGACTAACCATCGAGCCAGGAATGGGCTATTACTATGTCAAGCAGATGATCGAAGAGGCCCTGCAAAAACCCCAGCTAAAAACAATAATGGATACCAACATCGCCAAACGGAACGCAATCTACGAACAGGAAGAACGCGAAGAGTACGGCGATGCACTGGTTGACGAACTAAAAAAATGGGAGAAAATCTGCGATATCGACGGCCAATACCTGGTTATTTATAAAAAAGGTAAAACTCTGAGTTCCGATATCGTTCAGTTTGATGGTGCTCAAATCGAAACGACCACTAAAAAACCTTATGTCAAAATTGAAGCCAGCCTTCCAAAAGTCTTTCGCGGCAACGGTGCTCCCTATATTGATTGGGACAAAGATACAACCTTCCGCCCCAAACAGATTCTTGAAGTAAAAAAACTGAAAAAACCTATCAATGACAATGTCGAGCTTTACGACCAGATTTTAGCTAAAGCAAAAAAGCTGGAAGCGAAATATTTGTAACCCCAAAACCCACAACCAGAAGGAGCAAACAATGGCAGATGATGTAAAAATTAAAGGGCCGGTAGAAATACAGTCTGACTCCAAAGAACGCGTTGCCTACGATCTGATGGTAAAAATTTCAGATTGGGACAATATCCCTGAAGCCAAAAAAGAGAACAAAAAATATTGGCTAAGCCTTTATTTACAGTGTGGCAGAGCAGTTAATTGTTGAGTGCCACCACATCGTAGACACTTTTTAGTGCCAGGACATCGTGGACTCAACCAGTAAATTATCGGATTTTGTAGTCAAATTCATCGACCTGGGCTTTCTCCAGGTACAG
>JAQIBX010000009.1 GCA_027858895.1 Desulfuromusa sp. | reverse complement strand
TGCCGTTGAAAGCTCACCGTGGGGGATCCTTGACGGGTTGGAACTATTAGCTGAAGGGCCAAATATTATACGCATGTGATGAATATAAATATGAATATAAATCTTCCAGTGTTTGGTATGAAATGCCAGAAATGTGTCGCCAAGGTCACCGGGATCATTGAGGCTTTCCTCCAGGTTGCTGAGGTCCTGGTTTCGTTAGATGCTGTTGAAGCGACAATCCAGCCGGTCTCGGAGAGTCCTGTTACTGTTGCAATGATTTCGGCAGCTCTTCTTGCAGCTGGGTTCGATCCGGCGTTTAATCATCAAGGCGACCCATGTTGGTGAAGATGCCGTCCTGGCTTAGATTGTACGGCTTGTTGAGTCGGCCCAGGGTGATAAGCCTCCGATTCAGCGGCTTGTTGATCGAATTTCAAATATGTTTGTTCCTGTTGTTATCACCCTGTCTCTGCTGACTTTTATTGGTTGGTATCCGCTGACGCGTGCAATAGTTGTCGAGTCACAAAAACGTAATATTGATCTCGCTGAAGCGACGGATTTTGAGGAGATTGCTGGACATGGATTAGCTGGAATCATTGCCGGAAAATCGGTATTGTGTGGCAGCCGAAGGTTGCTGGATAAAAGAACCGTCGACATGTCCGCTGCTACAGATATTTCCGAATCTCAGATTGAGGCAGGGAAATCACTGATTTTTATTGCCATCGATGTTAAATTGAAGGGCGTTATTGCCTTATCTGACAGTATAAAACCAGCTGCGACCATTGTGATTCAGCGGTTGCGAGAGATGGGGATTGCTCCTGTTCTGGTGACAGGAGATCGTCGCGCCGTTGCTGAGAGCGTTGCTGAAATGATTGGACTGACTGAAATTGAGGCGGAAGTTCTTCCAGCACAGAAGCTGCAGGTCGTTAAAAAATACCAACAGCAAAAGGAACTGGTTGGTATGGTCGGCGATGGCATCAATGATGCTTCGGCGCTTGCCCAGGCCGATGTTGGGATCGCAATTGGTAGCGGAACCGATGTGGCTAAAGAAACCGGAGATCTGATTCTGGTCAGCGGTGACCTGTTTGATATTGAGCGGTGCATAAAATTGGGTCAGCAGACGCTGAGAAAGATCAAGCAAAATTTGTTCTGGGCTTTTTTCTACAATCTCCTCGGTATTTCGCTGGCTGCGGGTTTGTTTTATCCTTTGTTCGGTCTCTATCTCAAACCGGAATTCGCTGGATTGGCGATGGCCTTTTCCAGCGTCTCGGTGGTGACCAATAGTTTGCTATTGCGACGGATAAAAAAACGTTTGCAGGAGATCGGGTGATGTTGTGCGAAAGAAACTGATTATTGGCGACATCGGGGCTGAAAACCCGGAGTAAGCAGTTGAAATGATATCTTCTGCAATTCAGGAAGGGATTGATGATGGATAAGATTAAATCTGTTCCAGAACAGATAGATTGTTTATACCCTGAGGCTGGTGCGATTAGCAGTATGATCGATTGGTTGCGTGGCCGAGGTAAAATTCTGATTATCTGTCACGACAATCCTGATCCTGATTCTATCGCTGCTGCTGTGGCATTGCGCCACCTGATTCTGATAAAAACCGGACAGGATGCGGTGCTGGCTTACGGTGGCGTTATTGGGCGGAGCGAGAATCGTAAGATGGTTGAACTCCTGGAAATATCTCTGGTGCCCATCTGTGGGCTTAACCTGAATCAATTTGCCGTGATCTGTATGGTTGATACCCAACCGGGCGCGGGAAATAATTCTTTACCTGCAGGGCACCAGGTTCATCTGGTCATTGACCATCATCCGCCCAAAAAAGAATTGACAGACATCTTCTGGGTCGATGTTCGTGAGAACTATGGTGCTTCAGCAACCATTCTTTATGAATATCTGAACAGTCAGAAGGTATCGATTAATACAAAACTTGCGACCAGCCTGTTCTATGCGATCAAATCAGAAACTCAGGATCTTGGGCGTGAGTGGTCAAAGGCCGATCGTGAGGCCTATTTGAAACTGCTGCCTATTTCAAATAATCAGATTCTTTACGATATTATCCATCCACAGGTTCCTCGTAATTATTTTTCCACATTTCGTACCGCAATTGACAATGCACAGGTTTATGGTGAAATTCTCATTTTTAATTTACACATGGTCGATAATCCAGATCTTGTCGCTGAATTGGCAGACTTTCTGTTACGCCAACAAGGGGTCCATTATGTCCTGGGAATGGGCTGGTTTAACGGCACTCAAATTTTGTCGATGCGCTCATTGAATCCAGAAGCAAAGCTTGGATTGCTTATTCAGAAAATGGTTGCAGGGATTGGAACGGCTGGCGGCCATGGGATGATTGCAGGTGGTCAGATTCGCAGCATCGCTGAGGATGATAAATCGCAGCAGGACTTGGAACAAATGCTTACCGAACGGATGTTCCAGGCTCTTAACTTAAAACAACCAGTCGGCGAATCGCTTGTCTGAGAAAATTCTGCAGAGTCCCGTCGATTGACAGAGCACTGAAGGCCAGGCTATAAACATCCAGCTTTTCAGGGAGTTATTATGCATTTTTTTCTAATTTTATTCTGCTTATTGTTACCATTGCATTCTGCGTTCGCTGCAGTTGATATTGCTCTGCGTGGCAAGGATCCAGTGCGGCTGGAGGATGTTTATCAGCAAGATGGAATCCCCTATATTGCTATTGAAGATGCGTTGGATGTTGTCGGTCTGACCGGCCATTGGAATTCAATCAGCCATAGTTTCCTGATTCGTACAAACCATGGTTGGGCAGAAATTTCCCCGGCAAGTGGTTTTCTGAAAATAGCGGACGAATATTATCCACTGAAAGAGAAGCCACGCTTTATTGATGGACGCCTTCGCGTCACCGACAGTTTTATTCTCAACCAGCTGGCGCAATTAACCGGTCGGTCGATCTATTTTCGTAATCTTGATCCTGATACCGACAACGCTCCTGCACTCCAGTCAAGTGGTTTGGAAAAACTATTCTCTTTTCTGCTGAAGAAAAAAACCGGTGTAAGCAAAGG
>JAQIBX010000061.1 GCA_027858895.1 Desulfuromusa sp. | reverse complement strand
CCTTCGTTCCACACTTTCAAAAAGAACTCGGCACTGGTTTTACAAACGCAATCAGCATTCTCGACAGCCCGACCATTATCAACCTGACAACCTGCGGAAGTCAGCTGAACAGTTTTTTTCACCGCATCGATGGAAAAGTAAATCGATACTGGATCGCTTAGCGTTTCTGGCTTGTAGTTTTGGGGGATTTCAGAAAATATTTGTTCAACCATAGCCATCCCCTTACAGTGCGTTTAATTTCTCGGTCAAAATGGGAATCAGTTGTTTCAAATCAGCAACTGCCAGAACATCGGCAATCTCTCCAATCGGCGCGTCTTTATCGGTATTGATCGCAAGGACAAATTCTGATTTCTTCATGCCAGCCAGATGCTGGATTGCCCCTGAGATACCGCAAGCGACATAGAGTTTCGGTGTCACCGTTTGTCCAGTGGTTCCAACCTGACGGCTTTGATCAGCCCATTCAGCATCAACCACCGGGCGGCTGGCGCCATATTCACCTTTAAGCGCTTTGGCCAGATTTTCAATGATAGCCAGATTCTCCGGCTTGCCGATACCGCGGCCAGCACTGACGATAATCTCCGCTTTGGATAAATCGACTCCGCCTGCCTCTGCTGCTTCGTAGCCGCTGAACTGGATATCTCCACCAGCAGTGACTTCAACCTTAATCACCTCAGGAGTTCCACTCGGATCGTCAACGGGAGTGAAAGCACCGCCTTGCAGGGTCACGACAGTTATATTCGTGGTTGCTTTCACCTGACGCCGCAATTTGGAGTTGCAGGAAGGTACAACCATGTTGCCATCCTTGATTTCGACAACTTCTGAAATCTGAGCTGCTTTTAGAGCAAAAGCAATCCGGGGTGCCAGATCCCAACCGTAGGACGAATGGGGCAGAACAACCAGCTGCGGTTGCTCTTTTGCGATCACATCCAAGAGTAATTGTTTATGCAGGCTCGGGTTAAATTCACCCGCCTGTCCGATATCTGCCAGATAGAGCTTACCGGCATAATTTGGCAGAACGCTTTCGGAACCAACCAGGAACATCGCACTTTCCGCACCCATCTGGGTCGCAAAGTTAATCAATTCACTGCTGGTGCCAAGGAGTTTGCCATCTCTATATTCTGCAACAAGTAATGTTTTCATGTTTTCCTCCCAAGTGTCCTGTCCGACGGCAACTGTTGACGCCAGACAGGACACTAAGCTAGTGCCGTGGTTTTTTCTTTCAGAATTTTGATCAGCTGATCTGCCAAATCGGCAGGATCACCTTCAAGAATCAACCCGCCACCTTTTTTCTCTGGTGGAGCCACTTGCAAGACCTCCAGCAAGGAGACTTCTGGATTGAGATCAGCAACCGGGGTTGAAATCAGTTCTTTCTTTTTGGCCTTCATAATATTTGGCAGAGTTGGATAGCGCGGAGTGTTCAAGCCAAGTTGACAGGTGACCAGAGCTGGGGTTGCACAACTGACTTTAGCCTTGATCCCCCCTTCCAGTTCCCGCTTGGCGTTGATCGCGCCATCGGCGTAACTGAATTCAACCAGTGTGGTCAAACTGGGAATTCCAAGCATTTCTGCGATCAGAACTCCAACCTGAGCACTGCCACGATCCTGTGACTGCATGCCGGTAAAAATCAGGTCAAAACCTTTGTCCTTGGCATATCCGGCAATCAGGAAAGCAATGGCATAGGGATCTTTCAGATGACTTTCAGTATCAAGAATATGGACACCCCGATCACATCCCATGGCCAACGCTTTCTTCATTGTTTCCTTGACCCGGTCAGAGCCGATACAAAGCACTGTCAGATCGGCTTCGCCAACTTGTTGTTTTAGCTGAACAGCCTGTTCCACGGCATATTCATCGTACTCATTCATCCGCCAGGCGAGGTCGGTTTCTTCGTACCAGTTTCCGGCGGCATTAACCTTGAACTTTGATTCCATGTCTGGAACCTGTTTAATGCAAACAAGTATTTTCATCGCTATTCTCCTTTGGCAATTTATTCAACTAGAAAACCGGGAGACAGATTGAATTTTCCCGATGTGCTCAGGGGACTGAATTTTTTTCGAAGCTTTTTGCGAAAATCATTCTGTCCCCGGTTTAACAGACGAGGAAAATAAAATCAGTCCTTTCACTCTTCTAACTATTAGGGGACTGACCTTAGGTTTGTCCCCGGACAATTGGGAGACAGAATGTAAATTCAGTCCCCAATTATTCAGCAAGCCGTTCAACTAGAATTTCAGCAAGATCCTTAGGTTTCAACTTTTCATCCAATTCTGCACCCTTGATACCATCTTCAAACATGGTCAAACAGAAGGGGCAGTTGGAGATCAGTGTCGGTGCCCCGGTTTCCGCAGCCATCTGCGCACGTTTTTCACTGATCCGGGAGCCAATCTTTTCATCGGCGAGAATGCGACCACCCCCGGCACTGCAGCAGAAGGATTCGGCGCCGTGTTTTTCCATCTCGGTCAGGTTAGCTCCTGCGGCAGCCAACAGGGCACGAGGAGCCTGATAAATATCGTTATAGCGGCCCAGATAGCAGGAATCGTGGTAAGTACAGTCAAAACTTTGCGGGGTCAGTTTTAGTTGTCCCTGCTCCAGCAGTGCAGCGAGATAGTCGGTATAGTGGCTGACTTCCACCTCCAGACCCAGGTCGCGATAATCTTTGTTCAGAGTGTTAAAGCAGTGCGGGCAGGTCGTGACAATCTGGGTAATTCCATAGCCTTTAATCTGTTCGATCATTTCGCTTACCAACATCTGGTAGAGATACTCATTCCCCATTTTGCGCATCGGCTCACCACAACATTTTTCTTCTTTTCCAAGAATGCCGACTTTCACCCCTGCCGCATCACAGAGTTGGATGAAGGCTTTGGCGATGGCTTGATTGCGTTTATCAAAAGAAGCATAACAGCCGACAAAGTAGAGGATATCAACATCACTGCTCTGTCCCAGGGTCACGACCGGGAGGCCTTCGGCCCAATCACCACGGCTGGCAAATGCGAGGCCAAAGGGGTTGCCATTGACTTCGGTGTTTTCCATCGCTGTCATGACTTCTTCGCCGGGGAACTCCCCTTCCATCAGCACCAGATTGCGGCGCATTTCAATGATCTTGTTGACATGCTCGATGTTCGCAGGACAAATTTCCTGACAAGCACGGCAGGTAGTACAGGCCCAGAGGACATCTTTTTCAATCGTTTCCAGTAAACTCGCGGAGGGGTCGTTAAATGCAATGTCACCAAGCTGCTGTACCAGTTTCATCGGCGAGAGTGGTTTATCGGTCACCCAGGCGGGACAGCGATCCTGACAGCGCTTGCAACTGGTACAGGCATCGGCATCAAAGATATCCTTCCAGGTCATATCGGTGATTTTTGCCGCACCAAAACTTTCGGCGTCTTCATCTTCCATGTCGATCGTCAGAAGCAATCCTTTGGGGCCAAGGTCGGTAAATAAATAATTGGCGCTGGTGGTAAAGATATGGCGCAGTTTAGTGAAAGGGATGATGGCGATAAAGATAATCACCATGAGCAGATGCAGCCACCAGAGATTACTGTGCAATCCGCGGACAGCGGGCTCGCCCATACTGGAAAGAGCTTTTGCGACCCACAGACCAACGGGAGACCAGGCTGCCAGCGGAGTCCCCATTTCGGTGACGGCCATTCGGGCACCTTCAATCACAAATCCAGTGATCAAGATAGCCAGTAGCAGACCATGCATGATGATGTCGTCTATTTTATTGTCCAGCCCGGCGGGACGGACAATGTAGCGGCGGACCAGCAAGCCAATCAGCATGATGATGGAGATCAGTCCGGCAATATCAAGAATGAGAGAAAAGAACAGGTAGAATGATCCCTTGAGGAACTTGACGCCGAAAAACAGATCGGTAAAGTCAGCCTGGAGCACGATCAGACAGGTACCGAGAAACAGCACAAAGAAACCCCAGAAAAACAGCGCATGAGCCACTCCCGGACCACGCACGTTGAGAACCTTGCTCTGCAACAGAACGTTCTTGATCATCGCTGTCACCCGTAGCGGCAGCTGATCTGTGCGGTTTAGGGTTTGACCTTGTTTATACACTTTGATCCGCTGCAAAAATACAGTGACAAGGATTGCGACAGCCGCAAGGCTGAGCAGGTACATCGGCACCAGAGTGGCTGCGCCATGACCAACATTCCAATAGATTTCGCGGGTGTATTCCATGATTATCTCACTTGCGCTGAGAGTAAAAAGATTCAAGAATTTCTTTTTACATATAGTTTACGTAAAGGTCAAGATAAAATATAACAATATTTTACGGGTTTTGCAATAAATCAAAATACTCTTTCTATGCAAAGAGTTATATGATTATTGACAGGACAGAACCAAGAGTGATATTTGTATTGAAACATTACGTAAAGGTTACCCACTATGCCGACAGCAATAGAAAAATCAGTTCAAATTGGCGAACTGGCAAAAACCCTTGGAATTACCACCAGAACCATACGCTATTACGAAGAGATCGGCCTCATGGGAGCGACCGAGCGATTAGGTGGTGGCACCCGAACTTACAATCGAGACGATATCCTGCGTTTGAAGTTTATCCTAAAATTGAAAGAGTTGGGAATTTCGTTGAAAGAGATGCAGGAGTTGGCAGAAAATTTTGATATCAACCAACAATCCTTCGGCACGATTACGCCAAAACTGCTGGAAATCCTCGATGGTCATATCGGCAAGGTGGATCAGAAGATTGCCAATCTTGCATCCTTGCGCAAAGAAATTGTCGGTTACCGCTCACGAATTTCTGATATTTTGCAGGGCAACATCCCGGAAGTTAGCTAACTATGGCAGACTTGAAATTTACCACCCCGATTGAAATCCGTTTTTCCGATCTGGATGCTTACGGGCATGTCAATAATGCTCTGTTTTTCACCTATCTTGAAACGGCTCGGGTCAAATTATTTCAACAACACTTCGGTGCCTTTCTGGACAGTAATCTGATGTTTCTGGTTGTACGTGCCGAATGTGACTATCGTCTGCCGATTGAGCTGAACGATCCATTACAGATTACTATCCATATAGATCAAGTCAGACATTCCAGTTTTAATTTCAGTTACCAGATGCACGATGGCGCCGGAAAGATTTTTGCTCAAGCAAACACGGTGATGGTTAGCTATGACCCTAAAATCAAAAAGCCGGTGGCCATCCCGCCAGAGATTAAGGCTGTCTTTCTCAACTTCTGAGGTTTCATCCCTTTTTTTGATCCAGGAGGCTATCCTAGCCCCTCCAATGTTTCCATGGTAGTGAAAAGGATATGATCAACTTCCTCATCATCGGAGTCATCCTTGGCCTATCGGCCGGGTTTTCTCCTGGTCCATTACTTGCTTTGGTAATTTCCGAGACGCTGCAGCATAATATCCGTGCCGGGATTAAAGTGGCTCTGGCACCGATAGTGACCGATCTGCCAATTATTCTGATAACACTGTTCATCCTGGCAAAACTATCCAATTTTCAAGCACTGCTCGGGGTTATTTCGCTGGGCGGCGGTCTTTTTCTGCTACAACTCGGCTATCAGAGTTTAAAAACTCAGGGTGTCGATCTTAATCTTCAGGGGGCAAAGCCGAACTCATTGCGCAAGGGGATTCTGACCAATTGCTTGAGTCCGCATCCCTACCTGTTCTGGCTCACAGTTGGTGCGCCAACCATGACTACTGCCATGAACAAACATCCGCTGGCCGGAGTTGCTTTTATCAGCGGTTTTTATTGTTGCCTGGTCGGTGCCAAAATTGTTTTGGCGGTGCTGACCGGCAAATCCAGATTCTTCCTGACAGGAAACAGTTACCGCGCTATTATTCGTTTTCTTGGTTTATCTCTGATCATTCTGGCAGGCAAACTGTTTTATGATGGGCTGAAACTGTTGCAGATCCTGTCGTAAAAAAATACTTACGGGGGCACCAATGAACCACAAAATTAAAAATTCTCAGCATATTTCCAAACATTGCCTGGTTTGTGGCACCGAAAACCAGTTCGGCTTAAAAACTCGATTTTTTGAAACCGAGGACAATGAAGTTATCGCCCTCTTCACGCCACAAGAAGAGCATCAGAGCTACCCGGGGATCGCCCATGGTGGCGTTTCTGCTGCGTTGCTCGATGAGGTTATTGGCCGGGCAATCATGGCCCATTACGATCAAAACACCTTTGGGGTGACCGTTGATTTACAGGTTAAATACAAAAAACCGGTTCCTCTGGGAGTAGAACTGAAAGTGATCGGGCGAGTAACCAATGATCGGGGGCGAATTTATGAGGGAACCGGAGAACTCTATCTTCCGGATGGACAAATCGCGGTATCGGCACAAGGGAAGTATTTAAAGCGGAACCTGAAGCAAATTACCGACAGTAACTTTATTGAAGAAGAATGGTTTACCCCGGAGGGTGAATTGCCGAATGAAATAGCACTATGACTATTGTCTTTATCGTTTTGGAGAACTGAAATAACCTGCGGCAGTATTTGTGAATAAGCAGTGCGAGGAAGTATACCGGTACTTCCTCGCACCTAGCCAGAACAACCTTTTGGGAGGAATATTTGGCTAGACAGACAATAATATAAAATCGGATGAGTTGCAAACTTTCGCTATGCTTCCAGCACCTTTCCACCCTCAACCCGAACCATATTCCGGCCAAGACGTACTGCTTGTGCTGGATCATGAGTTGACATGATGACCGTCATGCCATTTTTTACCAGACTGTGCAGTATCTGTTCAAAACCGGCTAAGCTGTCATGATCAATATTAGCTGTTGGCTCGTCCAGCAATAGCACTTCAGGCTGCAAAACTAACGCTCTTGCCAAGGCAACTCGCTGAACCTCCCCCCCGGAGAGTTCCTTTATCGATCTCTGCGAAAAGTCATCTAATCCAACGATCGACAGTGTTTCGGTAATTCTGTGTACCTGCTCCGCGCGACTGATCCGACGATTTTTCAAACCAAAGGCAAGGTTACTAAAGACGTCTCCCTGGATCAGATAAGGAAATTGTTCAACCAAAGTCATTTTTCGGCGTAAGGAGAGGTGATTACTGGCAGAGGGATCAATGGGTTGACCTGAATAGAAGAAAGAACCTTGCTGTGGCTTGAGCAAAAGGGCCAAAACTCTCAATAAAGTGCTTTTACCCGCTCCATTTGGCCCACTGACGACATGTATCTCATGTTTGTCGATTTCTAACTGATGCACTTTTAATGAAAAGTTTTCACCGAGACGACATTCTATATTTTTTAGTCTGTAAATAGGTTCCATCACCTTACCTTTGCTGCACAAAGTTCAAACCAAGATTTACCATCAAGGCCACGGCCAACAAGATAATCCCGAGTGAAAGTCCAAAGGCAAACTCTCCTTTACTGGTTTCCAGAGCGATGGCCGTGGTCATTGTGCGGGTAACACCACGGATGTTTCCACCAAGCATCATGGCGACACCGACTTCAGCAATAACCCGACCGAACCCTGCAATAATAGCAGCCATGACACCAAAGCGGATTTCTTTCAGCAATTGAACCACAGTCTGAAGGGGGGATGCCCCCAGGGTCAATAACGTTGGGAGAATGCGTCTATCTGCTCCCGTCACTGCTGCAAGGACAAGATTGGCGACAATTGGCGTTGCCAAAACCATCTGTCCTAAAATCATCGCAAGCGGAGTAAACAAAAGGCCCCAGCTCCCTAGTGGCCCCTGACGGCTCAACAACCCAAACAGCAGCAAACCAACAACGACAGTTGGTAAAGCCATCAAGGTATTTAACAATGTTACTAGAATTCGTCTGCCGCGAAATCGGCTGAGACCCAACCATAAGCCAGTTGGAATC
Organism: Desulfuromusa sp.; assembly: GCA_027858895.1. GTDB lineage: Bacteria > Desulfobacterota > Desulfuromonadia > Desulfuromonadales > Geopsychrobacteraceae > Desulfuromusa. The sequence goes on along the minus strand of JAQIBX010000061.1, from coordinate 5,004 downwards.
CCAAACAGGGAAGCAAAGAAAATGGCAGTCGAGGAGGTATAGAGCGAGGTCCAGACGGCTGACCTGACATCGATATCTAAATTGAAGATCAGCGTAACCGCTGATATCAAAGATTCGTAAAGGTAGTCCAAGGTTGCTACTTACTCCGTAACGTAAAAAAGCTGTTCGCCAGCTTTGCTAAAATTGGTAATTAAGATTCGAGCTTCCGTGCTGACCAGGTAGTCAAGAAATCTACGACTCAAATCAACTTTGACATGTGGATGTTTCACCGGGTTGACCATGATGACGCCGTAGGGATTAAATAACCGGGGATCTCCGGCAACAGCAATCTGTAAAGGAGTTTTTTCTTTAAAAGCGAGATACGTTCCTCGGTCACTCAATGTATAACCCTGCCGTTCACTGGCCATAATAATGACATCCCCCATGCCGCGCCCTGCTTCCAGGTACCAACTCCCTGAGGGGGCCACCCCGGCTGATGCCCAGAGTTGTTTTTCCCGGGTATGGGTCCCGGAATCGTCCCCTCGGGAGACAAATGTTGCCTCTGATGCTGCGATCATTTTCATGGCTTTGACAACATCATCTGTCGTATTGATTTGAGCTGGATCATCGGTCGGGCCAAGAATAACAAAATCGTTGTACATGACATCGCGGCGACCCACGCCGAAACCATCGGCAACGAACTTATCCTCCTTGCTGCGGGCGTGGACGAGGATGACATCCACATCGCCGGTTTCACCCAGTTTGATCGCTTTGCCCGTACCGACCGCAATGACATCGACTTTGCAATCATTAGCCTGTTCGAAAGGCGGCAGTAGAACTGCAAGCAGTCCGGAGTTTTCAGTTGAGGTGGTCGTGGCCAGGCGCAGGTGTTCAATCGCCAAGGCCTGGGTGCAGATCAAAACCAGGCTTATCAAAACTGTCAAAAAAGAGATTTGCTTCATTGTTGTTGCTCCTCTCGAGATAATGGTCGTCATTCACTGCCAATAATGACACTGGTTGCTTTGATAACAGCCCAGACGTCGTTCCCTTCTTTTAGGGCCAGATTTTTTACGCTGCTTTCGGTGATGGTTGCGGTGATGGTTTCACCTGCACCGATATCCAGGACGACTTCACCGAGAACCACACTTTCACAAATCCCGGTGATGCGGCCACAAATCAGGTTTTTAGCACTGATTGTCAATGGCCCCGGTGTGTTGGCGATCATGATCGAGGACGCTTTGACCAGAGCATAGGCCGGATTGCCGACTGCAAGGCCCAGCGAGTCGATACTGTCGTCGCTGACAACAGCGGTGATGTGGTTCCCCGATTTCAACTGTAAAACGACTTGAGCCACCGATACGTCACGGATGATTTCACAGACAATTCCGGAAAAAACATTTTTTGCACTGATGCGCATGGTGATTCTCCGTAACAGGGGAAGATAACTGTCAAAATTATCAATGGATTCTTCAAGTCGAGCCAGTGCCTGCAAATGCTCCCGTTCGACCATACGGAACAGTTTGACCACTTTTCTGCCCTCGTCGGTCAGGCAGGTTCCGCCACCGCCGGAACCGCCGGTCGCGGCAACAGTCAATGGCCGATCGGCAAGATTATTCATGACATTCAGTGCATCCCAGGCAGTTTTGTAGCTCATTCCTGCTGCTTTGGCAGCGCTTGAAAGAGAACCATGAATATCGATCTGTTCAAGCAGTGTAATACGATTACTACCGAGGAAATTATGGGAATTTTTTTGTACCCAGAGCGGGGCTGTTACGGCTACTTTCTGATTGGGCATCTGTTTACCCTCACGCTTGTATAGGTTGCCTAGCTGTGAAAGATTTCGTTATATAACTGACCATATAGCGCTAAGTTTAAAAAAGGCCGGTTCTTTTACAACCAGCCTGATTGTCATACTCAATTGATTTTAAAACAGAGTCCATATAAACCATCAAAAAGAGCCAGCGTCAACTGTCTTTTACAACTACGGTAGCACTTTATTCCAGCGATCAATTGTCGTAGAGTCAAAGAGACCGGCATGAGCATAGGGGTCGCCAGCGGCAAAAGCTTCAGCTTCGGACTTATCGGCCAGGTCAAGAATAACGACCGAACCACACATGTTTTCATTGTCATCCAGAAGGGCTCCGGCAGCAAAAAGCTTAGCACCGAAACTCTTCAAATATTCAACATGAGCGGGACGATTTTCCTGACGGACAGGTAAGTGGTCTTTTTTGTCGACACAGCGAATGACAAATAGCATCTATTAAATTCTCCTTTTTCAAATGGGTGGAAGTGGGTTAGGCTTTTTGGACGGTTGTCACAATTTTATCCCATACTGTTTCATTTTTTCCCACAAATTTTTACGACTGATTCCCAGAACCTCCGCAGCTTCGGTTTTGTTGCCAGCCGTTTTTTTCAATGCATTGCGGATGCATTGTTTCTCCGCAACGGCAACGGCGGCAGCAAGATTAATTTCTCCTTTGTTCGCCGATTCTTCTTTTATCCCACGGATTTCGGTCGGCAAATCCCAAAGCTGAATTTTAGTGGCGGGTGCCAGTACGGTCAATCGCTCCAGAATATTTCTCAATTCACGGATGTTCCCGGGAAATGAATAAACGTTTAAGGCCTGCAAAGCCTCCGCGGAGAGGGTGAATGTCAGGCCCCGTTCTTGCCCGAAGTGTTGCAGAAAAAAATCGCTCAACTCAGGAATGTCCTCTTTTCTCTCCCTTAACGTGGGGACAGAAACGGGTATCACCTGAAGTCGATAATAGAGATCTTCTCGAAACTTTCCTTTTTTTATTTCTTCGGTCAAATCTCTGGCTGTGGCGCAAAGGACTCTGACATCAATCGGGATTGGAGCTTTGCCGCCGACCCGTTCAATTTCATGCTCTTGTAACACCCGTAGCAGTTTGACCTGCAGGTTGGGTGGCATTTCGCCTATTTCATCAAGTAAGATAGTGCCCTGATCGGCGAGTTCAAATTTACCGATAGACGTCTGTTCCGCCCCGGTGAAAGCACCTTTTTCATGACCGAACAGCTCTGATTCCAGCAGGCCTGCCGGAATTGCCGCACAATTGACCCGGATGTATGGCTTGTCAGCCCGACGGCTTTCATAATGGATGGCAGCGGCAACCAGTTCTTTGCCGGTACCGCTTTCCCCTTGAATCAGCACCGTTGCAGCCGATTGTGAGACCTGACTGATCAATTTAAGCAGCTGTTGCATTGGTGTACTGGAACCGATCAGCGGTTGACGTTGGCCGCAACAGTTTTCCAGCGAAACACAACGTGCTTTGATCGTCAGAATATTCAAAAGACGCTCAACCCGAAAGGTCAGATCATCCAAGTCAAATGGCTTCAAAATATAATCCGCAGCACCTTGCTTCAGACAACTAACCGCATCGTCAGCATTGCCATGGGCGGTCATCAGGATCACCTCAGTACGTGGTGCACGCTGCTTGACCTCATCCAGCAGTTTTTCTCCATCCATCCCTGGCATCCGGATATCAGAAATAACCAGGTCGTAATTGTTTTTCTTCACCAGATCCAAAGCCGCAATGCCGTTTGCCGCATCATCCACCTGCCAGCCTTGATGACGCAGGTGATCTAACACTGTGATACGCATTATCTCTTCGTCTTCAGCAACCAGAATTCGCGCGCTCATTTGATTTCCTCATCTGAGAATGGTTGTTGCAAAGGGATAATCAAGATAAAACAAGCGCCGCTCTCAGGATTGTTTTTCACCGAGAGTTGCCCGCCTAACCGTTTGATCAATGAGTCGGACACAGAGAGTCCAAGACCGGTTCCTTCGCCGACTTCTTTGGTGGAAAAAAAGGGTTCAAAAATTTTATCCAGATGATCAGGATCAATTCCCGAACCGGTATCGGAAAATTCAATCTTGAGGGATCCGCTCTCCAAGCGGCTCCTGACTTTAATTGTTCCTTCACTGGTGCCAATGGCTTGGACAGCATTGCCGGCCAGATTCATTACCACCTGCCGTAGCGCTTCTATGCCGGTTGTCACAGGATGTCCAATTTCGAGTTGCAGATCCAGCTGAATATTCTTGTGTCCCATACAGGATAGCTCCAGACAGTCCTGAATGACCTGGTCAACATCGCCCAGCTTGGTTTCCAGGGGCTCTTTTCTGCCGATGTTCAGTAACTGCTGAACGGTACCTTTAATCCTTTCGATACCTTGTCCGAGTAGCGTCATGTAGCGATTTTGCAGTTCCGGTTGATCCATATTGCGCCGCATTGTCTGGATACAATTCTGCATACCACCAAGCGGATTATTGATTTCGTGGGAGATCCCAGCAACCAGTCGCCCTAATGCTGCCTGCTTTTCACCTTGAAAAACCTGTTCGCGGCTGGCATCCAGATCCTGCTGTGAAACTTCAAGCCGGCGGCAGAGTTTATCAAAGTGTTTGCTCAAAACTCCTATCTCATCACTGGATTCACTATCTGCAGAAGAGTCGACAAAGGATTGTTCGGGATAGCGATCCATCGCTCTTGCAAGCAGCTTCAGTCGCTTGGCCACCAGGGAATTAAACAGCAGATAGATGCTGAGGGAGACAATAAAAATCGTTGTAAGAGCTATCCATAGTAACATCTGATTATTGGTTTTTATTTCTGCATAAGCCCAGTCCATCGGCACGGTAACATTCATGCCTCCCCGGATATCGCCAACGCTGTAGCCCTGCTGGTTATGGCAAGTTAAACATTGAGAATCAACCGTTAATGGAGCCATGTAACGGAGGCGGTAATTTCCCTTGATCTGTTCAATTTCTATCGTTTCATCTGCACCATCTGCAAATTTGACCAAACTGCGTCGCTCGAAGTCATCCGGTTCATTATCCGGGTTCATTGGTTTCAAACTGGTGACATTAAACTGCCCCATTCCCTCTTTCGCCGCGTAGAGAGAGAGTTCCCTGGTGACCATGGCGGGATTGCGTTTGACCAGCCAATTTCCCTGTTCGTCCTGAATTTCTCCCCCTTCTAAAAATGGATTGCTATCCACTCCAGGGGTTTTTAC
>JAQIBX010000070.1 GCA_027858895.1 Desulfuromusa sp. | reverse complement strand
AACCAGGAAAGAGACATTGAGCATATGTACCTTGTCCGGTAGAATATGGTTTTTGAAACGGTCGTTGAAGACCATGATATTGTCAAACGCGAAGGATCCGCAGATCAAAGCCTGCATGTGGGATGTTCTCCTTTCTTGCAGCCGCCGTTCTTTAAAAAAAGGATGGCGGTCTGTGAACGTAAATCTCGACCGCAAACGGCCCGATGTATTTGACCGGGCCGTTTGGGCGCCGAAGCTATTTAATTTAGGATGTGCAAGGGGCTATTGTTTGCGGAAGCAAAAAATTCCCCAGGACAGATGGCCATTATTACCGCCATCAACCCAGTGCTGCAACCCTTTTTTCATCCGGTCGATATAGTCCGGACTCACCACGGCAGCGAGTTCCTCTTCGCGCTCTTCGGTCTCCCGCAGGACGCGGCCATAATGCGTCGCCACCAGTTCATGGTGACCCTGCCACGCTTCCTCGGTCATGCCGAGTTGCTTCGCTTTTTGCCGATAGAAACCGGGAGAACCGAGATCCTCCAGATGAATGCGGTCGAGGATCGGCTTCAGAACCCCTTTGGGGCAGTCATCGGCCATCATCGGATCGGTGAAGACAAAGCGGCCGCCCGGCTTGAGCACCCGGGCTACCTCTTCGAGAACCTTGGAGCGGTCGCCGCTGTGCAGAATGGCATCCTGACTCCAGACGACGTCGAAGGAATCCACCGGAGATGGAATCGCCTCGAAGCTGGCATCGACGACCTCGATCAGGTGATCGAGTCCCTGCTCCCGGTTCATCTTGCGGTTGCGGTCGTTTTCAGTCTCACTGAGATTGAGGGCGACGACCCGGCAGCCGAAATTTTTCGCCAGGTAACGGGCTGCTCCGCCGAAACCGGAGCCGATATCGAGAACGCGACTGGTTTCGCCGAGCTCCTCGAGAAGTGAGGCCATCTGTTGCACGGTGCGCCGGCTGGCATCGACAATCGGCTCTTCGGGATGGTCGTACAGGCCGATATGGATATCTTCGCCGCCCCAGATGGTGAAATAGAAATTGTCAGCGTCGCTGCTGTTATAGTAATCGCGGGCTGTACTTACGGCTGCAGAATAACTCTCAGTCATATATTTAAACCTCCTTTTCTTCTACGACCTTGTCTTCAGTAGCGATATATTTCTTCTGCGCAACGTGGACAAAAAAGTCAGGCTCCGCCTCTTTATAGGTCTCCATAAAATCCCCGTAGGTATCGATCTGCTGAAAACCGACCTCAGTCATCAGCCGGCGCAGGTAGTCCTTGCGCAGCGGGAACATATTGAGGTGATAGACCGATTTGTCAGGAAAAGAATAGCGGAATCGGGCCAGCCCATCGTCCATATGTGCGGGCTCGGCGGTCACCTTGTCGCCGCAGTAATAGTACTTGTGCTTGCTCGAGTAACCATGATCGAGGATGGAGTCGTAGTTACGCTGGTCGAGAATCAGGATGCCGTCGTGCTTGAGCATGGCGTAATATTCGGCCAGGGCCCTGCGGCGGTCATGTTCATTGAACAGATGGGTGAAGGAGTTGCCGAGACAGATGATGGCATCATACTCGCCGTGTACGTCGCGGTTGAGAAAGCGCCAGTCGGCACAGACCGTACGCATGATAAAGCCATGTTCCTTGGCGTTTTCAAAAGCCTTGGCCAGCATTTCCGGGCTGCCGTCGGCGCTGACGACATCAAAGCCGGCCTTGAGCAGGCGCACCGAATTAAAGCCGGTGCCGGTTGCCACATCAAGCACCTTCATTGCCCCGTGCTTCTTGAGCGTGTTGATGAAAAAATCACCTTCGTTCTTGGCGCGACTCTCCCAGTCGACCAGTTCGTCCCATTTTTCGGTGAAGGACTTGGTGTACTCTTCGGTATAATGATCGCTCTCGCGGACCGCTACGGGATCGTCGCCGAAATTCTGCTGCAATTTGTTTGGCATAATTATTTATTTCTCCTTTGATTAGAATGAAAAAGAAGCGGTGGCGCGCCCGGAGAGAGTCTCCGTTTCCGGGCGCACGACCGTCATCAACCCGAGATCAATACCGGTAATGTTCCGGTTTGTACGGACCTTCGAGAGGCACACCGAGGTAATCGGCTTGCTCTGCTGAGAGTTTGGTCAGCTTGGCGCCGAGCTTGGCGAGATGCAAGCGGGCCACCTCTTCGTCAAGCTGCTTGCTCAGGCGATAGACGCCGACATCCTTGGATGTCTTCCAGAGGTCTATCTGGGCCAGGGTCTGATTGGTGAAGCTGTTGGACATAACAAAACTGGGATGTCCGGTAGCACAGCCGAGATTGACCAGGCGTCCTTCGGCCAGCATAAAGATCGCATGGCCGTCGGGGAAAAGGTATTTGTCGACCTGGGGTTTGATCGTAATCTTCTCAACGTCGGCCATCTCATTGAGGTCATCGACCTCAATCTCGTTGTCGAAGTGGCCGATGTTGCAGACGATGGCCTGATCCTTCATCCCCGCCATATGCTCGGTGGTGATGACCCCCTTGTTGCCGGTTGTGGTGACGTAGATGTCGCCGAAGGCGAGAGCATCCTCTATGGTGACCACCCGATAGCCGGCCATCAGCGCCTGCAGGGCGCAGATCGGGTCGATTTCCGTAACGACGACATTGGCTTTGAGCGCGCTCAGCGCCTCGGCGCAGCCCTTGCCGACATCACCGAAGCCGCAGACCACCGCGGTCTTGCCGGCAATCATCACGTCGGTGGCGCGCTTGATACCGTCCACAAGTGATTCACGGCAGCCGTAGACGTTGTCGAATTTGCTCTTGGTGACCGAGTCGTTGACGTTGATCGCAGGGACCAGCAGCTTCCCTTCGCGCTCCATCTGATAGAGGCGATGGACACCGGTCGTGGTCTCCTCGGACACGCCCTTCCACTCTTTGGCCGCCTTGCTCCAGAGCTGCGGATCTTCTTTCTGCAGTTCCTTGAGCAGTTCGTTCTGAATTCTGACTTCCTTGTTGTCGGTCGGAGCATCGAGCATGTCCGGATCGTCTTCCGCCTGAAAACCGCGGTGGAAGAGCAAGGTGGCGTCGCCGCCGTCATCGACGATGAGCTGCGGCCCCTTGCCGTCGGGCCAGATTATGGCCTGGCGGGTGCACCACCAGTATTCCTCCAGCGTTTCCCCCTTCCAGGCGAAGACCGGGATCTCGCTGGCGGCGATGGCCGCCGCGGCGTGATCCTGGGTCGAGAAGATGTTGCAGGAGGCCCAGCGGACGTCGGCGCCCAATTCAACCAGGGTTTCAATGAGGACGGCGGTCTGGATGGTCATGTGCAGGCTCCCCATGATACGCACACCCTGCAACGGCTTGTCCGGGCCGTACTTCTTGCGGGTGGCCATCAGGCCAGGCATTTCCTGCTCGGCGATCTCGATTTCGCGCCGACCCCAGTCGGCCCCACCAATATCGTTAACCTTGTAGTCGTCAAATAGCATTTTTTTCATAGGTGTAGCTCCTTTTTGATTTTAGGTTCGTGGCAATTTTTCTCTCAATGTGGCGGCAGTTTTTCTAGAGATTGGCTGCCTTGTGCAGGGCTTCGATTTTGTCGGTGCGCTCCCAGGGAAACCGCTCGTCACCGAAATGACCATATGCTGCGCTCTGGTGATAACTCCAACCGTTGGGAGTGCAGAGACCGAGTTCTCGAATCAGGGCCGCGGGGCGGAAGTCGAAAATCTCGTCCGACTCCAGAATCGCCTGGATTTCGGCATCATCACGGACCCCGGTGCCCAGGGTCTGAACGTTAATGCTTAACGGCTTGGAGACACCGATGGCATAAGCGACCTGTATCTCACAGCGCTCGGCCAGGCCGGCGGCAACAATATTCTTAGCGGCATAACGACTGTAGTACGCGGCGCTGCGGTCGACCTTGCTCGGGTCTTTGCCCGAAAAGGCACCGCCGCCATGGCATCCCACGCCGCCGTAAGTGTCGACGATAATCTTCCGACCGGTCACTCCGGCATCACCGTGGGGCCCGCCGATGACGAACTTACCGGTGGGGTTGATGTAGTAGTCGGTGGTCGCTCTCAGCATACCGGTCGGTTCAAGGACGTCCTTGATAAAAGCAATCAGATCCTGCTTGATCTGATCCGTGGAGATGTCGTCGGTCTGCTGGGAGATAACCACAGAGGTGATGTGGTCGGGGCGGCCGTCTTTGTGCATCACCGAGACCTGGGCCTTTGAATCAGGACGCAAGTAGTCGATCTTCCCCTCTTTGCGGGCCTCAGCCAGACGGGAAAGGAGGCGGTGGCTGTAAACGATGGGGGCGGGCATCAGTTCTGGAGTCGCGTTGCTGGCATAACCGAACATCATCCCCTGGTCGCCGGCACCCTGATCGGTATCGATGCCGGTCCCCTCGTTGACCCCCTGAGCGATATCGGGGGACTGTCCATGGAGCCGCGTCTGGTATTCGAAGGTATCGGCACAAAACAGATAATCCTTCCGGTCATAGCCGATGTCCCGGACGACCTTTCGGGCGATCGCCTCGGTGTCGAGGCTTTCGAACCCCTGGCAAGTGATCTCGCCAGCAGTCATCACGAAGTCTGTGGTTACCAGGGTTTCGCAAGCAACCCGGCTGTTGGCGTCCTTAGCCAGACAAGCATCGACGATGGCGTCCGAAATCAGGTCGCAGACCTTGTCGGGGTGTCCTTCTGACACCGATTCCGAAGTAAAAATGTGATTAGCGTTGAGTCTACTCATGGTGCATTTCTCCTTATTTAAGATTGTTGGGTAATAAACTGTTTTTGTTCGCTTTCGAACCAGAAAAACGGCTGCAGGCTAACTAAAACAAGTCGGCGGCAATTTGCAGGCACGGTTCGGCCTGGTTCAGGGTGTACAAATGGATCCCCGGTGCGCCCCCGGCGAGCAGCTCGCGAATCTGCTTGCGGGCGAATTCGATCCCCAGCTTGCGCACCTCCTCTGGTCCGCCCCGTTCGTTAGCCTCCTCGAGATCGAGATAAAGTCGCCCGGGAATGCTCGCCCCGGAGAGCGACAGGATGTGCCGCACCGATTTCAGGCTCAGCACCGGCAGCACCCCGGGAATAATCGGCTGTGTCACACCGAGTTCGCGCAGACGTTCGACGTAATCGAAATAAAGCCGGCTGTCGAACAGAAACTGGGTCACCAGAAAGTCGGTGCCGCACTCCAGTTTCTCCTTCATCCGCTGCCGGTCGCTGGCGATGCTCGGTGATTCCGGGTGAGCTTCCGGATAACCTGCGACCCCGACCCCTGTCTCGGGAAAATTTTCGCGGACGTAGGTCACCAGATCCGAGGCGTAGCAGAAATCCTTCGGCGGCGGCGGAGCGTCCGGGTCACGCGACGGATCACCGCGCAAGGCGAGAATATTGCTGACTCCCATGCCCTGCAATTGCGTCAGAGTCTCTTTCATGCTGGCTCGGTCTCCCCCCAGGCAGGTCAGGTGGGCCATCGTCTCCAGTTTCATCTCGTTCTGCAGTCGGGAGGCGATCTCCAGGGTGTTGTCGCGGGACGATCCGCCAGCTCCACAGGTGATGGAGACGAACAGGGGATGAAGCTGCTTGAGTTTTTCGACCCGGGCGAAGAACTCGGGCCACCCCTCTTTTTCCTTCGGGGGGAAAAATTCCAGCGACAGAAAAGGGCGGTTGTTTTCGATCATGTTGCCAATTTGCATAGTCAATTATCTTCTTTACTGTTACCGGGAAAGCTTATACGAATCCCCTGCACCGCCCGGGCGGTGTTTGCAGACTACGGCTTCCGCACCAGCGGACCGTATTGCGTATCATGGAAGGGGAAATTCAAAAGTTGCGAAAAGAGGAACCAGCCTGCGGTTTCTTTAGTCGTGCAGGAGCTTGGTCCGCTGGCCTTCAGGCCATGGAGCCCTGACGGAGGACCCCGTCAGGTGAACAGAGTTATATACATGAGAGGAATTAAAAATATCGAAACTCGTTGTCTGGTCTTCATCTACAATATCCTTTGATCAGGTTACTAAAATACATAGTCAATTATCTTCTTTATCGTTACCGAGGAGAGCTCAAACGAATACCCTGCACCGTCTGGGCGGTGTTTGCACTCTACGGCTTCCGCACCAGAGGACCGTATTGCGTATCATGGAAGGGGAAATTCGGGAGTTGCGAAAAGAGGAACCGGCCTGCTGCTTCTTTAGTCGTGCAGGCGCTTGGGCCGCTGGCCTTCAGGCCATGGAACCCTGACGGGGAACCCCGTCAGGTGGATAGAGTCATATTTACGAGAGGAATTAAAAATATCGGTACTTGTTGTCTGGTCTTCATCGGCAATTTCCTTTGATCAGGTTATTTAAACGGGCGGTTGCTATAGTCCCCCGATTGTCAAAAGCGGGATCGTTCGTCAAGACTACGACAGCTCAGCGAATGACGCGTTTTTGGAACGGATCAGCCCCGGTTACATCTGCATAAACTCTGCACTTTCGATAAATCATTCGGCTTTCGCAAGGCACCAGCCGGGAATTCTGTCAGCCTAAAAAATAGAATAAAATTCGCGGGGAAGAAAACTTCCGATCCCTGTCGGTCCTGCACATGTGTCTATAGATATACGGGGGACGGAGTCATTTGTCAAATCCCAGCCAGGAAAAGGGGCCACTTCCAGTAAAATCAGTTTTATCCATGCCGTTGTTGATCAGTCATTCTGGGGTCTTTGCCTGGCAAGCTATCAAGACCCCTATTTCTTCTTTGAATTCAATATGTTAAGTAGGATTTTGCAGGTCTGACATATTCAATAATATGAATATCTACGGATCAGAAGGTCGGGAGTTCGAATCTTCCGCGGCGCGCCATTTAAAATCAAAGGACTTACAGCCACTTAGGCCGTAAGTCCTTTTTTGATTTTGTCCCTCAGTTGTCTTTGTGTTACCTCTATGTTATCCCCGTGGAGCTATAGACCGTCCATGGGCCTTCCCCTCTCACCGGTTTAAGGGTGGTTTTCCATAAGCTAGAAAGCACTTAACCATTGGCTGGGTGGACGTCAACAAAAACAACTTCAGTCACATAAACGAGTCGGCGAATTTTAAGGAAATATGATGAAGCACAATAAACGACTTAAATCAGCAATAATTGAGGTCGTAGAAAATCAAATTGATTCAAATGACCCACCTGAGACAACTCAAACTTTAAATCGGCTCATCTCAGAAGGTTTTTCAAAAAATGAGGCAAAGGAACTTATCGGTAGTGTTGTGGCTGCAGAAGTTTTTGAGATACTTAAAAACGGGGAAAAATTCGACAAAAATAGATACGTCACAGCCCTTAATAACCTCCCTAAAATTCCAGGGTAACCGTGAAATGAATTATAACAATCCAATCAACCGGACGGAAAAGGTTAGCCGAAATTATTGAAAAATTAGGTGGTGCACGCAAGTTCGCGCTCCACCATCAATGGCGTTCGAGCCGACTGCGATTCTCGGCTCGTTAGATGATTAAGGTTAACCATAAAAGTAATTTGAAAGAAAGGAATCCTCATATTCATTATATTGAAGGTAATCAAATGACTAAAATTAATAAAAAATTAGAAATTAGCGCTGCAAATAGAACAAAAAAGAATAAGGATTGGCAGTTCGAACTCTTTGCTTTATTTGGGTTTTGTATTTCTGGCATAGTATTTATTTTATCAGGCATAAAAAATGGAGATATTTTAACAATAACCGGAAGTTCTGTTTGGTTTTTTTCTTGTGTCATATGGATGATTCCATATAGAAAATATTTAGAAATCACAGACAAAGAAACCTAACGAAAGCACTGCACCGGACGGCAATTCCGCTGCGCTTCATTGCCGCCGGTGAGTTTAATCGTTATGTGCAAGAATTAGTAATGATAACGAGCCTGAGCAATAAAAACGGAATCATCCTCAACTTTATAAACGATTCTGTGCTCGTCGTTGATTCGCCTTGACCAATAGCCCGACAAACCATGCTTCAGCGGTTCGGGCTTCCCGATACCAGAAAAAGGTAAACGCTGTATGTCCTGAATCGCTCGAATCATAGCTCCAGACTATCCACATCATATTACCCAACGGGGTAACCGTCGGCAACAGACCTTCTTTTGTGACGATGATTACCTTGTCTACATCGACTTAATGGCACAGTGGTGTCGTCACTATAAAGTTGCTATCTGGGCCTGGTGTCTGATGCCGAATCATATTCATTTGATTGCTGTGCCGCAAACCCCGGAGGGGTTGCCCCGTGCCCATCTTGCAGGGGAAAACGATGAATTGGTTAACGTTGCACCACTGCTGGATCTCGTTGCCGACTGGAGCCAGTTCCTCTCGTTATCCTCAGTCGAAGACCTTGACCTGCTCCACCGACATGAACGCACCGGTCGCCCTATGGGCGCTCACGGCTTTGTCGAGACACTGGAACAAACATTGGGGCGGGTATTACAACCGCAAAAGCCTGGTCCAAAAAAGAAGAGTTAGGCGAGTTAGAGATGATGTCCCCTGAATTGTGGTGCGACACGATGTTCGAATGTAGAATACGCCTGAGAGGGTTTCATGTCAGAATTAATTCATAAGTCTAAAATCGCTGCATTGAATCAATCCAATTACGAACTTATCAACGAGATTTCGAACCTAAAAACCGAACGTCATGATCTAAATGGTGAGATTGAACGTCTCAAGGGAGAGAACCCGGACGACATAAGGCATCTTAGAGAGAAAATCACTGAGTACGAGCAGCGCGAAGCAGAATTTAAAGAACGCATATTGTCAATATCCGAAAAAGCGAAAAACAACAATAAAAAGCATGAAATTGTTAAACAATTACTTTCTGCTTTGCCAGTGGTGGATACCGTCATTGTGGAAACCGCGATTGAGCAATACTACAAAAAAAGGAGGGCGCCAAAAATTATAATCGCCTTCCTTCTTGGCGTCTTGGCCTCATTGGTTGCCTGGCTTATTGCTGGTTATTTAGAAAATGATCAGTTCTACAACACCATCATCAAATGGGTAAAAGACACATTTTATAATTATTGGGCTTAGCTCCAAACCAGGTAGATTCAACTTCAAAGCGAACCACGTAAGCTAAGAGTGGGACATGACAGGATTTCTGAAAAGCACAACCAAATCAGAGCCAGAAAGGAGCCTGCCCTGGAGAAACAGTCGCCATTATGACTATTCGATTAAACCCATAGCTGATACTTATATTGTTTAAATTTCCCTTAGATAAAACATATCTACAGCAGACTTCAACCCTTTGCAGTGAAAGGATATTTTTTGTGGCTTTATATAATAAAGACTTATGGCAAACCGTTACTTTTCTGTTTTTGAGTAAATTTGTAAAACAGGCCAATGTACCTTTTGTCCAGGAAGAACTGATTAACACCAAGAATATTGAACTGGCAAGTCGTTTTGCCAAGATGGTTGGTGATACAACTGAAGAAAAAAAGATCAAGTTTGCTCTACTGAAAGCACTCAGACAGTTTGAAAAAGAGGAGCTGGTGTTGCGGTTGAGTGAAGCAACTCTGCAGCTTAGTGATGAAGGTTTTGCTAAAATGAAGATGGAAGTAGAGACGGCAATGCTGAAGATTGCTCAAAGTTTTCCAGAGTCAACGCCCAAGGATCAACCAACCCCAACAGTTCAATAGCTAGGCGTTGAGGTTGTGGGATTCAAGTTTAATCTTGCCCAGGTGCCGCTAATCTCGTGGTACTGCCAGCATTCTATCGAGCGCCAACTTTGCTTTGATGCGAATATCTTCCGCAACGGTGATCCGCGGTTCCATGGTCTGTAGACAGCGCAGCACATCTTCAAGTCCGGTCAGTTTCATATTCGGGCAGATCAGGGCCCGGCTCGGCATAATAAATACCTTATCCGGATGTTCCTTGCGCAACCGCCAGAGAATTCCCATTTCAGTTCCGACAATAAATTTTTTCGCCGGGTTAGTGGCCGCAAACTCATACATACCACTGGTTGAGCAGATATGGTCAGCCAGCTCCAGTATCTCTGGCCGGCATTCCGGGTGAGCCATGAACAGAGCATCGGGATGATCTTCTTTTGCTTGTTTGATCTCCTCAACCTTCAGCTGGTCGTGGATTGGGCAATAGCCTTCCCATAAAATACATTCTTTTTCTGGCACCTGTTTGGCGATGTAATGACCCAGATTTCGATCCGGAACCAGGAGAAGTTTTTTTGCATCGATTGAGCGGGCAACGCTGATTGCATTTGAGCTGGTGCAGCAGATGTCGCTTTCGGCTTTTACCGCAGCACTTGTATTGACATAGGTGACAACAGTCGCATCCGGGTGTTGTTTTTTCAGGGCTTTTAGCCCTTCGGCAGTCACCATGTCGGCCATGGGGCATCCCGCATCGGCACGTGGCAGTAGCACTGTTTTTTCTGGAGCAAGTATGGCCGCACTTTCCGCCATAAAGTGAACTCCACAGAAGACGATAATCTGCTTGTCAGTTTTCTCTGCTTCAATCGACAAAGCCAGTGAATCACCAGTGATATCGGCAATCTCCTGGATCTCGTCACGTTCATAATTGTGTGCGATGAGCAGGGCGCCTTTGTCGGCAGCTAACTGTCTGATCTGTTGTTGCAACTTCTCTTGATCCATGGTTTTAAGTCACCTCTGTTTATGGGTGTAATAGAGAGTCCGAATGGTAGGCTAACCCCCCCTGATATGTCAATCTTTTCACCTTTTCTGAGTGCTTGACAGTGGTTTCTCGTAGGGCTATTCTCGCGGCTTGATAAGCTTTATGGTCGCTTGAGGTATACCCATTTAATCACCAGCATTGCTATAGCGCAATAATGTTGCAGCGAGAGGAAAATATAGATGTTTGGAATCGGAATGACAGAAATGGTTCTCATTGCCGCTTTGGCACTGATCGTCATGGGCCCGAAAAAACTTCCTGATCTCGCTCGATCCCTGGGCAAGGGGTTGGCTGAATTTAAACGTGCAACCAATGATTTGAAGAGCACGATTGATTTGGAAATCAAGGTGGAAGATGAGCGCCATAATAAGGAAATCAAGGCGGAAGATAAGCGCCATAATAAGGAAGTCAAGGCGGAAGGTGAGCGCCATAATAAGGAAGTCAAGGCTAGCAAAGAACAAAAAATCCCGACAAATGGCGATGACGCTTTATCCAGACTTGAAGTTGAGGACTCTCCAGCTGAAGAAGAAACAAAGACGGTGGCAGAAGATGTTTCTGATAAGCCGGCTGAAACGTCCGGCGAAGATGCGGAGCTAAAGCATAATGCTTGAGGGTATGGCGATATCTGAACATTTGGGAGAATTGCGCAAACGTTTGATGATTGCTGCGGGTGCCTGGCTGGTTGCTTTTTTTGGTTGCTACAGTTTTGGTGAGAAGTTGTTTGAGTATATCGCTGAACCAGTCCGACAGGCGTTGCCTGAAGGAAGCTCGCTGGTTTTCATCAATGCGACCGAACCGTTTTTTACCATTTTGAAAGTTTCGGCGCTGGCCGGGTTGGTAGTTGCCTTTCCAATTATCATCTGGCAAGTGTGGACCTTTATCGCCCCCGCTCTCTATGGTAACGAAAAACGTCTTGCTATCCCCTTTGTTTTTTTTAGTTCTCTCTGTTTCGGTACCGGAACGTATTTTGGTTTTACCCTCGTCTTTCCGATGATCTTTTCTTTTCTGATCAATTATGGAACCGATATTGGCGGAATAGATGCGATGTTGTCGATGGGAGCCTATTTAACCATGGCTTCCCGTCTGCTGATAGCTTTCGGGCTGGTCTTTGAACTGCCTATCGTAATCTTTTTTCTTGCCCGCCTGGGGATTGTCGATCATAAATGGCTGGGGAAAAATCGTAAATTTGCCTTGTTGATGGCTTTTGTCATGGGAGCAGTATTGACGCCACCCGACATTTTTTCACAAGCCTCTATTGCTATCCCTTTTATTGTTTTGTATGAAGTTGGAGTTATTGTTGCTCGCTTTTTTGGCAAGAAAAAAGTTGAAGTTGATGATGAAGCGGAAGAAGACTTGGACTGATCCATAAAAAGGTTTGTTGTTAGTTTTACTGAAGCCCGGTCGTTTTGATCGGGCTTTTGTTATTTCTGAGAATCTATACTGCAGCTTGACAACCTGATCAGGGCAACGCAAAATTGGAATCGGCTCAAACTGCTTAGCTGAAAAAAGGAATTATGCGTCTCACAGTTAAAATAACCCTTGCTGTTCTCCTTGGTGTTGCACTGATTTTTTCAGCCTATAGCTATTTTTCTATCCAACGAGAACGGGAACAGTTGAAAAAAAATCTCAGTCGTGAGACACGCCATATTGGTGAGAGTTTGCGCTATATTGTGAAAGAACTCTGGCAGCAGCGTGGCGAAGAAGTCGCAATGGGCTTTTTGAAAAAAGCCAATCAAGACTATGCACAAACTTTAGTGCGCTGGGTCTGGATTGAAGTCGAAGTATCGGCGGAACATCAACCCCGGGTTCCGGTTGATCAACTCGATGATCTGCTCAAAGAAGAGACGGTTGCATTACTCGCCGGGTCACCTGACGGCCGGGATTTTCTTCTGACATATTTGCCTTTGTTGACCGAAGATGGTCGGATCGGAGCGATTGAGCTCTCTGAGTCGATGGATGAAATGCATGACTATGTGCAGGAAAGTCTCCGTCGCTCAGCAATAGTGATTGGAGTGTCTATAGGTTCGGCCCTGCTGTTAATGGGAGCACTTGGAAGTATCTGGATTGATCGTCCGATGCGCAAATTAAGAGCTCAGGCGGAACGGATTGGAACCGGGGATTTTACTGCCAGTGTTAATTTATCCGGCAGTGGTGAGTTGTCTGAGTTCTCTGGAACGATTGAACGGATGCGTGCGCAGTTGGCAGAAGCTCGTGAAGCGGAACAGCTTGCCAATGCAGAAAAAATTGATGCGCTGGAAAAATTACGCCATACCGAGCGTCTGGCAACCTTGGGGCAACTGTCCGCTGGAATTGCCCATGAATTAGGGACGCCCCTGAACGTTATCGCGGGTCGTGCCAAGCTGATTGGCCACTCCGGGATGGAGCCAGGGGATATTTCCCGATCAGCCAGAATTATTGGCGAGCAGGCTGAACGGATGACGGAAATTATGCGCCAGTTGCTCAGTTTTGCTCGACGCGGTGAAGCTCGAAAACAACCCGTTGATTTGAATGTGGTATTGCGTGGGCTGCAATCCCTGCTGGAATCGACAGCTCATGAACAGGGTATCGAACTGGTGATTGCTGAAGCGGAGCAGTCACTGTTGGTTTATGCCGATTCCGGTCAACTCCAGCAGGTATTGATTAATCTGACCCTGAATGGAATCCAATCGATGTCGGCTGTTGGAACTATCACCCTGACAGGTTGTAGTGCCCCTAAGGTAGAACTACCAGAAAATCTTGAGAAAAAGGCTAACAATTGGCTGTGCCTGCAAGTTTGTGATCAAGGCTGTGGCATTGATCCAGAGACATTACGGCAGATATTTGATCCGTTCTTTACCACCAAGGATATCGGCCAGGGAACCGGCCTTGGCTTGTCGATCGCTTATGGAATTATCGAAGAACATGGCGGTTGGATTGATGTCAACAGCACTCCCGGAGAGGGGAGTTGCTTCAGTGTTTATCTTCCTGAAATTCCAAGAGGAGAACTGGTGTGATGGAAAATAATCTGCCGGGGAAAATCCTGATAGTTGATGATGATCGAGCTTTGTGTGAGCTGCTTGAAGAGGATCTCAGCCGGCGTGGTCACCAGGTCTGGACAGCTCTTAGGGTTGCTGAAGCCAGAGAATTACTTCATCAACACGAAATCGATATCGTTCTAAGCGATCTGAATATGCCCGGAATCAGTGGCATCGATTTCTGTGCGGAACTGCATGACAATCGCCCCGATCTGCCGGTGGTTATCATGACCGCCTTCGGCAGCCTGGAAACGGCAATAGCGGCACTCCGGGCCGGAGCTTACGATTTTGTCATCAAACCGGTCGATCTTGATCTGTTGAGTATTTCACTGGGCCGTGCTTTACAGCATCGCCATTTACAAGAAAAGGTTCGTTTGCTTAATAGTCAGGTGCGGCGCCAGCGGTCAGATGATGAGATGCTGGGTGAAAGCCCGGTGTTCCAGAAGATTAAGCAACAAATTATGCGGATTGCCGATCTGGATACTTCGGTGCTTATTTGTGGTGAAAGTGGCACCGGAAAAGAACTGGTTGCCCGTGCTCTGCATCGCCAGAGCCAACGTGGTGAAGGACCCTTTGTGGCGATCAACTGTGCCGCATTGCCGGAAAACTTGCTCGAAAGTGAACTTTTCGGGCATGTTCGAGGGGCTTTTACCGATGCCCGGGAGAATCGCAAGGGACTGTTTGTCGAAGCCTCTGGTGGAACCTTGTTGCTGGATGAGGTTGCCGAAATGCCTCTGGCCTTGCAACCGAAGCTGCTCCGGGTTCTGGAAGATCATAAGGTGCGGCCGTTGGGTGGCAGCAATGAAATAGCCTGCGATGTCCGGGTCCTAGCATCCACTCATCGGGATCTGGCGGATGCAGTGGCTGCCGGACGGTTTCGCAGTGATCTCTTTTACCGCCTCAACGTTATTCAGCTGGAGCTGCCACCGCTACGTGATCGGGGCAACGATATTCTGCTATTAGCATTGCAGTTTATCAAGCTGCTCAGTAAGCGTTTTAATAAATCGGTGGTAGGCCTTGCACAGCCTGCCGCGGCATGCTTACTTGCTTATAGTTGGCCAGGCAATGTTCGGGAACTGCGCAATGTGATTGAACGCGCTCTGGCACTGACCCGTCACGATCAGTTAACCGTTGAGGATTTTCCCGAGCAGCTCAAAAATCTCAACGCTGCCGTTCCGCATCCCGTCAGTTTAGTCGATGCGGGGAGCATTCTGCCCCTGGATGAGATGGAGCGCCGCTATATTCATCAGGTTCTTGATCAACTGGATGGCAATCAAACCTTGGCAGCTCGCCTGTTGGGGGTGGATCGTAAAACCCTCTACCGAAAGTTGAAAGAATAAAGTTATGCCTGCATGTTCCCCGCTGGGACATAATACCCCACTGGGACATAATGCCCCACCTCTGGTTCCGTTAACCCCTTGATTTTACAACATCAGTACATGGCATGTTGCTTGCTTAGTATAAACCCCAGAAATTGAATTTAGGAGAAGACTGTTATGTTTAAGCGTTTGTTTTTAGTTTTAACTGTTACTTTGATGACGTTGGTTTTTAACGGTTCGTTGCTAATCGGTAACGCAGCCGCCCAGGATGCTGGTCTCGACAGTTTGCGTGAAACAGGTAAAGCATTCCGCAGTGTCGCCAAGCAGGTTGGGCCAGCGGTTGTCTATATTCAGGTAGAAAAAGAGGTTGAACAACAGAACGTTGCTGGTAGCCCATTTGGTGGTCATCCTTTCGGGGATGAATTTTTACGCCGGTTTTTCGGTCAACCCCCTCAGCAGAACCCTCAACAAGAACCGCAGAAAAAAGCGCCCAAGCGGCGTGAATCTGGCCAGGGTTCAGGATTCATCATTTCATCTGATGGTTACATTATGACCAACAACCACGTGGTTGGCGATGCCGATAAAGTTACGGTTCAACTGCTTGATGGCCGTGAATACACCGCAAAAATCATTGGCACCGACCCGCCGACCGACGTTGCTCTGATCAAGATCGATGCCGATGAAAAGCTACCGTTTTTATCGCTCGGAAATTCCGACAAGCTGGAAGTTGGTGATTGGGTTCTGGCTTTCGGTAATCCCTTTGGGCTGTCCCACACATTGACTGCCGGAATCGTCAGTGCCAAAGGACGAAGTGGTATTGGCCTGACCGACTATGAAAATTTTATCCAGACTGACGCTGCTATTAATCCGGGAAATTCGGGTGGGCCGTTGGTGAACATTGATGGTGAAGTTGTTGGCATGAATACCGCTATTTTTAGCCGCAGCGGTGGTTATATGGGGATCGGATTTGCGATTCCGATCAACATGGCACAAAACATTCATCAGCAATTAGTCAAGCATGGTGGTGTAACGCGAGGACGTCTGGGTGTTCTTATTCAGGATTTGACCAAAGAGCTGGCGGAATCTTTTGATATTGATCAGCGTAATGGGATTTTGGTTGCCCAGGTGGTTGAAGACTCCGCAGCAGAAAAGGCGGGTTTAAAACAGGGTGACGTCATTCTGCAACTGAATGGTAACAAGGTGGATAAAGTTGCCAAGTTTCGTAATCAAATCGCGATGACTCGTCCGGGAACGGAAGTTGATCTTCTGCTTCTTCGCGACGGTAAAAAGAAAAATATAAAAGCATCAATCGGAAAAATGGAGTCAGATGCCGAAGGTCGTCCAGTCAGCAGCGATGAACTTCCTGAATTGGGGATGACGTTGCAAAAAATGACCAACGATCTGGCTGAACAATTTGGCTATAAGGGTGTCAATGGCGTTCTGGTCGTAGAAGTAGAAGCTGGCTCAATAGCAGCGCAGGCTGGGATACAGCGTGGCAGTTTGATTGAAGAAGTGAATCGCGTAGAAGTACAAACCCCCGATCAAGTGAAAAAACTGATTAAGGAAAGCAAAAAGAAATCGGTGCTCCTTCTGGTACGGCAAGGAGATGCTAGTCGCTATCTGGCACTGAAGTTGGAGAAATAAATATCACCTGAAGTCACCTGGCGCCCTGCTCAGCGCCATGCGACCTCAGCAGAAAGTTCTTGGACGTTACCTCCTACGTTCATCTTGGGGAACCAGCAGGGTTCCCCATTTTTTTGTCTAAAATTTGCAGACAGAATTATTTTTACTGCAAACTGCGGGCATTTGTTTTATATCTTCATAGGACAAATGTGTTCAGTCATGGTTAAGCAGGAGAGTAAAGATGAAAACAAAGTTGATAGCTGGATTGATTTTGCTGATTCCGGTGCTAATTTATGTAGTACAGAATGGTTCCCTCGTTCCAATCCGTTTCCTTAGGTGGGAATACCCTGTATCACAATCGTTGCTGGTTCTTTCCTCACTGCTTATCGGAGTGATTTTAGGATTTTTGCTTAGTTATGCCCGGCGGAATAAAGAGAAAAATCTACAGAAAAAAGCCGAGAAAAAAGCGAATAAGTTGAAAAAAGCTGAGGAAAAGCTGAAAAAACAGCAAGAAAAACAACAAAAAGCAGAGAGCCAGAACCCGACAGATCAGCCGCTAGAGGCCAGTGATGAAGATCAACTCTGAGCCTGACCATTTTTACCATCGGGGACCAGGAGAATGATCCAAATAAACCTGGATTAAAAGCTCAGTTTTCGTGTCGATGTTTTTAGTTAATAAAATCTGAATGGATACTGCGGTAATCCAATCATGTCTGCGCAGGAGCCCGCCATGAATATTCAAACGACAGATCCCGTAGCTCATCCTGAGCTCATCTTCTACCGTCGCTGCACCGTTGACCTCAAAACAGGTTCTATGACCATGGAAGATGTTCCTTGCAATAACCTGGAAGATGTTCTCGGTGGATTTGGGCGGTCTTTTCAGCTGCTGGCAGAACGAAAGATCGAAACAGCCTATTGCGCTGAAAATCCACTGATCGTCAATACCGGTCTTTTGACTGGTAGCAGTGTCATGACCGGCTTGCGCACCTATTTTTCCAGCTACAGCCCGATCAAGGGATCGAAAAAAGGTCTTCCTGCAGCTATGTGGTCAGCCGGCAGTGGTAAGTTTGGTGCCAAGTTGAAATGGACTGGGCTGGATGAATTGATCTTTGAAAACTGTTCTGCAACTCCAATCTATGTTTTGATCAAAGAAACCACGCACGGACCACAAATCGAACTCAAGCCTGCCGACCATCTGCTGGGTCTTTCCACCCACGAAAAAATCATGACTCTCCACAAGGAATATGACGATGCCCACTTTGCCGCCATCGGTCAGGCCGGAGAAAACTGGCAGCATGTCACAATGGGTTCCGTTGCCCTGTCGACAGTCAATCAATTGAAATCGGGTGATGACAAACTGCGCTTTGCCGGACGTGGCGGTATGGGTGGCATGATGGGTTATAAAAATATTCTCGCCCTGGTTGCCCAGAGTGAAGATAAGAACACACCGATCACTGATGCGGTTAAACAGGTTCACACCAAAGTCATCAAAGATGGCGGATCTGCCAGATTGCAACCGATCAAGCGTGGTGGTGGCGGCGGCACCTGGGCTGCTTACGATGTGATGCAGCCGTTTCATGCCGTGCCGGTCAATAACTATCGCCCGCAAGGGAATGATTTGCCCGAAAAACTCTTCCGGGAAAATGTTGAGAAAGATTACGATATTCAATCAGCCGCCTGCTACCGCTGTGGGATTACTTGCCACAACTATATTTCAGAGAAAAATCATGACGGGAGCCGGGGTGACTTTATCGCTAAATTTGATTACGAACCCCTCAACCTCCTCAGCACCAATATCGGTATCCATGATGCGGGTCAAGCAGGTCGCCTGATCCATTTGTGCGACAATTACGGCATGGACGCTATCTCCCTCGGTGTTACCATTTCCTATGCCCTCTCCTACAACGAACGGCATCCCGAAAAACCACTGTTCAACGGTGCGACCTTTGGCGATTACGAGAAAATCCGCGCATTGATCATTCAAGCTGGAGAAGGCAAGTTACCAGGAATTGGTCAAGGTTCGATGCGGCTCTCAGAGCAAACCGGTGAAACCGACTACGCTTATCATATCAAGGGCCTCGAAATTGCCGCTTACCTGCCAGAAACTAACCCTGGTTATTGTTGGGCCATCGCCGGCGGGCATATGTCGATGGGATCTTACGGCACGCTGATTCGTGAAGGAAAGTCTGACGTCGATTCGTGGGTCAAAGTCATTACGGAAGACAAACTGCACATTGTCGGCTTTGATATGATTGGCCTGTGTAAATTCTTTGATATCACCCAGGGAATAGGTACCCAGATGGTGGTTGATTGTTTGCAGAGTGACTTCAATCTGGAGATAAAACCTGAAGAAATTAAGGCAGCTGTCCGCCGCTCCTTCTTGCGTGGGTTAGCGCTGGAATTGCGGCAGGGTTACACCAAGGCAGAATTTTGCCTCCCTGCTGAAGTGGCCAAAAACCCAAATCAGCATATTAAGTTGCCAAATATTTCAAATCCTGAATTCATGAATGAACTGGCAGAAAAAGTCTGGGGAGTTTTTGATAAAGAATTGGATGGGCTGATCCCCTGAACAACCTTTTGTGCAAGTCCGTACGCATGGTTTTAAAAAAGGGGAAGGTATGCCGAACAGCCTACCTTCCCCTTTTCGATTGTTTTTTGCAACGCCATCACCCCAGTGCAACATCCAGCATCATCATCACAGTAAAACCAACCATGGTTCCGAAGGTGGCGATATCGGTGTTTCCCCCTCGTTGCGCTTCAGGAATAACCTCTTCTACTACAACAAAAATCATCGCTCCGGCAGCAAAGGCCAGGGAAAAAGGCAAAATAGGTTGGGCTATAAGGACCAAGGCTGCTCCAGCCACCCCGGCGATAACCTCAACAAATCCGGAAAATTGACCGAGCATAAAGCTGCGGTGCCGCGACAGGCCATCGCGGCGCAAGGGAACTGAAACAGCCAGTCCTTCAGGAAAGTTTTGAATTCCGATCCCCATAGCCAACGCCATGGCTCCAGCCATGGAAGCTTCAGGAAACCCTGCCCCGACTGCTCCGAAGGCAACACCAACAGCCAATCCTTCAGGTATATTGTGCATTGTGATAGCAAGAACCATCAGGGTGCTGCGTGGCCATTTGGTTTTCACCCCCTCAGCTTCCGACATCGGGAAGTTCAGATGCAGGTGGGGGAGGAATTTATCTATCAGACGCAAGAAACCACCACCACAGAGAAAACCGAATGCGACCACCAACCAGGATGGCAACGCTTTTCCTTCAGCCATTACTAGCGCAGGAGCCAACAAAGACCAGAAGCTTGCCGCAATCATAACTCCCGCTGCAAAACCGAGCATAAGGTCAAGAGTTTTACGACTGGGTTCCTGTTGTAAATAGACCGCACCGGCACCAAGCGCAGTTAATGCCCAGGTAAATAGAGTTGCAAAGAAAGCCTGCCAAACCGGATGAAGAGAGAGAAAAGCATCGACCATTTTAAAGTCTCCTGTATTTTCCTATATAAAGTATTGATGATCTCGTAAAAAGTAATAAGATAGCTCAGTAACTTAGCATAGATTGTAAGATGAGTGTTTCGGAGATATTGGGTAATAATAGCTGATTCAATTGGCATATAGGGAGGAAAATTATGGCAAAGACAATTTTGATTACTGGCGCGACATCCGGCTTTGGAAAAGCCTGTGCCGAGTACTTTGCTGCTCAGGGATGGCAGTTGATTTTAACTGGTCGTCGGAGTGAGCGGTTGGAGCAATTGCAGGAAAAGTTGGGAGAAGCTGTTCGGCAAATTATTCCTTTGGATGTGCGTGACCGTGAGCAGGTTTTTGAGCAGCTCGGGTCATTGGACAATGTTGATGTCCTACTGAATAATGCTGGTCTGGCATTAGGTTTGGAATCTTCCTGGGAAGTCAACATCGACGATTGGGAGACGATGGTTGATACCAATATTAAGGGGCTAATGTACTGCACCCGCGCGCTGTTGCCGCAGATGGTAAAACGCGACAGCGGCCATATTGTCAATATTGGTTCTACTGCTGGAAGCTGGCCCTATCCTGGTGGGAATGTCTATGGCGGCACCAAGGCTTTTGTTCAGCAGTTCAGTCGCAACTTGCGTGCAGATTTACTTGGCAGCAAAGTCAGGGCAACTAATCTGGCCCCGGGGATGGCTGAGAGCGAATTTTCTAATGTTCGCTTTAAAGGAGATGTTGAACAGGCTGCCAAGGTTTATCAAGGGACAGAGGCATTACGTCCAGAAGACATTGCCGAGACCGTTTTCTGGGTCGTTAATCGCCCGGCACATGTCAATATCAATGCGATCGAGATGATGCCAGTGGATCAAGCGTGGGGTCCTTTTTCTATCCATCGGGACCAGGCTTAAAATAACTGTCGGTGGAGTGTTTTTTCCAGATCTAACGCGGGGGTGAAAGCAGCCTTTCGCTCGATGGTTTTATGGCAATCACTTAGCGCCCGACTGAGCAGCTTCATCTCAAAGCAGGTTTGTGCCCGTCCCCAGTAGCCTTCGTACTGCTGGGGGGTCATTTCAATAACTCGATCATAGTCTTCGAGGGATTGGTCAAATTCTTCAAGAACTCGATATGCCAATCCACGATTACTCCAGGCGCGGGTGTTTTCTGCATTGAACTCAATCGCTTTAGTGAAATCATCGACTCCTTTTTGATATTCCGCCAGAGCAAACAAAGCCATTCCGCGGTGGTTGTAGACCAGGGAGCGGATGGCTGGATCAAGTTTCATCTGCAGGATGGCACTATATAGGTTGATGGCTTTGCTAAACTGATTATTGCTGTGCGCTTCGAGAGCATCGATCATTAATTTTTCCAGCTTTTTCGAGGCCAGATATTCTGGGATAGGAACCTCTTTCTCTGGAACGACCTCCCCCAGATCAGGCAGTTGAGAAATGTTAATATCCTCATAACCACAAGAGATTGATTCCATATCTTGACGACACTTCAAACCGCGTTGGCGTATTTCCTTCTGATAATCACGAATTTCCTGAAAAATCAGATCCGACAAAGTCAAGGAGGCATTCAGCGAAGCTAATTTCCGGCGAATTGAGTGATTTGGTATGCCGATATCAGATTTGTAGACTAACTCGTGCTCAACTTCTGCCCAGGCTTCCTGAAGAATTGTTCGCAACTGGATTTCACAAACATCACAGCTATGGGGAAGTTGTTCCGTATGATCCAAAGGGTTGGTTCGAATCAGCAGATGGACAGAATCGTAGCCGAATTCACGAAAAGAATGCTGCTCTGCTTTGCGTTCCATTTCCAGAATTTCAAATTTTTGTGCGACCAGCTGTTCAATGGTTTCCAAGTCTTCCAGAAACGGCGAAACAATCCTGATTCCCAGTAGGTCGGTAATCTGGAGCATATCGCTGCCCTGTAATTTACTAAGTCTAACCAGCTTTTCACAATAATTATCAAAGCGCTTAACTCGATATTTGATGGATACAGATATTCCTTCATCTTCGGCAAGGCTGCGCAATTTCTGATAAAGGTCTTGAAGAATCAACTCATAATCAGGACGTAATTCAGCATAGAGTTTTTTAGTTGCTGCACGATCCGGCAAAGGAAATCGATTTTTTTTACCTGCTGTCATATGTCTGATCTCGATTATTGAAAACCCTATTACGGGCAATCACCTACCGCCACTTAATCGTTTCAGCGGAGCAAGATAATCATCTTCCGCTATGAAATTTGTCTTCATTAATTTAAACGCCAAGAAGAAAGATGTCAAACATTCCATGCAAAAAACCGGTTTCCAAGCTAAAGTAACCAGAGGGCTAACCTGTCAAGATTAAAGTTTCAGATAATGAATGTCGATAAAGACAAAGAGAACCATCTGCAGCAAGTTCAAGAGGAAGAAAGGGCATCCAAGGAAGGATGGTAACATGACCACAAATCTTAAAGTTAGCGGTACCTATGGGTACCAGCCGTATCGGGAAGTTGAACCCGTCCCGCCATATCCACGGATTGACCCACAACAACCACGGAATGAATATCCGCAACAACAGAGTGAAGAGAAGCGCCTCGATAAGGACGACCACGCTCAGCGTCGGTTTAGAGGCATGCGTGAGCTGATCGAAAAATTGCAGAAATCGTCGGGAATGATCCGGGTTGATTATCTCACTACTGAGACGGAACTGAATGATTTGGGTTTAGCGATTGCCGAAAAAGAATTGATCGAACAACTTCTACAGCTAAAGATTCCCCTGGAGGGAATTGATGGTCTATTTCAGCAAATTCGTCACAGACCAGCGACACCTGACTTGGGTGCAGGTCACGATCTGTCTGAAACAGATAACTTCTTTCCAGTTTTTGTTGCTGG
>JAQIBX010000058.1 GCA_027858895.1 Desulfuromusa sp. | reverse complement strand
AAAAATAGAAATTCCAAGGTTGTACACCAGGTTATCCAGCATCGCTGAACCGATTCCGTTTTATCGGTAAAAAGTGGCCCACTTTGAATCGGAATCAGTGGTCCAGTTTACAACGGAATAACTGGTCCAGTTTGCTCCGGAACAGGTGGTCCACTTTGCAGCGGAATCGGTGGTCGGATGCCACCGGAATATGCAACCATGGGCATATAGCCTTTTTCACCTTTATAGGTAAAGTTAGCTGCCTGCTTTTCGGCAACGATCTGGGTTGCGTCGATGTCGAGAGTGTATTCAGTGGTGTTATCTCGCTTTATGGTTCGGCGAATAATTTGATTGTTAATCTTTTGTAATCCCTCCAGTCCGTTATTCGCTCCCATCCGGCGCAACCAGTCTCCGGCGGCATCACTACTGGGCACGATTTTCATCTTGAGAAGGTTTCGTAACCCTTCATCCATGCGTATTTTACGA
Organism: Desulfuromusa sp.; assembly: GCA_027858895.1. Taxonomy (GTDB): domain Bacteria; phylum Desulfobacterota; class Desulfuromonadia; order Desulfuromonadales; family Geopsychrobacteraceae; genus Desulfuromusa. The sequence continues at coordinate 30,780 of JAQIBX010000058.1, read as the reverse complement.
AGGTCTTCCAGTGATCGTCCACCGCCATTGAGCATTAACATGAATGGTTCGATAAAACAGGCTGGTTTGTATCCTCTGTTGCTTTGGGGCGCTGGCAACTCGCTATTTATTTGAGTGAGAATACCTGTCGCATGAACAAACTCACCAAATACGGCCAAGCCTGCGTGTGGAGTTATTTGACCTGAGGTTGTTTCAAGCTTGAAAGGAAGGACATTACATTGCATAATAGTTTCACCCGTTTGGTGTTGAGGTTGTTTTGTCTAAGTAACTGAATTATCTCATACTAAACGGGTTTTGTCTTTTCTTATATCGGATTTTGGGATTTCCTTTCGATTCAATACCTTCACCTAAATCTAAAATCATTTTTGATTATGTCTGGATCCCCAGACAAAGAAGAAATTTATTTGGATTAACTTATGAGGTTCTGTATCCAGACTAATCAGAAATTAAAATAAGAGACCCGGTGTCAAAGATGACACCGGGTCAATAAGGGACAAACAGAACTATCATGTTTAGCATCAAAGACAACTACCGCAGCACCTCTACTGTATGAGAAAAATAAAGTTGGAAAATAGTGCCTCAATTTGTACGTCCGAGATAGGGTCGTTACTTCATCCTTGATATTTTTGTCCTTGCCTCGCACGTCAATCTAGAAGAGCGCGGATAAGAAGCAATAATAACAATTGTCAGCAAGAAAATCTCCATTAAACACGTTCAAACCTTCCTTGGTGTCAGATTTTACTGGAAGTGGCGACTAACAGTAACGCCTGATCTGTCAGACTTCCTGATCTACAAGACAATGCAGAACTACTTCCAGTCGGCAGTACACTTTCGACTGATCGGTAAATTATGGCTGAAATCACCTCCGATAACTGTCCCGCAAGTCGACATCTGTAGGAATTAGATCGGTCAAAACTTACTACTTTTGGGAAATAGCCTGATAGAGGTCATTTTCGATTTCATAAGTGAAATCCTGATTTATGAAATATCAAGTTCGTCAAGCTTTGTTGCAAATTATTCCCTTTCTCCATCCAACACCCGTCTCACTGTCTGCAGTAATTTCGGCATATCCAAGGGTTTCATCAGGAAAGCACTTGCACCTAGTTCTTTTGCGCTGTCTTCATCGACTTTACTACTAAACCCTGTACAGATGATGGTCGGAATATCTACTCTGATTTTTTTGAGTTCCTGGATCAGTTCTTTGCCGGTGAGGTCAGGCATAGTCTGGTCGGTGATAACCATGTCAAATTGAGCGGGGTTGGCAGTGAACTTCTTCAAGGCTTTGATGCTGTCGGTGAAGGTGGAGACAGTATACCCTTTTATGTTTAGAATCTGTTCGCCAAGACTGGCAAGCATGGGATCATCATCGACGAACAGTATGCGTTCGGTTCCTCCGGACATGTCTTCATTGACGGAGATTGTCTCAGTGACTTGAGTTGGTTCTATCATTGGGAAATAGAGCTCAAAGGTAGTGCCTTCACCCACATGGCTGTTGACCTTGATCAACCCACCATGCTGGGTGACAATCCCTTGGACGGTTGAGAGGCCAACTCCGGTTCCTTCGTCTACGGGTTTGGTGGTGAAGAAGAGGTCGAAGATTTTATCCACGGTTTCGGCTGACATGCCACTGCCATTGTCTTGCACCCTGAGTTTAGCATAGTGTCCGGGCTGGCCTTCATACTGGACGGGGATGTCTTGTTTTTGTAGTTCAACGCTATCAAGAGCGATGGTGAGTTCGCCTTCTTCTTTCATGGCGTGCATGGCATTGTTACAGAGGTTGATTAAGCATTCCTGAATCTGTGATGGATCGGCATTGATAGTAAGGTCATGACTGTCACTGCTGATCTGCTGCTGCAAATTTATTGTTGTGGGCATGGTGGAGCGGAGCAGTTGCAGAGTTTCATCAATGACGAGAGTCAGCTGAATTGAAGTTTTGTCTTTAAGGTCTTGGCGACTGTAGGTGAGAATCTGTTGAATTAGATCACGGGAACGCAGGACCGCTATTTTGGCATTTTTGAGATAGCCGTCAATTTCTGGGTTTGTCGGCATCTTCATTTTTGACAGTTCGACATTACCGAGAATGATGGAAAGGTTGTTGTTGAAGTTATGCGCCATCCCTCCGGCCATGACCCCAACTGCTTCCATTTTGTATTTTTGGCGCAGTTGGTTTTCGAGGTTTAGGCGTTCTTGTTCGGCGATTTTGCGGTCGGTTACGTCCGTATTAAAACCCGTGATACGTATTGGTGTTCCGTCTTTATCCCAGACAGCTTCACCACGCCCAGTAACCCATCGATAAGCTCCATCTTTGGTCTTCATACGAAAGGTTGACTCATAAACATCTATCCTTTTGTCCAGATAGTTGCGCAAAGTAGCCTGAGTCGATTCAAGGTCTTCTGGGTGGATCAGAGAAACCCATGCATCACCTGAGTGGGGCAGTTCATCTAGTCCATATCCGAGCATGGTGGAAAATCGATCAGAAATATAGGCTTCATTGGTCTGAAGATCCCAGTCCCATAAGCCATCTCGTGTGCCGGCAACAGCTCTTTTTAGCCGATTTTCACTTTTGCGCAGATCCATTGTTTTTTCTTTGATCCGAAAGCGGAGATTTCTTCTTTCTTCAGTAATCGTTGCAATAAACCAAATCAATGCAAGAACCAAAAGGAGAATGACAGCAAGGTAACTGTATATGTAAATGCTTTTGTTGTAGATTTCGATTGTAAGAGTCCCAATAGATTGAGATTTATGGATGACAGGAGTTGTGATCTTGTGAGTGCGAATAGCACCAATAGTGTGGAAAAATTTATCTACTCCGGTTAATTTATTTTCATAAGAGAACAACTCCAGACCATTCAGAGTTGTGATAAGTACTTTTTTGTAACCACTATGGCTAACTGATAACCTGAGATATTGTTCTGTCAGGGGAGTAAAAAGCGTCCAGACCGAGCTGGCAACGACAATTGCGTGATCCTCAATCGCGTCTTGATCTTTCTGCTTGGAAAAAGCCTCATACTTAAAAACAAAGCAACCAAAGCCGACTACAAAAACAATCGTAAAAAAGATCATTATTTTTGTTCTATTTTTAAAATTAAAAATGACTACCCTCTTTTCACGCTAGAATGAAGTTGAGCGCACATCTCATTAATAATAGCGGTCGATAATTTTTTTCAGTGTGCCATCGACTGCCATTTGCGAAAGAATTTTATCTACCTCTGGAAGAATTGTCCTAAACGGTGATTTTTTCCCTATGCACAAATGAAATTTCAATTGATAAAGGGCTTGCGGCAGCACAATGATACGATCTTGATAGCCTAGCCGATTAAGATCGAAGATACCTCGATCTGACAATAAGAGCACATCGGCTTTTCCTGAAGCCAGGAATGGGTAGACAGCCGAAATTTCTGGCAGCCACTCAACATCAAACCCTTTAAATGTTTTCTTTGCAAAACCATTTCCATAATACTCAACAATTTTAAATGGTTTGAGCTCTTTCAGTGTTTTAATTTGTTTAAGTTCTTTGAGCTTAGGGTGATCTTTTGATGTTGATAGGAATAATTCAAATTGAAGGACTGGTTGTTGACTGATTTCAGTGTAGGATTCTCTTTCTTCGGTTGGAATCGTAATAAAGGCATCAGCTAACCCTTGCTTTACCATAATTTGAGCTCTAGCCCATGGATAACCTTCGTGAGCTAAGGAAATCCCTAGGCGATTTTGTAAAACTTCGTTCATTACATCAACCAAAATGCCTTTCATCTGACCGTCCTCTTCCCAGGATCGAGGAGGATAGGTGTCCATATAGGCGATCTTCATTGGTTCTGCGGCTTCAACAGTGCCCATAACAGAGACCAACAAGAAACTGATTATTAACATTCTTTTCATCAGTAAATCCTTTCTTTTAAGCCTGCGAGAACACTGTTTTCTTTGAAAATGGTAATTGACATCCGTACAGAATAAAAATGACTATATAATGTGTTTGTCGGAGATAAATCTTTCAAATAAGAATATAAAATATTCCTAATGTTATTATAGGCACATCCAGCTAAATTTCAACAGTTATTTTCACAAGCGAATCGCCCTCAATATCTTGGATATGCCTTGAACTCTGTAGTTTTGAAAGAAAGAAATACCCTGCTGGACGAATGAAAGAGATTGTCAAAATTTAGCAGTTGTGACACCTTTTGGCTCCACTGAGGAATAACCTTGAACCTGTTTTCAAATGTCCTTCCAAAATGTTTTCGCAGATATCTATAGGATTTTTGAAGTTTAGTTGGTAGCTATTTTGAGCGAGACAAAATCTGGCAATGCCTGTCAGATCAAATCTGGATTACTGCACATTATACATATCATCGATAAACATATAGTTTGCTGAGGAAATATTCACTCCATCACCGTGATTGTTAAACAATGAAATTCCGGGATTTCCATCATCGAGCAGATTGTCATACCTTATATATAAGGATTTTAAGACATTTTCCTTTTGGCGGTTTCGATCTCTTCATCGGTAAACAAAGTCCTAAATTCTTTCCTTAAAGAGACTGCCCCCAAAGTCAGATCAGGTCTTCCCACTTCAAGTAACTTCATATAACCCTCAGTTGCTCCCTTTGATCCTACTAGCCTTTTAGCAGCCTCCAGATGTCCATGCTCAGCATTCATCCTTTGAAGTCTCGGGAACTTGATCTTATATTTCTGCAGCGCTTCGCTCAGTACATCATCAACCGCACGAGCAAATTCATCTTCAAGACTCATTATTGCCCTACCTTTTGTCACTCTGATCCGAGTTTAAATTCGATATCCATAGCCTTAAGCACCGCTATTTGTCTCTTGCTCTCTCTTATCTCATACTTCTTTATCATACTCCAGACGTGTTTACCCTCAAAGTTCTTTCCTCTTGGAGTAAGGTACCCTTTTTCTCTTAAAAACAAAGCGATCTGCGGGTCATTCCACCCTTCAGATCGCTTTGTTTTCATTGTTTCAATTAACCAATTCTGGTATTCAGAAAGAGTTGCTTCATATAATCTTGCTAAATCAGTTTTAATAGTAAATTCAATATGTTGATCATAAAAAAACCTACCGTACGAAACTACTCCACAGTGACACTTTTTGCTAAATTTCGCGGTTGATCAACGTCAGTGCCCTTAAGAACGGCAATGTGGTAGGCAAGCAACTGCATTGGAATCGAGGTGAGAATCGGCATTAAATCCTCTGTAGTTTCCGGCACCTTAATCAAAGCAGCTACTTTTCCCTGCAGTTCACTTTCCTCACCACTGGCTACGGCAATCACGATGCCACCCCGGGCGCAAACTTCTTCCATGTTGGAGACAACCTTGTCATAAGTTGCATTGCGTGGCACCAGAACTACAACGGGAAGACTTTCATCGATCAAAGCAATCGGCCCATGTTTCATCTCTCCCGCGGGATACCCTTCAGCGTGAATATAAGAAATCTCCTTAAGCTTCAGAGCCCCTTCGAGCGCAATTGGATATTGGTTGCCACGGCCCAGATAGAGAAAATCCCGAGCATTCATGTACTCACGGGCAATCTGCTCAATTTGAGCATCTAGTTCCAAGGTCTCTTCCACTTTACGTGGTAACGCCAATAGTGATTCAACCTGTTCACGACAATCATCTGCGGTCAAATTTCCCCGCGACCGACCTAGTTTTAAAGCCAGCAAATAGAGAGCGACCAACTGAGTCGTAAAAGCTTTAGTTGAAGCGACCCCGATTTCAGGGCCTGCGTGGGTGTAAATCACCCCGTCGCTTTCACGGGCAATCGAAGAATCAACAACATTACAAATACAGACGACCTTGCCCCCCTTACCTTTAGCCTCACGCAATCCGGCGAGAGTATCGGCTGTTTCACCGCTCTGGCTGATCAACACCGTTAAGCTTTTTTCGGTCACAATCGGATCGCGATAGCGGAATTCACTGGCGATATCAATCTCAACCGGAATTCGTGCCAGCTTTTCAATATAAAATTTTCCGACCAGCCCCGCATGCCAGGAGGTCCCGCAGGCGATGATAAAAATTTTGTCCAAATCTGCCAGCTGTGCATCGCTGAGTCCAAGAGCTTCCAGATAGATGTCACCCTCTTCCCCTTGAAGCCGCCCGGCAATGGTATCGGCTAGTGCCCGGGGCTGCTCATAGATTTCTTTGAGCATAAAATGCTTATAACCACCTTTTTCAGCCAACATCGGGCTCCAGGTGATCGTCTTACTCTGCTTGACCAGCGGCTGCCCGACCAGGTCAGTAATCCACATTTTATCCGGGGTAAAGACGGCAATCTCACCATCCTCAAGAAAAATCATTTCCCGGGTATGTGACAGCATCGCTGGGATATCAGAAGCCACAAAATATTCGCCCTGCCCCTGACCAACAACCAATGGCGATCCAAGCTTGGCAGCAATCAGCTTATCTGGCTCATCATGGCAAAGAATTGCGACGGCATAAGCACCCTTAACTTCAGCCAGCGCCAGCCGAACCGCCTTTTCAAAATCACCACACTGGCGATAATGTTCCTCAACCAAATGGGCGATAATTTCGGTATCGGTCTCAGAGCTGAAATTGTGCCCCAGTTTCTGCAAACGTTCTTTTAACTTCAGATAATTCTCGATGATGCCGTTATGCACAACAACGATGTTGCTCGCCTTGTGTGGGTGGGCATTAATCTCAGAAGGGCGGCCATGGGTTGCCCAACGGGTGTGACCAATCCCCCGACAGCCTTCAGCCGGTTGTTCGCGAAGTATTTTCTCCAGATTGATCAGCTTTCCCTCTGCCCTGCGGATCTGTGCTTCTCCCCCATTAAGGGTACAGATTCCAGCCGAGTCATAACCACGATACTCAAGCCGCCGCAGACCATCAATAATAATAGGTGAAGCATCCTGCTGACCAATATATCCAACGATTCCACACATAATTTTCCCCTGTATTGTTGACTTTTCTGACTTATTCGGGACAGCCCCCGATCAAACTGGGGACAGTCCCGAATAAGTCAGGATTTCTTCTGCTTACGTAACCGCCAACCTTCGATATTTTTTTGCTCAGTTCGCGATAAAGCCAGCGAATCTGGTGGAACATCTTTGGTAATCGTCGAACCCGCAGCAATCAAACTGTTACGCCCAATGGTAACCGGAGCAATAAACTGACAATCGCTGCCGACAAAGACATCGTCTTCGACGGTTGTCTTGTGTTTATTGACCCCATCGTAATTACAGGTAATCGTTCCACAACCAAAGTTGACATTACAACCGACCTCAGAATCACCAATATAGCTCAGATGGCTCGCCTGAGACTTCTCACCCAGTACCGATTTTTTCATCTCCACAAAATTTCCAATTTTATTGTTTCCAGTTAAAACAGTGCCCGGACGCAGATGCGCCATGGGACCAATTGTACAACCGGGTCCGATCCGGGATTCTTCGATCGCCGAACCAGCTTTTAAATGGGTTCCATCTGCTATTTCGGAATCGACAACCACAACGCCGGTCTCAATAATGCAGTTTTTGCCGATACTGGTTTTACCCCGCAGGTGAACATTAGGGTTCAGGGTCGTATCAGTTCCGATTTCAACGCCATTATCGATGTAAGCTGTGGTTGGATCTGTCATGGAGACACCACCGAACATCAGATCGGCATTAATTTTCCAGCGCATCAACACTTCTGCTTCAGCCAACTGACAGCGATCATTAATCCCCATCACCTCGGTCGGATCTTCAACACAAAGGGCTCGTGTTTTCAATCCAGCGGTCACCGCTGCAGCAACAATATCGGTCAGATAATATTCCCCTTGGGAGTTATTCTTGTTTAACCCTTTTAACGCAGAAAGAACAAAGGCCGTATCAAACAAATAGGTTCCCGCATTGATTTCTGTCACCTGACGTTGCTCTTCACTGGCATCTTTCTCTTCAACAATTTGCAGAATCTGTTCACCATCACGGATAATTCTCCCATATCCCTGTGGATTCGGCATCTGCGCCGTCAACACAGTCACTGCAGCCTTTTGCTGAGAATGATAGTTCTGTAACTGCTGCAATGTTCCTGGCTGCAGTAACGGCACATCACCGCAATGCAGCAACAAGGGCCCGGAATAACCCCGCAGAGAGTCAGCTGCACACATCAGCGCATGCCCAGTCCCCAACTGGTCGGTTTGCTTAATCCAGGTCAGATCCTTATCGGGAAAAGCCTCCATCACCTGCTCGGCTTGATGACCAACAACCACTTTTAACTGTTTAAATCCGGCCTGCCTGGCGGCTTCAAGCGGATAATAGAGCATCGGCTGCCCACAAATCGGATGTAAAACTTTCGACAATGCCGATTTCATTCTGGTCCCTTTTCCAGCGGCCAGAATAACTGCGGCCAATCCCTTTTGCATAAAAAGTCCCCTTGGATTAGTGTTAAAAAAAACTTAATTATTGCAAATCAACGATGACTAAGTCAAGTAACATCCCGCATTTAATATCAATAAAATTGCAATTATTTACATTATTGAATGACTCACGTATAGTTCCTCCCTTGGAGGAGATACGGATGGATGAACGACGCCAGTTGGGACAAGAGCTTGATGAAATCCAACAGCAGATCAAAAAGCTAGAGATTCAATATGAGCAATATTTTGCCGGAATTGAAAGGCGTGAGCCCTACAATGAGCGTAAAGATATTGCCCGACAGATTCGCCACTTCACCAATCGTCATATCGTCTGGACAGATTTGAAATTTCGCTACCAAAGCATCGCCTCGCGCTTTATGTCATATGGGCAATATTGGGATCGTATTCTGCGCTTGATCGATGAAGGCAAATATCATCGCCACACCACGAAACTAAATACAACAGCACTAGCGATACGAGCCGACCGAACAAAAAACATCGACTCCAAAGCCGAAGCAGCCAAACTGCAGCAAGAGCTCAGCCGGGCAAGGAACACCTATGGGCTATCCGGAGATGGGCCAAGTGCAGAAAAAGTTGCCGACTTCCTTGCCGCCCAACGTGAAAAAGTTCGCAGTCGCTACGGTGACAAACCGGTTGAATTCAGCATTGATACCAGCGGTGAAAAACCACGCATCAAAGTCAGTCTAACAAAATAAGAACCCTATGCGAATTGTGATAGCAACCCTGCATGTACGTGCTTCCACGCAAGCAGTTCCGCTGGCAGCAGGATGTCTCAAAGCCTGCCTTCCGCCGGATTTCCAGCAGCAAACCAAACTCATTGATCTGTTTCCAGAAGCAGACACTGCCTCTCTGTGCCAGCAGCTACTTGAACTGAATCCTACAATTATCGCTTTTCCTCTCTATGTCTGGAACCGCAATCAGATCCTGCTCCTGTCGCGACTGTTGCGGCAGGAAACACCAGGGTTAATCTTGCTAGCAGGTGGCCCGGAAGCCAGTGCCGACAGTCAAAAGGTCATACGGGAAGGATCCCTGGATGGCATCATTCGTGGCGAGGGGGAAGCTTCATTTGCACAATTAATCATAAAACTAAGTACGGGAAAAGCGCTCACCGGGGTGGCTGGTTTTCTGTCTGCCTCGCAGAATTCACACACCATTCCCCCTGCAGCTGTTTGCCCTGATCTTTCGATCCTCCTATCACCATGGCTGAACGGACAGCTCCAGCTGGAACAAAACTGTGGTGTGCTCTGGGAAGTTGCCAGAGGGTGTCAATTTAATTGCGCCTTTTGCTACGATGCCAAAGGACATCAGGGTGTTCGTCCGTTGCCAGCAGATCGCCTGCGCAAAGAGCTACAACTGTTTGTGAAGCATCAGGTGGGGCAAATCTGGATTCTCGATTCGACCTTTAACGCACCTCCGAAACGTGGCAAACAATTACTCGAAATGCTGCTCGAACTCGCGCCCCATATCCACTTTCACATTGAAGCTAAAGCTGACTTTCTCGATACTGAGACCATTGAACTGCTCTCCCAGCTTTCATGCTCAGTACAGATTGGTTTACAATCTGCCACGGCTCAAGTTCTGAAACCGCTGCACCGTAATCTGCTCCCGAAACAGATGGAGCAGCAATTAAGACAAATGAGTATTGCCGGGATTACCTTCGGGCTGGATCTTATTTATGGGCTACCTGGGGACAATCATCCAGGGTTTGAAAAAAGTCTCGATTTTGCTTTGCAACTACAGCCAAACCAGGTCGACATTTTCCCTCTGGCGGTTCTTCCTGGAACTGAGCTTTTTGAGAAACAAAGAAAGTTCGGTGTCCAAGGGGCACTCCAACCCCCTTACCTACTGCAGTCAAACACAACATATTCTGAACAAGACTTGCAAAAAAGCCGCGTACTCGCTGCCGCAACCGATATTTATTACAACCGTGGCCGTGCTGTTGGTTTCTTTCTGCAGCTGTGTGACACCCTGAAAACCTCCCCGAACCGTTTTCTCCAGCAGTTCAGTCTTTGGCTCAGCGAACAAAAAAATATTGGCCGGGAGAAAATTCTAGATATCGAAAGCTGGCAACCACGGGAGATTCTCCCCCTACAGCAGCAGTATGCCGCCCATCAGCTTATTTCAAATAAACGGAAGAAACTGATTAACATTGCTGAAGATTTGATCAATTACCATTTTCTCTGCGCTGAGACATTACTGGCAGATGACTGCCAGCCCAACGGAAAAACTCCAGCAAAAAAAACATGGGGACAATTGCGCTGGCAGCTCAATCCAGCAGTTAAAATTCAATTTTTCCATTTTTCTTTGGAGGATTTAGAGATGGTTGGCGGAGAAGCGCTGGAAAAGATCTTCAGACAACTGACACCTGAACCGGGCCACGCAATATTTTTGCGGCAACAGGGAGAGGTTATCACTGAATCTCTAGCTGAGGATTTTGCCCGGATGCTGGCCCGAGCTACAGAAGGGACGACAACTCAAGAACTTTTTCGCGATCTTGATCCACAATCAGTGGACGAGCTACTGGATTTTGCTGTCACACAAGGACTATTGCTGCCAGTTGAACCCGTTTGATGCCCACGCAAAAAACTACTTCAATAAAAGATCAACAAACCCTTGATATGTCTGTCGCTTACGTTCCGAATGTCCATAGAGAGTTGAAGAAAATAGCGCAGAGGCCGCGTGTTCACCCAGCATCGAAAAGAGTTGATAATCGATTGATTCCAGTTGTTCCTTCTGAATAAACAGTCGATAGATAGCCAGTAACCCTATCATCTGCCCGTGGATCATCAGAGGAATTGCGACGACCGGTGCAAACAGGTCATCAGACCCTTCACTGATGGACCCTGCATAAAAATAATTTTCTTTGCTATCGGCAGTTTTTCCAAGTACCCCTTCACCAAGCGGAATATCAGGAAAACTCTCGTTATCATCAAAACCTTCACCCGTTTCAAAATGTAACTGCTTTGTCTTTTTATCAAAAAGCAAGACGGCAAATTTTTCCGCACCGACAAAGTTAATAACAACCTCTTTAATGATCTCCAGGGTTTCTTCGCGATCCAAAGTAGAATGAAGCCGGGAAGAGGCAATATAGAGGTTGGTCAAATTGTTATTAACATCCTCAACCTGAACCAACTGATTGGCAAAATCGAGATTTTCCTGTTCCAGTTCACCGATCCGACGTAATGCATCATCCTGCTCAGTACGCAATCGTGAGCACTCATTTTCCAATGATTGAAAGCGGTGGCTGAGTCGATCATCAACACCCTCTTTTTGTAATTGTTCAGCTTTTTTACTTCTTATCAGGCGATCAAGAAGTTTTTTACTCTGCTGATCCGGATAGATAAAATAAACCCCACAGCCATCCTCAGACTGCCCGGCTGTTCGCTTGATCTTACCGTAAAGAGAAAGGGGCACTCCATCTGAGCCTTCTAGCTTCATCTCCACAGTTGTATTTTCTTCTAGTGGGGTCGATGATTTGAGACATACGCCACTGGCTGAAATATCCTTGGCAGTGACAACATGCAGCCGGCCACCTTCCTGAAGCTGAATCGGCAGTTTTACAGCGACCCGTTCTGCAGTTCTGCGCTGCACTGTACCAAGCAAGCGTTCAACTTTTTCACGCAGCTCCTGCTTATTCACCGGTTTGGTGATGTAATCATCACAGCCCGCATCCAAACAGTTTTGCACTTCCTCTGGTTTTCCTGCCGCAGTGACCATAAGAATCGGTAATTTCTGCCAAAGAGAATTCTGGCGGATTAAGCGACAGACTTCATCACCGTTAATTCCCGGCATATAATAATCAAGCAGCAACACATCCGGTGCAACTTTATCGAGCCGCTGCAGGGCTTCCTCTCCGGAAGAAGCGGTCACCAGGTCGTAATCGCAACCTTCCAGATAGGAACGTTCAAGCTCCAGAAACAGATCAACATCATCAACCAGTAAAATTTTCGGCATCAGCTAAACTCCTTAAAAAAAGAAGATTAAATCTACCTGAGAATTTACCAAAAGTAAAGGCTCCTAACGCTAACGCGCAGGAGCCTTTTACAGGTTCAAAATTTTCCTTTTCAGCAGCTCTAAAATCAGGCCACTGCAGCCACTTCTTGTAAATAACGTGGCCGTTCAACTATAAAATTGATAATCTCACCAACTTCGGGCACCCGACCGGCAATCCGAACCTGATCATCAATCAGCAGAGCCGGTTCCACATAAATCCGATTATCGATCATTTTACGTGTATCACTAAACTGATGCACCTCAGCTTGAACTCCGAGCAGATTCAGTGCTGCGCGTACATTTTGCGCAGTCACTTGACAACCATCTGGATGATCCGGCTTACAAAGAATATCGATACGCATAATGTTTCTCCCCTGATGTATATGTTCTAATCATAACTACTTTTGTCACATTGTACATGGTTTTCCAGAATAGACAAGCATTTTAGTAAGCTATTCTGAATTATTTAGCTTCCTGCACCCTCACAACCAATTCGCCGGCGACCAGATCAACGATTATTCGTGTACCCTCTATTACATCGCCGGCAATTAAAGTTCTACCGACTTTCGTTTCCAGCTGCCGCTGGATAAAACGCTTGAGTGGGCGCGCACCATAAACCGGGTCGTAAGCGGTTTCGGCGATAAAATCACAAGCGACATCAGTCAACTCCAGACCAAGGTTCTTTTCAGCCATGCGCTTACGTAATTCTTCAATGAGCAACCAGACAATCTGCTTGATCTCTGACTTACTCAATGGCTTAAAGATGATCGTATCATCAACACGATTCAGGAACTCCGGTCGGAAGCTCTGCCGCAATGCCTGCTCAACCTGCTGGATAACCTCTGGTGGAATCTCACCATCACGAATCCCCTCAAGCAAATACTGAGAACCAATATTTGAGGTCATGATAATGACGGCATTCTTGAAACTGACGGTACGACCCTTAGAGTCAGTCGCACGTCCATCATCTAAAATCTGTAACAAAATATTGAAAACATCTGGATGGGCCTTTTCGATTTCATCAAACAAAATCACCGCGTAGGGTTTCCGCCGCACCGCCTCGGTCAATTGTCCACCTTCTTCGTAACCAACATAACCAGGAGGGGCTCCAAGTAATCGACTGACAGCATGTTTTTCCATATACTCGGACATGTCGATACGGATCAGATTTTCCTCACTGTCAAATAGGGTCTCCGCCAGAGTTCGAGCCAATTCCGTTTTACCCACCCCTGTCGGGCCAAGAAAAATGAACGAACCAATCGGTCGGCGTGGATCTTTGATCCCGGCCCGCGCACGAATCACAGCATCGGCAACTCGCTGCACCGCCTCATCTTGGCCGATCACTCGCTGATGTAGAATTTCATCCAGCTTGAGTAACTTTTCTCGTTCACCTTCAACCAATCGAGTGACGGGGATACCGGTCCAGCGAGCAACAATTTCAGCAATTTCATCTTCTGTGACCTCTTCGCGCAGCAGTTTGTCGGTCGCGTCGCTGTCCTCCATCTGCTCCTCTTCAGAGTTCAGCCGTTTTTCCAATTCTGGCAAACGTCCATGTTTAAGTTCAGCAGCCCGATTCAGATCATAGCTGCGTTCTGCCTCAGCAATATCCAAACGAGTCTGCTCAATCTCTTCGCGTAGCAGTTGAACACCACGGATGCCCCCTTTTTCCAAATGCCACTGCGCTGCAAGGGTCTGTTCGCTGGACTTTAATTCTGCTAACTCTTTCTGTATCACGCTCAACCGCTCACGACTGGCTTGATCCTTTTCCTTTTTCAGTGCCGCTTCCTCGATTTCCAACTGCATCACTCGGCGGGTTATGGCATCCAGTTCGGCAGGCATAGAATCAATTTCGGTACGGATGGTCGCACAGGCTTCATCGACCAGGTCAATCGCCTTGTCGGGTAAAAACCGGTCAGAAATATAACGATGACTCAACTCGGCAGCAGCAACCAGCGCGTTATCTTGAATTCGCACCCCATGATAAACCTCATAACGTTCTTTCAACCCACGCAAAATACTGATTGTTGTCTCAACATCAGGCTGGTCAACCATCACTGGCTGAAAGCGCCGTTCCAAAGCGGGATCTTTCTCCAAATATTGTCGATATTCATCCAGCGTTGTCGCACCGATGCAGTGCAGCTCACCGCGAGCCAGCATCGGCTTCAGCATGTTTCCCGCATCGATGGCTCCTTCACTCTTGCCAGTACCGACAACAGTATGCAGCTCATCAATAAACAGCAGAATCTGTCCCTGGCTATCGTGAACTTCCTTGAGAACTGCCTTAAGTCGCTCTTCAAACTCGCCACGATATTTAGCCCCCGCAACCAGAGCTCCCATATCAAGAGAAAATACCGTTTTGTCCTTCAACCCCTCAGGAACGTCACCACGGACAATTCGATGTGCTAACCCCTCAACAATGGCGGTTTTCCCCACACCCGGCTCACCAATCAGAACCGGATTGTTTTTGGTTTTTCGCGACAGGATTCTGATCACGCGACGGATCTCTTGATCCCGCCCGATGACTGGATCAAGTTTTCCTTTTTTGACCTCTTCAACCAGATCACGACCATATTTTTCCAGGGCTTCGTAGGTTGCTTCTGGATCCTGACTGGTCACCCGCTGGTGCCCACGGATTTCCGTGAGCGTCTGCAACAGTTTGTCACGATCGATGTTGAGTTTTTTGAATATTCTGCCGACAACAGTGCGTTCACCCTCGGCGACAGCCGCCAACAGAACATGCTCAACACTGACGTATTCATCTTTAAGCTGCTTTGACTCAGTTTCAGCCTGCAGCAGAAGATTACCCAGACGACGACTGGCGTACAGCTTGCTGCTATCTGCGCCAGGACCAGTGACTCTGGGGCGGGATTGCAGATCCTGATTCAAACCGGCCAAAATATCCGCAAGAGAAACATTCAATTTTTTGAGTAAGCGCGGAGCCAGACCGTCCTGCTGCTCACAAAGAGCCAGCAGAAGATGTTCACCATCAATTTCTGCATGTCCAAAGCGCAGAGCATGCGCTTGAGCCTCCTGCAGGGCTTCCTGAACTTTTTGCGTGGTTCGATTCAGATCAATCATAGCTGCTCCTGATGTTTATTTTGTATGCCTCGGTTGCCTGTTTCAAGTATAGCGCTTAGTAAGCCAAGTAGCGTAAAAAAGCCGGGGTCAATATCAACCCCGGCTTAAACTCACATCAATGCAGTGTTTTAATCGCAATTTTTTTCGGTTTTGCCGCCTCGCTTTTCGGTAACCGAAGAGTCAGAACCCCGTCCTTCAGTTCTGCGTGTCCAGCATCTGCATCGATCCGCTCGGAAAGCCTGAACTGCCGATAGTAACTGCGTTGTTTTTCATTTTCAGTCGCTTGCATTTCCCCCACCAAAGATAACACCCCGCGGGAGACCTCCAGCTGCAACCCCGAATTTTCAACTCCCGGCAAGTCGACCAGCAAAACCAGTTCTGCATCGGTTTCATAAATATCAACTGCGGGGGATAATCGAAAGGCCGGGTTAATTTTATTTTCTTGCTGCTGTTCCTGAGCCATATTTTGCTTATCATTCATGATCTGTCTCCTCCACTTTTTCTGATTATTTTGTTTCAACCTGATTCAACCGACATTAATTTCAATTTTCTTTGGCAGTGCTGAAGCAGCTTTCGGTAAATTAATGATCAAAATACCGCGTTTGTACTCAGCCTCTATCTTTTCCGTATCAAGATCTGTAGAAAGCTGGAGATTTTTTTCAAAGACTCCAGCACTCCGTTCCTGACGATACCAGCGAGCATCCGCTGGCAATTCAGGAGTAGAGAACTCACCTGAAATGTTCAGCCGACGGCCCAGCACACTAATATCAAATTTTTCGATATTCAGCCCAGGAAGTGGCGCCGCAATACTAAAACTTTCGCCATTATCGACCACCTCAAAAACAATCTGGTTGACCCGAGAGCCATAAGCCGGGCTGAATCCGAAACCACGGAAAAGCTGATCCATTTCACGCTGCATGTTTTCCATCTCTTGCACATGTTGTAGTCCAAACATTTTCATTCCTCCTTGTTTTATGGTTGTTGATGTTTTGATTTCTGAACAGGGATTATTCAAGAGGAATGCCAAAAACATAAATTTTATATTATCTATAATATCGATAGGTTATGGTTTTATGATGAAGCGAACTACAGATCTACGACGTTACAGGTGTTGCAGATAAATAAAGTTTGCGACAGGTGCAACGTCGCAGGGGGTAGGTATTTTGAGAAGAATCAGGAAAGGTCTTTGCGGGTCAAATTTAGCCGCTGCAGATGACGATACAGTGTGGCTCGGTGTACGCCCAGGCGCCTGGCCGCATCTGAAAGATTTCCAGCCGCTTCCCGGTAGGTTTGTCGTATCACATCCTCCGACAGCTCAATCCTTTTCCCCATAACTCGATGGGAAAGGTCGGCTGGGTATGCCGGATACTTGTCAACGGGAGAATAGGGTATTGCTACCGGCAGGTTTCGGCGATTCTCATCGAGAAGCAAAGAGTCATTGGAGCTTGCAAACTTCTGCCGCTCGCGAATCCACTCGGCAAAAGCCCTTGCCCCGATCGCCTCGGTTTCTGACTCCACCACGACCCGCTCAATAACATTGCGCAATTCACGGATATTCCCCGGCCAGAGATACGATTGCAGCAAACGAGTAGCTTCACTGGTCAAGCGTTTTACCCCTTTGCCATACTTGGCGTTTAATTGTTGCAGGAACAGTTCAATCAGCAAGGGGATATCTTCAGGACGCTCACGCAATGAGGGAAGATGAAGCCGTAAAACGGCCAATCGATGGTAAAGATCAGCCCGAAAACTTTTTTCTGCGACTGCCTGTTCCAGAGAAACGTTGGTTGCTCCGACAAAACGAACATCAACTTGATGACTCTTTTCGCCACCAACCCGCTGCACGCGGCCATCCTCCAGAACCCGGAGAAGTTTCGTCTGGGTATGCAGTGGCATATCCCCAATTTCATCAAGGAACAGGGTTCCACCATCAGCTCGTTCAAAATAACCGCGATGCTCCCGCAGGGCGCCGGTAAAAGCGCCACGTTCATGGCCAAACAGTTCCGACTCAAGCAACTGCTCACTAATAGCGGCACAGTTAAGGGCGGCAAAAGGTTTCTCGTGACGTTGACTCTCTTCGTGCAGTGCCAGAGCAACCAGTTCTTTTCCGCTTCCCGTTTCGCCGGTAATAATTATTGACGCAGCCGAAGCGGCATAAAGGCGAATTTTTCGAAACACTTCATGCATGGCCGGACTACTGCCAACCATATTGCGAAAACCAATTTCTTGTCTGCTAGCGATCGATTCACCCCGCAGAGTTATCCGCACTAACTGACCAAGATAATCTTCAGTCAAACCGGCAAATTGAATATCGGCGAGAAATTCCGGCTGTTCCGGCAAGAGGCGCAACTTAACTGCGGTCAGATCCTGCCCCTGCTCCAAAACTTCGGCGGCCAAGGTGGTTATGGTCGGAACTGCTGAAGGGAAAAGAGTAGCGGGAAAACGACCCCGGGCCTGAGCGGAATCAACCCTGAGCCAGAGAGCCAAACGATCCGACAAACGTTGGACCTGCCATTCGCCATGTCCCCAAAGAACCAGAACAAGATCGGGAGCGACCGCAGGAAGATATTCAGAATTATTCACATTTGAGTTCATAATATTAAATTGCTGGTTTCGCAAAATTAGCGTGACAAAGTTTCCAGATAATCTTTAAGCGCCTCTTGCCCTGTCTCAAATTGAGTCAGCTGAACCCCCATTCCAGCCTTATTGGCAAGCCGGATCAGGTTTGGAGGAACTTTCTTTGCCCAACGAACACGCCCAAAAACTATCACCTGCTGTTCATCCGGTAAATTTATTTCAATCAGCAATTTAGCGCCCGGGTGTTCTGGCTGACCGGTAATAATATACAGACCCCCATCAGAAACATCGCCAGTAAAGGCAACCCGCTTAGGGTAATCGACCCCGAAACGAACCTTGAGACGTTTCTTCTTACGTGTCGGGCTGCGCTTTGTCACCATTTCATCCTCCTCCACGACAAGACAACTGTTTTAAAATCAAAGTAATCAGACCAACCTTTGAGCATGAATAATTTTCAAATCATAGCAAAAATTCAATAAAAACGCAGGGAAAGTATGATGGATGAAATTATGGCAAAAAAACCACGAATATCATTTTTTCGATTTGATAAATAGAGCCCCGCCAACAAGGAAAAAAACGCCTCCCACAGAGATGCCAGCCATTCCGTAATATTTGCCTCGCTGAATTGAATTTTCAAACACCATGGATGCTTTTCCTCCCAACGATTTTGAAAAACTGACTATGCAGGTATTTGGCGTACTAGATTTACCGTACTGAAAGATACCAGCGCTTAAAAGAACCGTTCCCAGAAGCACCAGGACAATTCCGGATATTTTCTTAACAGACATATTTCACCCATTTTCGGAAACACACTAAAACCACAAAGAACCATATCCCAATTATAGCCAGGTCGCGTCTAAAAATTAAATCCGTCGAACCTCGGAATAACAGCTATTCTGCTTTTCAGATTTCTGTCAGATCATAAGATTAAAATGATATTAACTCAATTGGGACTTGTTATTTATATGCGGAGGTAGGGAAATGAAGAGAAAAGCCCTGGTCATTGATGATGATGTATATTGTCTCGATATTGCAGCGGAATATTTGCTAGATAAAAATTTCGATGTTACGTCATCCATCAAACCCACCTGTCCAATGATTGAACAAAATTCAAGCTCCTGCCCCATGCAAGCACCTACCTACGACATTGTTCTTTCTGACAATCACATGCCAGTGATGACGGGTTTGGAGTTCTTTGAGCTACAGAGGCAGAGGGGGTGCAAGGTTCCACCTAAGCATAAAGCTTTAATATCAGGGGATATCTCTGAAAAAGATCAGAGAATAGCCGAGAGTATGGGCTATAAAATCTTCCATAAACCCACCCCGCTTGACCTTATCGATAGCTGGATTGATGAAGTTCTTTTGCTGCCCTGAATCTGATGTACTAGAACCCTTCGTATCCAAGTAGGCGGTGATCGCAGAGTAAAAATCCATTTCAAGTTTATATCTATTTGGCCATATCTTGAGTTTATGCTTAATTACGTATATTTTTCAGTTATGCCCAATTAGATATAGAAAATGGAGCTCGAAATCATGCCAAAAGCCACCTCCCCCAGAATTCTAGGCCAGATGTTCAAGTCAGCCAGAACCCAAAAAAGGCTGACCGGTGCCTGTTTATGACCGCGAACCTGGTTTTCTGGCTGCTGGCCTCCATTGATGGACATGCCAAGAATTTCAGTATCTTTTTACTCCCAGGCGGTGGCTTCAAGCTAACACCACTCTATTTTACTGACGGCCAGAACGAAGATGCCGAATACTTTTAATACGGTCAACATAGCGGAGATCTTCCTTATGTGAGGAAACTATATTTATGTTTCCTGATCCAAAAGAATATCCCTGGCGGTATTAATTTTTACGGCCAGAAAATCCGAGCCTCCGCTATCAGGATGAACCCCTTTTATGAGTCGCCTCCAAGCCTTGTGGATTTCCTCCTGCGAAGCATTTGGCTCAAGACCAAGTATCTGATAGGCTTCCTGTCTGGTCATATTGTTAAAACCTGATGTATCACTCCGGTTTCTAGAAGAATCAGAATCATCACGATCACGCCAATCTGGGTAGTATCGATCGAGAAAAGATTCAAGCAATGAGATACTGTCTGCGTCGGAACGAAAATCACAGGAGAGCGACAGTATCTCCTCTTCACTCAGTGAAGACAGACGAACACCCTGCAATCGACCAGTCAATATAGTGCCGTCCATTTCCCCGGTATCGTGATCAAGTTCCATCTCAAGGTTTTCCGAGCGGACCGTCGATTTTTGTCCCTCAGGGGAACTGATCGGTCGTTTCGAACGACTCCGCCGCCACCATGACACTCCAATAAGAATCAGGGGAATCCCAATTGCCCCACGTCGTAACAGGATCAGCAACCCCCCTGCCATGATGACAAGTACCGGCCCGGCAGTCGACAAAACAGCAACTCTTTGCTTGGCTGGCATGGTCATCAACCAGAAAAGGGCGGCTACTGCAGATAACAGAAAAAAAAGATACAGAACCATTCATTTTCCAGACGAAACAGGATGAAAAATCATTTTGTCATTTGATCAAGGAGTAAGCGGGCCTCTCGTCTGCCACTATTTGAAAGCGCTTTCAACCCTCCTCTCGCATATACGGCAACCGCACCAAGCAGTTCGGCGAGTTCTTTTGCCGAATCAGGCCCAAGTCGAAAATAGGCTCCGCCAGTCAGTCGGGCCATTTCCCGAAAGCCTTTTTCAACCTCGATATCGTGCCCATCCTGAAAGAAAAAACAGCGTACTCCTTTTATGCTGAGTTCTCCCGCTTTTCGGCAGAGCAAGTGGATATCCTCTTCTATGGCATCTCCGATGAAAACCAGTGCAGAGACCTTTGCTTTGGTTGTTTCACGATTGGCGTGATCAAGGACTTTGGAAAGCTGTGTTTGTCCACCTAGACATTGAATACCAAGCATCAGATCACGCAGTGCGGCAGCATTAATGACCCATTTCGAAGCCCGACATTCACCAATGCCTCGAAAAAACACCAGCTGAACCGATAAACCGCCTGCCTTGCCTACTGCATCGAACATAGAAGCCTGGATAGTGACAGCCTGGTCCCAGGTTGGCTGCCGACTCATGGTTGCATCCAGAGCAAAAATTAATCTTCCGCTTTGTGACACAGCGGCCTCACCGGCAGCCTTGAGAAAAGCACCTATCTCGCTGGAAGAAGACTTCTCTCGAAGTTCGCCGGATTTTTTTTCAGTGGAAGTAATTTCTTTATCTTTCATAACTTGTTCCCTGTGACAAAATAGGCGGCCCTAAATGGCTTATTTTTTCCTGTAGATGATAAATCGATGACAGTATCCCTACACTTCCACAATAGCGGCTCAGTTTTCACTGATCAACACACCAACAACCAACGACTTCATCATATCCCTTTGCCGGAGCAATTGAACGGTATTATCAACTTAACGTGTTAAGCAAAATCTAATCTTGACCCAGCATCAGCATACTGGGTCCGAGAGAACGATACGACTTAATTCTCTACATGTCATCGATTTTGGAGAGGTATAAACTGGTCGGAAGAGCGATTCCGGGATTCCCTGCAATGCAACACACTCGGTCAGGCGTAATTATCACAACTTAGCAATTATGACTGGGCCCCAGCAACGCCGAAAATGTCATGTCAAAATAGATTCACATATGTCCTTGGGATTTTTGAGGAAGTCTATTTCCCTCAATGTCAAATAAGTCGGTACTCCCGTTTCTGGTGAAACTACTACTGGGGGAGGTACACTGGTCTGCTCTTCTACAGACTATCTCTCGCACAGCCAGTAAAACCCGAATCCCGGAATCACCAGGCTGTTTTTGAAAATATCTGGGCTTTCACCGCGATACAGGTCAACCAGCGGTCGGTATTGTGACCACCAGCTTCCCAGGTCTTCCAGATTGAGATGCTGCGGTTTGTTGCTGAAGTTGGCCACCACCAGGACCTGTTCATTCGGTTTTTTCAGGTGGTAACGACCAAACACGAACAGGTATGGATTCTCGACTTCGATCAGATCGCGATTATTGAAATCAGCGAAGACATCAATTTCTTTCCGCACAGCAATCATCCTCTTTAACGCGCTGAAAATTTCATACTCGACAGTTCCGGGCATGTTCCTGCGCTCTGCTTTATCCCAGTCGATCGATGGCCGGTGCACCCAGCGGGTGTCCCCCTTTTTATTGGGATCATCTCGGTAGGTATCGCTGTTCAAGGTGCCAATTTCATCCCCATAGTAGAGCAGTGGGATACCGCCAAACGACAGAATCATGCCGTGCAGCAACAGGATGAGCTTAATCGAATCACCGATCGCTTTGTTGTCCCCGGTTTCCAGCGCATATTCCAACCCGACCAATGAGGCGAGAGAACCAGAAATCCGTGTGTCACCGGTCTTGGCGTTCTGCCCGAACGGCAGCCCACGAGCGTGAGAGCCGTCATGCTTGCCAGTAAAGTAATTGACCAGAAATTTTCGGTGACGCACCGGTTCATAGTCACAAAGCAGGATATCCCGGTCGTCAAACCCCAGCCCGATATCATCGTGGCAACGAACGTAGTTGAGCCAGGTGGCCCGTTCCAGTTTAACCGGCAGGCTCTTGATCCCCTGATTCAATAGCCGCGTATTTTTGGTCGCCACCGCATCCCAGAGCAGCGCCATAAAGGTGGCATTGTAGGCGATTTCACACTCTTTGGCGATGACCGCATCCTCGCCAAAATATTTAACCATTTCTACCGGTGCGACAATCGCCTCGGCGATAAAAACCACACCCGGCGCGGTGACCTGGCAACAGTCCTTCAGCAGTTGCAGAAGTAAATGGGCTTCGCGTTCATTCTGGCAGGTGCTACCAATTTTTTTCCACAGAAATGCCACTGCGTCCAGACGCAGAATATCGGCTCCCTGGTTGGCCCAGAAGAGGATGATATTGAGCATCTCGATAAAAACTGTCGGGTTACTGTAGTTAAGGTCCCACTGAAAATCGTTGAAGACAGTCATCACCCAGCGCCCCATCTCTTCGTCCCAGGTGAAATTGCCCGGAGCGGTTTCCGGAAAGATTTCCGGCATACTCTGCTCGAACATGTCCGGGATATTGCGATTTTCGAAGCTGTAGTAATAGTCCTGATACTTTTTCTCTCCAGCCCTGGCGCGGGTCGCCCAGAAATGTTTGTTGGACGTGTGATTAACGACGACATCGAGCACCAGCAGGATGTCACGTTTTTGCATCTCTTCCGCCAGCAGCTGGACATCCTCCAGGGTGCCGAGTTCCGGGTTGATCTCATGAAAATCACTGACGGCATAACCGCCGTCGCTGCTCCCTTCCGGGCAGCGTAAGACTGGCATCACATGAACCAGATTGATACCCAGTTCCTGAAAATAGTGCAGGCGTTCCTGCAGGCCTGACAGGGTACCGGCAAACCCTTTGCAGTAGAGAGCCATCCCGATCCATTGCTGACTGAGAAACCAGTTGTAATCCTTTTCCCGAGCCAGATCGAGCTGGCGCAGTTTTACCGGGCGCTTGATATATTGCTGCGCCATGGTTTCGACCAGCTGCTGAGCCAGGTCGGCAAAATCGTCCCGATCGCCGTAGAGCCGTTGAAACAGTGAGTGGATTCCATAAAAGTTCGCTCCAAGACGGGTGTAGAAATGCCGTAGATCCTGTTCGGAGATCTCTGGTTTGATGCGGTTGAGGATGTCATTCAGAAGGGTATGGGAGACCTGTTCGTACATAAGTTGCCTTAATAGATGGGTTGTCTGGATTTTGTCTATACCGTCTGTTTTGTTTCAGCCAGCGAGAGAAGCAATAAACTCCTGATAGAAGGCCGCGTTGGTCGTTGTTGCTCCTCGCAATCCGACGATTTTACTTGCGAACTGTTGCGCGTGGTGAAGAGTTACAGCGGTCGGCCAGCCGGCCCGGAGGCCGTGAATATAAACCGCACTGAAGGCATCGCCGGCACCGACCGTATCGATCAGCTGTTCAGCCTTTTCCGGAACCCGCGAATGGAATTCGCCGTCCGCGGTTCTGATCAGGGTGCCCTGTTCGCCGCAGGTCACGATCAACTGCTCCAGTCCACAGGTCGACTGCAGTTTTACCATCTGCTGGCGGATGTCGATTGTAGCCTCTCCGAGCAGGCGCAGCTCCTCCTGATTCATTTTTACCCAATGGGCATTTTTTAGCCAGCCGAAGACCTCATCACGCTGCCACCAGGGTGGCCGCAGGTTGACATCGAGAAAAATTCTTAAATCAGCTCTCTGAGCGATTTCACGTAATGCGTTGCGAGACGGCTGGTTCCGCAGACAAAGGGTTCCATGGTAGAGGATTCCGGCTGCGAGTGGTTCGCGGAGCTGTTCTGCAGAGATGAAATCGTAGGCGCTATCTGCAACGATGTCGTAGCTTGGCTCGTCGTCGGTGATCGTTACCTCGACACGGCCGGTCGGGTGTTCCGCATCAATCTGAACTGCTACGCTGCTCATCCCCCAGTTGCGCATCGCCTGCAGAATCCTGTCGCCACGCTCATCTTTTCCGACCTGCGAAATGAATCGGGGTTGATCGCCCAGAGCCTGCAGGTGCCAGGCGACATTGAACGGAGCGCCGCCGAGAATCTGTTCCCCGGTCGGGAAGCAGTCGAACAGCACTTCTCCAAAAATGTAGAGTTCAGCTTGATTCTTCATGATAATTTCAGCTTGTCTCCGATCTTGGGGGCGAAAAACGCAACCCCCTGCAGGACCCCGGCACTGTAATTGCCGCCGAGTGGAAAGTTTTTTTGCCGCGCCAGATAGAGTGACTCAGCGTAACCGTTCTGTTTGGCCAATTGCAACGCCTGCTGTTTGATCTCTGGATCAGCGTTGGCCACCAGAACTGACCGGATCGAACTGACCAGGACCGGCAAGTCGTTGCCGCTGTCTCCGGCAAACAGGACCTCGTGCTGTCCGTAGCCCAAGTACTGTTGCAGGAACTCGATGCCGTGCAGCTTGGTTGCGTTGCGCGGCAGAACATCGAGCAGGCCAATCTGCTCCGGCTCGTCGATACTCCAGATCAGACTGGCGTCTACCCCCAGCTGAGTCAATTGATTTTCGACCTCTTTGAGGAGCTTTTCTCGATCAGCCCCAAGTGGCAGATAGTAGCTTAACTTGAAGTCGTTCTGTTTGCTCTGCTCCTGTAGGGTCAGTTGCGGGAATCTGTTGAGTGCCTGCTGTAGTTGGCCATGGGTTTTTCCCCGCCAATCTGTGGCGATCTGCTTTTGCCAGGGGAGCATTTCAATCCATTCTCCCGGAGCCCGCAGGTAGATTCTGGTGCCGACATCCGTAATGGCATAGTCGGGTTCGGGAAGATTGTAGTCTGCAATCGCCTGCTCGACTAATTGAAGATGTCGCCCGGTAACGTAAACCAGTTTGACCGCAGGCAATCCGCAGAGTTGCCGGAACCGCTCACGGGCATCCGGGTGTTCTGGCTGGCGACCGTTGGGGATAATCGTTCGGTCCAGGTCGGTACAAAGGAGTAATCTATGCGTCATCGGTCTGCCCGGCTTCCTGCGGCTCTTTACAGCTGCCGAAAAAATTATAATAATCGAGCGCTTCGAGAATTCCAGCGGCGTTCGGCTGACGGGAAAAATAGATCCGTTCGATATCGTCCAGTTGCGACAACTCTTCATGGTGCCGGTTGGCAACCACTGCCGCCAGAGTGTTGCCCCGCATCATGTCCTCATCGGCCCCTGATCCGCCAGCAACAAAGACGGCTTCCAGGGGGATGTTCAGTTGCTCGACAACATAGCGTAACGCCATCCCCTTGGAGGCCCGCAGAGGGAGGATGTCGAGAAACTGGCCGAAGGCGGTTTGCACAAAAACCGCCTGTTCTTCCTGGTGCAGCAACTGTTTGATTTCTTCGCTGTCGGCCTGATCCGGGTCGATATAATAACTCAGTTTGAAGCGACTCTGCTCAATATTGGGTTGAATTCTCAGGCCGGGGAAGTCGGCCAGAAGCTTCTTTACTGTACGCGGCGACCACCGATAATCGATATGCCGAGCCCAAGCGGTGTCAGCGTTCAGCTTCGGGGCATGATAGATCTCGGTGCCGCTACTGGTGATCAGCACATCCGGCTCCGGAATTTTGTGTTTTTTCATCAACTTTAAAGCCGAATCGAGGCGTCTTCCGGTCGCAATGATAAAATAATGGGTTTTGCGCTGCCGCCGAAGGAGTTCAACCAGTGTGTTGAGCGAGCTATCGTCGCCGATCAGATTCTGGTCGAGATCGCTGACAATCGCCCGATCGCTGTACAGGCCGGTGCGCCGTCTGACCGGTTTGCGCAGCAACTGTTCTGAGCGTTCGGCGATCGGTTTGATGATTTTGATATAGCTCTCTGCATGTGCTTCCCAGGAATAATTTTCTTGAACTCCGTGCAAGCCTTGGGCAGAACATGTCTGCCACAAATCCTGATCCTCAAGCAGTTTCAACAGGGCACAGGCGATGGTTTCCGGTTCCAGCGGATCAATCAGAAAACCGTTCTTGCAGTTACTGATAATTTCCTGTGGTCCGCCATCTTCAGTGGCGACGATCGGCAACCCACTGGCGGCCGCCTCAATCAGGGTCAAACCGAAAGGTTCCGTCAGCGCCGGGTTGACGAAGACGCCCCCGGAGGCTGTCGTAATCCGGTAAATCATCGGTACCTGATCGCGCTGGTGGTGTTTCGGCAAGGTCACCTTTCCGTAAAGATCGTAACGGTCGATAGCAACCAGCAGTTCATGGAAAACCTCCTGTGCTCCCTCTTCGAGATCATCTATATCGTCACGGTTTCCAGCGATGATCAGTAGATTAGCCATGTTCTGAAGTTGAGAAGATTGACCAAATGCTTCAATCAGGGCGTTGATGTTTTTTCGTCGGTCCGGACGCGACAGGGCCAGAATAATCGGTTTGTCGGGAGCTTGCAGGTGGCAGGTCAACTCTTTGAACAGGGGGCTCTGTAATTCGTTGCCCATTGGTGGCGCGAATTGGTTGAGGTCCGTACCGGGTGGCACAACGCGCATCTGCTCCGGCTGATAGTGGTCATAAAGCTCATACTGTTCTTCAATTTCCTGATGGGTGCTGGTGATCACCCGTTCTGCGGTTGCCAGGGTCTGTTCTTCAGCCTCAATCCGCCGACTCATATTGAAGCGGGTTTCAATCTCCTGCGCTTTCAGCCCGCTAGCCATGAGACGGCTACGCTTGACGCGACCGAGGGAATGGCCGGTGTGGATCAGCGGAATTCCCAGCCGGCTGGCCAGATGTGAGCCAACGTAGCCGGCATCGGCATAATGGCTGTGAATGATGTCGGGAAAAGAGTTGCTGTCGCGAAAAAAACCGGCCAAATTGTCAGTGAAAAAATCGAGATGATCCCAGAGCTCTTCCTTCGCCAGATATTCCTCAGGGCCGGCGTCAATCCGTACGATGCGAAGATTGTCGGCGAGTCTTTCTATCGGCTTTGCATAGTCAGGTGAGACGTTTTTATCAACCACCCGCTGGGTGATCAGGTCGACCTTGGCGATACCGGGTTGTTTGGCGAGCGCTTGGGCTAGCTCTACCACATAGAGTGTTTGCCCGCCGGTGTCTGCATCGCGGCCCAGTTCAATATTGTGTCCTCGAATCAGACCGTGAATGCTTAATAGCGCGAGGTAGAATCCTTCTTCTGGGTGAGGCATTAATTCCCCTTGTTACTTCTTTCATTTCTTCACGTGGGCCATCCTGTTAGCAAAAAACTACCAAGTATTGACGCCAAGATGGCAAAAGTATCGAGCAGAACGGATTTAAATGTTACCACACCTTGGTGTTTGATCCAGAACAAACACCAAATAACGCCCAGCAACGCACTCTGGAGGTGCTACCATTCCCGATTTTTAAGCTTTCTCAGGTTGCCATTAAAATTATTCATGGAATAGTTTTTCATTCTGAGCCCTTAAGCCAAAGGTCACAGTTACTTAATTTGATAAATGACTGGGAGTCGTTCATTCAGGGTAGGTTGGATAAAAAGATCTGTACGAGAGTCGCCTGGCTGTGTGAACAAGGCATCCATTGGTCGATTTTGTTCAGCAACTGGGTTGTTTGCTCAGTCGTGATCTGCAAATGAAAAAATCTGACCCAAACTAAAACCCCATTAAGTATGGTGCCCCCAAAACCTGGGACCAGTAATAACCCCTGAACTTCTTCTCGATAATCGGTGAAAGAGCTTGAACAGCCAACACCAATTAAGGCATCATATGCCATGCCTAAAACAGCCTTTCATGCCATCGAAAACAGCGTCAGTGCCTTTCTCGGCGGTGCAAGGGTCTCTCTAACCGAATTTGAGCCGGGGGAAGATGTCCCCGAAGCGAAAGATCACCGCGAGATTCTGGTTCAGTTGAAGTTCGACAAGGTCCCCTTTCTGTTCAAGGCCAACCGTGACGAACTGGCCTTCACCACCACCGAGATCTGTTTCATCCAGGAACTGCTTACTGCCTTCGAGGGCTTGTACGGCGGTTTTTCTGCGGAGGCTTACGCTGCGCACTTTCGCACCGCTTTATTGACCTCACTCACGGATATTGCTGTAGCCCGTTACCTGCGTGGTGATCGCAAGGGGGTGTTCTGGCCGGTGCAGAGTCTGATCCAGCTACTGAAGAACCTTTCCTATCAGCGTTATGAGGGGACCCCGGCGACGACCGGCTTTCTCGTTTATCGCTCTCAGCTCGACGATTTTATTGCTTCAATCAAGACCTCTCACTACAACTGGTTCGATCTGGGGAAAGAGCGGCAGCGCATCAGCGCAAACTTTTTCCGTAATCCGCTGACCTACCGTTTCGTCGACGGCCTGCGGGCACTCTTTGTGTGTGACATCCGTATGAACGTTAAGGGGACCATTCAGACCGGCTCGCCGAGTCCGCGCAAGTCG
Organism: Desulfuromusa sp.; assembly: GCA_027858895.1. Lineage (GTDB taxonomy): Bacteria > Desulfobacterota > Desulfuromonadia > Desulfuromonadales > Geopsychrobacteraceae > Desulfuromusa. Next base: position 1,872 of record JAQIBX010000058.1, on the reverse strand, counting down.
GTTGAACAACTGGCCTGGCGCGATACTCAAGCGCTGCTCGGTAAGGCCGGAGAGGCGGCTTTTGCGATTTTTGTTAATGAGGTCTCGGAAGTCGAGGTCGTCCTTGATGGCGGACGACTCCTGGTCTGGCGTAAGGGGGGCTGGGGGATCTACGATCCTGATATTTTCCGTGAATTTTTTGCCGGCAAGTTGGACAAACGCTCGGTCAATTTCCTGGTTGGATCTATTTACGCACTGTCGAAGTCGCGGCATGGCACTGTAGTGCTGATCGCCGATGACGGGACCGATCTTGACACCTTGCGTAAGGGCTCAGTCGGTGGTCATGGCTCTTTGAGCCGGGCGCTGGTGGAACACGTGCGCGGTAGAAAGCTTGGTGTTCTGGAACGCTCGGGCGAGTTGAGCCGGATCCTCTCTTCGGACGGGTTAACGGTGATTAACCGCAAGGGAGAACTGCTTGATACCGGCGTAATCGTCGATACCTCGCAGGTCAAGGGCCTGGTCACCGGCGGCGGCCGTACCACCGCTGCCAGCGCGGTATCGCACTTCGGCCTGGTGGTCAAGGTTTCTGAAGACGGACCAGTGGAACTCTATCGCGCCGGAAAGCAGGTCTACCGTTTCGGTTAACCGACCGTCGCTTGCTTTACTGCAGAGCTCCGGGACATCCATGATCTTTATAGATCGCATGGTTTAAGATCAAGATGTTGTTTTTGAAGAGATAAAATCGCAATATTAATGATCAGCGGAGCTTAAAGCGTGGTATTGGTCCGCTATAATGTGTAGTTGAACTAAGCCGCTAACGCGGCGTATAGACGGGGGACATTCTTAAATCATTAACTATCCGAGCACGACACCATGGTCTACAGTTCAGGATACTCTGCCATCAACTTTTTCCCGCGCCTTGCCGCAATCGTAACGCCAGAGCCTGTAATGCCGAGGCGGCGTGCAATATCAACGCCCCGGTGGCCACTGGCAAAAGCACTATAACAGATAATGCTTCTGGCGTTGGCAATCTGTTGCGTGCGGCTCTGCGAAGTCAGTTCCGTCAGCGACAGCCCTGTCTTAGCACAAACGTGCACAATAATTTCTTCCAAAGACAGCTTTAAAAGGGGCGGTTTTTCTTCTGCTTGCAGCAGAAGTTGTTCGACAAAATCTCCGTTACCCAATATCCGCGCATCCCGGAAATCATTCCCCTGTTGTTCCGCCACTGTTTGGCGTCGCTGTCGACCGGAACCAACCAGATCATTTCTGCGTCCCATGGCGACACCCTCCGCGACAAAAGCACGGTAACCCTGACGTGAGGTTTTAATGGTTTTGCCAAAACGGGCCAGAACCTCAGACATCACCTGTCCCGGCAGGGCTGCTTGCCCGAGCAATACGGAGTGCCCGCACCACGGATAGTGATCCAACTCTTCAAGGGTTGAGACAAGTCCTGCGCGTAACGGATTCAAGTGGATGTAGCGCACCAATTCAAGCAGATAATCTTCTTCGTCGCAAACAATCGATTTATAGCGATTCTGGAAGAGATGGCCAGAGCGTTGATGTCGTCGGTTGAAGGTGACTGCGTAACCGGTCAATAGTCGCCGCATAAATTTAGCCAAAGGGGTCGGGCGTGGGCAGAGCAAAAGATGGACATGGTTGTCAAGAAGCGCCCAGGCAAGGCAATCGGTTTCAGTCGCGATTAACAGATCAGAGAATCGTTTAACGAAATTGTGGCGGTCGTCATCATCGACAAAGACATTACGTCGTTCAATACCGCGGATAATAACGTGCTGCAATAGATTCGGTATGTCGATACGAGCAGAGCGTGGCATTTGTGGAAAGTAGCAGGTGAGGGTTAGATAGTCAACGATTTAAGAGCGTCCCCCTCGGTTC
>JAQIBX010000033.1 GCA_027858895.1 Desulfuromusa sp. | reverse complement strand
ATCGGCAAACCGGAGCGCAGTAAAACCAGCAGTTCCTGATTGAAGGAGAGAAACCGCCGCCCGGTCATCTGGGCAGATTGACGCAGCCCTCCTTGAAAAAAAGACAGAGACTGACGTCGCATCTGGAAGACATGAAAGCCCTGTTCTTCGAGATTCTCTTTCAGTTGCTCTCTGGTCGTCGAATCGTAGATTTTATCGACAATCCGACCATCGGTAGTGCCAACTTTACACTGGTAGCTTGGCATGGCAAATGGCTATGTCAGAAGTAAGTTTATCCACTAATTTATCGCCCCTAAACCAAATTTCTATTCTCAATAAATATTGAGTGTAGAAGTCCGATTCGGTGTTAAATTATAAGTTTATAAAGTATTGGTCGTGGGTCAATTTGAGTAATTTAAACAACGCTTACAGTGTAATCTAATACCTAGATTCAAGTTGTAAGTGAACTCAGTTGCAACAACTGGCTAAGCTAGTAGTTAGCCGTTAACTGCCTACTCAATTTCAGGACTGCTTTCTGATATTTCAGAGCCCCTGGATCTAACTCTAGAGCCCTCTGATATTCTTGAAGTGCGCTGATCAAATAACCACTCATCTCCTCGGCCTTGCCCAACCAATAAGCCGTTACTGCGCTCTCCGGATACATACTGACCCGTAATCTGGCGATTTCTAGACTCCCTCGCAAATGATCTGCAGCACTCTCCTTGTCCCCTATCATCTCATAGGTGTTAACCAACGAAAGGTGAGAGGCGACGCTGAGCGGATCTTTTGCCAGAGAATCGATCTCCAGTTGCTCTGCTTTTTTTAAAAAAGACAGGGCTAGGGTTTCATCATTCATGTTGCTATAGCAAACATAAAGGTTCCGCAACACAGTAGCCTGACCTGACTTTTTTTCATGGACCAGAAGATACAGGTTCGCAGCACTATCCCAGTGTTCAATACGCTTGTAGCGATTAGCAAATTTTTCTAGACCATTGTAGTAGCGAGATTCTATTTTCGGCCCCATTGTTGAGGATGAATAACTGGCTCCAGTCGTGGCAAAAGCGAGCATTATTACAGAAAGAACTAATGCCGCAGACTGACTAGCCAACCGTATAGATTCCGTTTTTTGCCACTTTGGAAAAGAGATAAAGCCCTGATACTTCTGCATTGCCAGCAGATAATTGATCGCCATGATTGCCAACGCCAGAGGAATCAGAATTTCGGCGATCTCTGCTTCGTTGAAGCTGATAAAACCGAGTTCGAGGTAGGCACTTACAACGAAAAACGGCCAGAGATAAAGTGGTGGATGTGGCAATCCTTTCTTGTTGAACCAAAGTGCCAGTTTCAAGCGTGCAGACACAAGCAAAGGATAAAGCAGGCCATAACCAACCAGACCCAATGCAATAAGATATTCCAGTGACCGTTTCAAAGTGGTGGTCATCGGCCCCGTGAAAAAATTATGCAGGTTGGTTTCGTTCTGCAGATTGTGTTTTTCAAAAAAATCGGGAGTCATCAGGTTGAAAATTCTTTGCCCCCATGAGATCTCTTCGCCGACGACATAGAAACAGGCCAGAGCCAGAAAAGCAAAGAAAAAGCGAAAGCGGGATTTGAAGCAGGCTACCCGGATTGAAAGTAGCATGGTTGCAGCAAACAGATAAACCTGAGCCCACTCACCAACCAGATCCTCGTAGGTGGCAACGATATATGCCAACGGAAATTTTACCGCCATGAAAAAGTAACCACCAACAATGGCGATAAATAATCCCCAAGCTGCTAACTGGTGTACGTTGTTGTTTCTCATGGCTGACCTCATAGCTATACATTTTCTAAACGGCTGCCGGCCAATCCCGGCAGCCGTTTTATTTCTGCCTACAACATCAAATCTTTAATGGTGATCGGCATCACTATCATCACCACCATCACTGTCACTGTCACTGTCACTGTAGTTATTAAAGTCGTAATTCGGTACTTCAACGTACGGGCATTCGCCTCTAACGTCTACTTTGGCTTGCCAGTAAACACCCGTCGCATAACCAGGAGCTGTCCAGACATACTCCACAGCGGTGGTTCTATCTTCGCCCAACCAGGCTTGCTTGCAGAGTTGGCCAATTTTCACACCAGCGTTATCAAATGCAGTCATCTTGACAGCAGCGAGTACGCTCCTATCTGTGTTGTTTTTAACATCAACGTTAACGGTTGTGGCCTGATTCTTTTGGACCTGCATCCCGGCATGAGCCATTGTAACGCTTACGAAAGCGATAATCATCGCTAGTAAAATCAGTTTTGTTGTTCTCATTTTATCCTCCAGATATACGTATCTAGTTTTATGGTTTATTCACTTAAAACGCTTACAGGACGGTGGTCGGAGCTTCGATGGAGACGATGAAGTCAGCAGGTCCAGTCGTTCCAGGCTCGGTTGACGCAGTAGCAGCGTCGAAAGTCGGGGTCATGCGGAGGGTGAACTGAGCATTCCCCTCTGCATCAGCGGTTGGCCAGTTAGCGGCGTTACCGACAGCGATGTAAGCGTTGATGTTGACGTTAGCAAAATCGTCAATGTCACCAGGAATCCACAGAGGGTTTGCATCCCAGGCAGTGATGACATCAGCTGGAATCACGGTCCGGTTAAGATCGCGGTTGTTCGGATCTACGCCGTAGGAAGCTGGGATGGTCCAGCTGTCGTCTGCGTTTTGGATCGGAACGTACGACGAGCGGTAAGTGACCCACTCACCCTGACAACCTGCTGCGCCGCCTTCGGTCTGAGCAACCTCTTCGTTAAATGCGCCGTCGCAGGTGGCGACTAGGGCGTTGTCAGTGTAAATGATGCCGTCCATATCGAAGTAGTAAGCACCCTTTGGCTGTTGGGCAGGCATCCACTCGCCAAACAGATCTTGATGTACTGGGTGCATGCCGGTGGTGCGGATGAAGGTTTCGCCAGCTTCCAGGCCGAAGTTAGCACGGACGTCGGTGTTAAAGTAACCAGCGCTGGTGTGGTGCTTGTCAGGTGCGCCGAACAGCCCGTGAGCCAACAGCGAATCGAGCTCACCCTGGTTAGCCATGGTGCTTGGGGTCGGGGCGTCGTTGCTGTACTTGGTGCCGTTCTTCAGGACAAAGGCAACGCCTTGACCAGGCTGAGCTTCGGTGAAAACGCCGTTCACAACAAAACCGAGCTGCTGGGTGTAACCGCTAACGCGTTCGCCGGTCTGGTTGCCATATTTTTGCAGCACGCGGTAGACATCCTCTGAGCCGTTGGCGCTAATGTTGAAGGTCATGTCGATAGGTGCATCGAGGAGGTAGCTGACAATTTTGAAACGCTTACTCGACTGCCATGGATCGGAACATTGCTTGAGGTCGACACCCCACCAGTCACTCATTTGAGTGGCATCTGGAGTGGAACCAGGGTTCCAGCCCGCAGACATGATGCAGTTAATACCAGTGGTATCATCACCAGTTACGACGCTAAGTCCTGGACCCTGTGTGTCACGTTCTTTCCAGGTCATGGCACCGTTTGACAGGTAGTTAACACCGCCAGCATACTTGGAGTAGCCGCTCGGCATGAAGCCGTCAGTTGCAACGGCATCAGTGTTCGGGTCGATCAGTGAACCAGGCTCAATGTAGTTGTACTGGTCAAAGACGAGCCCTGGGTTTGTTACGTTGGTGGGGTCCATCGGGATGACGCTGGACTGATCCCAACTACTGACGACTGCGGCCTGGGATATCCCAGCTGTCGCGACAAGGACCACTAGAGCCCAGATAAACTTGGTGAATCTCTTCCTGTTTTCCATTTGATTGCCTCCTGACATGTTCCGTCTGATCTTTAAACACGCAATTTGCGGCTGAACTGACCATCAGCTCGTGCACACGATATCCAACTTGTTGCATATGAACATCTGCGTGGAAGTTACGTACGATGTCTATAGCAACGTCGGTGCCAAATCAGAAGTAATTTCTTATCTAGCCGATATCTTTGAGGAAAGTTAATTTTAAGATAGGTCAAAAAAATAAAATGTCCGCAACCATAATTGCGGACAGAGGTCCAGAAAAGATGCAATTCTAATTAAAACGCAGCACAGGGTGCGGTTAGAGTTGAAAGTAACTACGGTTGCCAAACGCAACTAGAGTTGCGTGGTTTATTCAGGCGAATTCTCCATGAGATGTTTTTTCAATCTCTTCCTTAGAGCTTGAAGGCTAATTCCAAGAAATTTTACGGCGCTGGTAATATTTACTGCGGCACGGCGCATCCCTATCTCCTCAAGATGAGGTCAAACTTCTTGGAATGTCACTGCAAGCAGCCACCCACGTCCATGCAAATGGAGGGGGGGATATTCTTGAGTATAATGCTAGTTTTTGAAATCAATTTGTGATTACATAACCTAGATAGTTATCCAATGCGATTCGATGCGGGGGTTTTATTTTGCAGTACTTGCGCCACGTTATTATCTCTGCAGTTCTGTTCATGGTGTTGTCCACGCCCACCTTGGCTGCGCTCACCCAGAGTCAGGTCGATTACGACAGTAAGACAAAACAGATCCTGATACTGCACTCGTACCATCCTGGGCTCCCCAGCACGAATGCCAATATGACCGGTATTCAGGAAGCCTTGACTCAGGCCCTGGAACACCCCAATATTCATGTTGAATACCTTGACACCAAACGCCATCCAGACTCGGAATACTTCGCCCATGTCCTCGATGTGATATTGCATTACAAACTTGAAAAAAGTTCGTTCGACCTGATCATGGTTTCAGGAAATGAGGCCCTGAACTTTGTCCTCGAACACCGGGACGAGCTGTTCGCCAACACCCCGATCGTATTTTCGGCGATTGAATCGTTTCCCGAGGCCATGCTCAAAGGCCAAAAACAGATGACCGGGGTCATTCAGGACCCCGACTATCGCGGCCTCATCGAACAGGCTCTCAGGTTTCATCCGCAAGCAAAGCGGGCCGTTATTGTCGGCCGGACCACAGGGTTCACTAACCAGCAGGTCAATAACAGGCTGCACAACCTGATCAAGAACTTCACACAGATCGATTTCGAATTCTGGAGCGACTTGAGTCATCACGAACTGATCCAAAAACTTGAAGCCCTTAGTCCCGACGAATTGGTTTTTATCAGTGGTCTGTTTATGGACCAGAACGGCAATCTGCCATGCTTTCTATGCGAAAGGAATCCGGGCGCAACCATCAGAGCTCCGATTTACAGTCCGCTGGAGATTTATTTTGGCAAAGGCACCATCGGCGGGCTGTTGATCGATTCCAGACAGCAGGGGCGGCTTGCCGGGGAACTGGCCTTACAGATTCTTTCCGGCACCAACCCCGATGACCTCCCGGTCATCAGGCCGAACCAAGGGGTACCCCGCTTTGATAGTCTGGCGCTGAAACGACATAACATTTCGGCTGGCCTTCTACCACCGAATGCACAACTGATCAACCAGCCGCCAAACGTTTATGCTCTTTCAAAAACCCAGATACAGGCCCTCATTATCTCCCTGGTCATGTCCTTCGGACTCATCTTTATCCTCAGCACCAACTTCTTGAAACGGCTGAAGGCTGAGCGTTTGTACAAGCAGCTGTCACAGCAGTTTCAAGTCATTCTGACTGGGATTCCCGATCGGCTGACCCTGATCACTCCTGAAATGAAAGTGATCTGGTCGAACAAGGGCGAAGCCGAATATTTTAGACAGGACGTCGGCGCCGACCCAGAAGTTTACTGTTGTAAACTGCCATACAATAAGGAAATGCTCTGCAATAATTGCCTGGCAGCCGAATCGCTGAAAAGCGGCAATATAGGGGAAGCCACTATCATCAACCACGATGGATTGATCCTTGAGGTAAAAGCGTTTCCACTAAAGGACACGCAAGGATCGGTCACCAGCGCTATCCTGCTGGCCAGCGACGTTACCGAGAAGACCAACCTGCGCGAGGAAGCTATCCGCGCCAGCCAGTTGGCATCCCTGGGGGAACTGGCTGCTGGAGTCGCCCATGAAATCAACAACCCAAATGCACTGATCAAACTCAATGCCGAACTGGTTAAATCATCCTTTGAGGGTGCCATACCGATCCTGCAGAAGCATTTTGAACAACATGGCGACTTTGCACTTGGAGGGCTGACCTACTCGGAAATTCGCGATGAGATACCGTACCTGTTCAAGGAGATGCTGGAAGGAAGCGAACGGATAAAAAATATTGTTTCAGATCTAAAAGATTTCTCGCGTAACGATACCCCGAACCACGACGACCTGATTGACATTAACGATCTTGCCAGGACAGCGATTCGCCTTATCAACAATATGATCAAAAACAGCACGGATCATTTTAGAACAGATTTTGCGGACCATCTGCCGATCGTCAATGGAAGTTTCCAGCGCATTGAGCAAGTGGTCGTCAACCTGCTGGTCAACGCTTGCCAAGCTTTGTCAAATAAAACCGAAACAGTACGCATATCGACCCGTCACGACGCACAAAATCACTGGAACATTCTCGAAGTCAGGGACGAAGGAATCGGCATCTCGTCCACGCACCTAGACCGCATCACCGAGCCATTCTTCACCACTAAGCGAAAAGAAGGTGGCACCGGACTCGGCCTTTCCTTAGCCAGCAGAATTGTTGCCGACCATGGTGGAAAACTCGATTTCAACTCACAGCAGGGACAGGGAACAACCGTCACCCTGACCCTACCGACCAAAATGACAGGAGAACATCAATGAGCGAAATGTACCCCGCGGCCCCGATCCTGATGGTCGACGATGAGAAACCCTGGCTTCGCAGCCTTGCCCTGACGCTTAAGGATGCGGCCGGCATCAACAATGTTATCAAATGTAACGACAGCCGCGAAGTGATGCCGCTTCTCGCTGAGCGGGAAATCAGTTTGATCTTGCTTGACCTGAACATGCCACACCTGTCGGGAACCGACCTGCTGGCAATGATCAACTTTGACTACCCGGATATCCCGGTGATTATCCTCAGCGGAATGAACCAGATAGGAAGCGCCGTTAGCTGCATCAAGCAGGGAGCCTTCGATTACTATATCAAAACTGTTGAAAAAGACCGTTTACTGACCGGCATCCGCCAGGCATTCGAAGTGCGCCGGCTGAAGGAAGAAAACCTCTGCCTACAGCAGCGCGTTCTTGAGCCGGTAGAAAATACGGAAATCTTCAGCAAGTTCCAGACACGTAACAACCGCATGCGCGCCATATTCCAATATATTGAAGCGATTGCCGGCAGCGGCGAACCTCTCTTGATTACCGGTGAAAGCGGGGTCGGCAAGGAACTGTTCGCCACAGCCTTTTACCAGTTGAGCCACCCGGACCGCCCTTGGGTTGCAGTCAATGCGGCGGGACTGGATGACAACCACTTCAGCGACAGTCTGTTTGGGCATGTCCCTGGAGCGTTTACCAGCGCCGAAAATGAACGCCCCGGCATGATCACCCGGGCGGGACAGGGAACCCTCTTTCTGGATGAAATCGGTGACCTGAGCATGCCCTCACAGGTCAAACTGCTGCGACTGCTTCAAGAAGGGGAATATTATCCCCTTGGTAGCGATTCATCAAAAAAATCCGAAGCCACCTTTGTGTTTGCCACCAACCACAACCTGGAAGAAAAAATTTGTTGCGGTGAGTTTCGCAAGGATCTGTACTACAGACTTTGCTCGCATCACATTCACATCCCGCCGCTCAGGGAAAGACGTGAAGACATTTCCCTGCTCCTGGAATTTTTCTTTAACGAAGCAGCCGAAAAGGTAGGGAAAAATGCTCCGGCTGTTCCGCACGAACTCCCCGGATTGCTGTCAACCTACTGTTTCCCGGGGAACATTCGCGAATTGCGCGGAATGGTTTTCAATGCAATCAGCCTGCATAAATCACACAAAATGTCTCTGCAAGCATTCAAAAACGCCATCCTTCACCATCAGGATTCAATGGATAATAGTGTCTTGTCATCGGATGACGAGGATATAAACAGTCTGACATTCCCCCAGAGAATGCCGACTTTGGAAGAACTCGGGGAGCTCGCGGTCAATGAAGTGATGCAGCGCTCGCAAAATAATCAGACCCTGGCCGCCAGCCTGCTCGGCATTAGCCGTCAGGCATTAAGCAAGCGCCTGCAGAAGCTCAGCGACAAAGGTTGAGATGTGGTAACCGTGACAACAGTATTGTCAACTTAACGAATACGGCGCAGAAATCAGCTGCTTTGCTGAGGTAATCACATCACATCCCTGTCGGATTGCAGGCGCAGGTATCCTGTGCCCAAATTGTAAGAGTTCTATTACGAAGGATTGGGGAATTTTTTTGCGCTCAGTAAAAGGCGCTGATGACGAAACAGGTTGTTTTCCAGGCCATGGAAGTAGAGAAATCGCTGGGCTTGTTTTTGTGCCTCCGGAGGCACAAATTATTTCCCCACCAACCGGGTTTTTAACCCCAGATTTTCCATCTGTGTTGTTATCAATTCAGAAATCTCTTGGTTAGTTTGTTCAACAACCACAACCTGCCCCTGCATTTCAACTTCAGATACAACCGGTGTGACATGGATGTCTTGCTGTTCGAGAACTTCTGTAAATCGTATTGCCCGCTCAGACTCATGAAAGGAGCCAGCATAGAGGGCAGGATAAAGGCTGAATCGACGCTTTTCTTCAGGATTGCCAACCGCTTGCGAGTCTCCGTTGGGGGGTAAACTCCCTCGAACAACCTGAATATTTTGACCATTCCTGAACCTGTCATCTGCTGTGAGTTGAGCCCATGTTCACGGATAATCCCTATGACTTGGTTCAATTCCAGCTGATTGATACAGGGGCCGATCTCGATGGTCGTGAAGGATGGTGGTGTTATTGCGGGACTAGCGGAGAGACTTGGGGATGGGGTGGATATCGGTTGAGATTGTTCGCCGATAATAGCCCATGCGCCGTTCAGAAATTCTAGCAGCAGGTTTTTTCTGACCTGATCCTGGTACTGGTCACTGTGGTATTCCTGAATAAAACTAACCTGGTACCGAGTGGCGGATTTTTTTCGAATCTGCATGTCGCTGACAAAAAGATCGATAAATGCCGGGGCTGTTAATCTCTGTTGACGGTACTCACGCCACTCTTGACCTCTTTTGGGTTCAAAATTTTCGGTGTAGCAGGCCAAGTAGTTCGCGACATTCTGTTCCCTCCAGGATAACGCCCAGTGCTCGATGAATGTCTGGATATCTTGTTCCGTCGGTACGTTTTTGACGGGTTCCGTAGGGGGTTCAGTCAAGCTCGAATCCGAAATGGGTAACGCATGGCTCAGTTCTCGATAGAAATCTGGGACATCGTCCGGACAACGCGACGGCTCGATTTTACCCGAGAGTGATAACAGTTGGTAAGCGGCAATGGTTTCGTTGATATCCACGCTCATCAGCTGCGAGGACGTTTTCAATAGCCGGGATACTAGCGAAATATTCTCTGAAAATATAGCAGAATTGACGTTGTTGGCACCAAGGCTGAGTCCATGGTGGGTTTCTGCCCTAAGAAATTTAGGGAATCATTTTGGTTTCTTCAGAACGCGAACGGCTCTATCTATTAGTAAAGCGACAACAATCAAAGGGATAAGCGAGGTTGATAAATAGTGAAATTTGAATTTTCAATCTAGATATCAATCCTAACCCCGACTGACGCAGAGAAAAACCGCTCACCAAAACGTTCAGCCAGCATCCGCGCTCCTCTGAGGCCGGTGCAGTGTGATGCGCCAATCAGATCAACATCGAGTTCCTCCAGCCGATCCAGGGTTGCGGTCATCTGCTCTTCACTGCAAAATTTCAAATGGGTTCCGCCTAAAACCATATGGACTTTTTTTTCTCCGGTTACTTTGATGGCGTGATCGATGATGTTCAGCAGCCCGGCATGGGCACAACCGAGGAGTATCACCAGCCCTTTGTCGGTATTGATGAACAGGGACAAATCGTCATGCAGCGGGTCGGTGACCTGTTCGCCTAATGTTGAGAGGGATAATAGATTCGGATCACCGGTTTCTACTGTGGAATTGCGCGGGACTTCTCCCGAAAGGAGCAGTTCTGGGGCTACTATATGCGGGGCGGCGGAGAAGATGAAGTCAGCGCCTAATTCTTCCAGTTCTGCTTGTGCCCAGGGGATGCCGATCTTGTGCATTTTCCCGCTGTTTTTACTGTAGTGCTCGGAAAATAGATCAGCATGGGTATATATTGGGATTTCACCGGTTTTTTCCAGAACCTGTTTCAATCCACCCGTATGATCAAAGTGACCGTGGCTGAACATGATTCCCTGTAGCTTGGAGAAGTCTATCCCCAGCAGCTTGGCATTGTTTAAAATTGTCATGCCACCGCCGGTATCAAACAGAAAATCACCGGACAGGGTTTGCAGGTGACAGGAAAACCCGTGCTCTCCCAGTAATCCATAAGGGCTGACCTGGTCAACACTGTTTTCACATAGAATTGTTAGACGGGTACTCATAGCCTTTTCTCCTTGCTTTCTGTTTAGCCAATAGCGATTTTTTGTTTTTGCTGTAGCTTTAAGATGATTGGTTGGTCAGCTTCCAAAATATCATAGTCGCGCAGATTTTCCGCTGCAACCCAGCGATGATCGGCAACTTCAAGGTGTTTGATCTCTCCACTGATCCAGGTGCATGAGTAAGCGAGAATCAGCACATTCCCCCACTCGTAGCAATGGGAAACAGTTTCCAGGAGTGATCCGACCTCAATTTCGATATCCAGTTCTTCGCGTAATTCTCGCACTAAGGCAAATTGCGGCGATTCTCCTGCTTCGATTTTACCTCCGGGAAATTCCCAATATCCCCCAAGCCGCTTGCCTTCTGGGCGCAGGGTGAGAAGTACTTTGTCCTGATGCTGGATAATCGCTGCGCAGACTTCAATCGGTGGTTTTTGATTATCATTTTTGATCATTATTGACATTCTCTCCTAGTTTAGATTCTGTTTTCAATCTAAGATTTTTTGTTGGCGCCACACTGACTCTGTGCTAGAAACAGGCTCCCCAGTGATTCCCTTGCAAGCAGGCTGTTGAAAAACTATCTGCGTTGCAACTGCGGCGTTAAAAATAGCCTCAAAATGCTCATTTACAGTATGTAAACTGCGCTTTTTCGGCCATTTTTGCCTTGCATTTGCTGCCTCGAAAACGTTTTTCAATACCCTGCAAGTGGTTTATCAGGAGTTTACCTATGTTTCAATTGTCTGACAAAGGGCGCGGTGTTCGGCAGATGTTTGACGATATCGCTTACCGTTACGATCTTCTTAATCGGCTACTCTCTTTTGGTATCGATCGACGCTGGCGCCGTTTTGCTGTCAG